>JAYTKJ010000557.1:0-17904 GCA_043730365.1 Acidobacteriota bacterium | reverse complement strand
ATTGTTATATGTCTTCCTTGAAATGAATCTATGGGAAGAACTCTAACACACTCAAGCCTTGCTGTTCACTGGGCGATTTCAGTCCGGAACACTGTCGATGTTGCCTGGGACAGATCTAGTGCTATCGGAAACGAGGCTCCATGCCAAACCGCTTCTGACAGAACTATGCCTATCTATGTGGTTCTATTTATGGGCCACCGCTTAGTAGTAGAGCTTCAGCCCCAACTGGATGCTGCGCCCGGGTAATGCGCTGGTCACGACGCCGAACCCGCCGCCGGACGCGTTCGAGTTCGGGAAGTTGAGGTTGACCTGGTTGAACGCATTGAATAGTTCACCGCGGAACTGAACACGCACTCTCTCGGTGACCGCGAAGAATTTGCCCAACGTGAAGTCCCAATTCTGCAGGCCAGGGCCCAAAACGCCCCCCCTGCCCGCCGTGCCGAAAGGCGAAGCCGCCGGCCGGAACGCCGCCGGGTTGAACCAAAGAGACGCGCTCGGGTTGTCGAGCTTCCAACTTTGTCCGGCCACCACATCGGCGCGCTGCGTCCGCTCGCCACCGATATTGCAATCGCCGCACGAACTCGATGTGATCGTAATCGGGAAGCCTGACCGTAGCGTCCAGATACCCGATACCTCCCACCCGCCGAGCAGGCCATCGGCGGCGCGGTTCCAACTCGATCCCCATTTCTTCCCGCGGCCGACCGGCACGGCGTAGACCCAGTTGGCCACCGAATTCCATTTGACATGGCTCGGGTCCAGGCCCCATTCAGCGGCATAATTCCGGCTGTCCTGAGGCGAGGCGAAGCCTTCCAGCCAGTTGCCGGAATTGGACAGCAGGCGGCCGTAGGTGAAACTGTGCAGGAAGGAGAAGCCGTTGGCGAAAGACCGCTCCACGCGAGTCTGAAAGCTGTTGTAGCTGGTGGTGGCGCCCGAGTCCATGTATTGGATATCGGCAAACTGAGGGAAGGGCCGCCGCTGTTGCAGGGAAGCTGCACTGCCGGTTCTCAGCGCTTGATTGGCGTTGAGGAATCGGGTATTCTGCACGCTCCGATTGCCCACGTACCCGGCCTCAAACAACCAGCTCTTGAACAACTCGCGCTGCAGCGTAAAGTTCCACTGCATCACGTACGGATTGCGGAGATTCGGGTCGTTCCCGCGCTGGATCTGGTCCACTGTCGTGGCATTGGCGAGGAAACCGGCCGGCGGGCCGCCCTGCAGCGTGATCGGGTTCGCCGTCTGGATACCCTGCACGCGCGTGAGATCCACCACATATGGCGCATTCATGCCCAGCAAGCCCTCGCGGCCCTGACGGTTGGTGTGATTGTAGAAGATGCCGAAGGCGCTGCGCACCACCGTCTTCGGTTGCACGGTCCAGGCCAGGCCGAGGCGCGGAGCGAAGTTGCGCCGATCCGCACTCACCAGCGCGCGTTCGAACAAGCCGCCGTCCTTGCCGAAGGTTCGTTCACCTGTCGCCGGGTTGAAGTTCACCAGCCGATTGTACTTTTCCGTCACCGGCGTGCTGAACTCATAGCGCAGGCCCAGGTTCAGCGTCAGGTGGCGGCGAATCTTGAAATCGTCCTGCACGAATCCGCTGTTGATCCACTTCCGGTTGTAGAGAACCGAGAAGGATGTCTGCGAATGACTCGTCGGCATGCCGAGGAGAAAGTCCGCCCAGGGATTATTGGAGAACTGATTGCGATTGAACCGGAAGACGCCGATGAGCGCCGACACGTCCATCACCGCGGTCTGGATGTGCTGCACGTTGTAGCCGAACCGGACCGCGTGCTTTCCGCGCAGCAGGTTCCAGGTGTTGTCGAGGATATAAACATTCGGGATCTGAAACTGTGGCGTCGACGTGTGCCGGCCGAACGAACTCATGCCGTCGAGAATCATTTTGGGCCAACCGCCGTTGATGGCCGGAGCGCTCGGCAGGTTCGGGATGCCGGTTAGTTCGGTGGGGCCGGCCGAACCAAAGTTGGGCGGATATACGTTGGCGCCCAATCGCGTATAGCCGAGCCGCAATTCCGCCAGCGTGGTCGGAGAGACTACCCAGGTGCCTGCTGCGACGCCATGCTGGCCGCGCGTGGCGGTGGTGCCGAAGCCATCGTTGAAGCTGCCCTCGATCAGCCCAGGAAACAGTCCCGGACGAAATGTTTCGAGGTCGCTGAAGCTGTAGCGGCCGAAGATGCGTAGCTTGTCGGTCACATTGTGGTCCAGGCGCATATCGAGCCGGTCGACATTCGTGCGGTTCGTCACCGTGCTCAGATAGTAGCCGGCGAAGGGCACGCCCGCACCGGTAACCCCGCGCGGAAATTCGGCTAGCGTGGCCATCCGGCGCGATACGCTATCCCAGCGTGATTGCGGAATGGCCAGGTTCGGAAACAGCGTTCCGGTGGGATTGGCGGCGGTGACCGTCAATGGATCGCGCGGCTGTATGCGCAGGTCGCCCGCCACCGGAACATTGTTGAAGTCGCCTCGGATCAGCGCATCGGTTGGCATCGTGCTGATATAGCTGGTGCCCTGCCGCTCCATCTCGCGTTCGTAGTTGGCGAAAAAGAATGTGCGGTCACGCCGGATCGGTCCGCCCAGGTTGGCGCCGAACAGATTGTAGCGAAGTTTCGGCTTACGCCCGTCGGCAGTAGGCGTCCAGCCCTTGGCGTCGAGCCTGTCGTTGCGGAAAAACTCCCACAGTGTGCCGCGAAGCTGGTTGGTTCCGCTCTTGATCGTCACGTTGACAGCCCCACCGGCGCTTCGGCCGAACTCTGCCGAGAAGGCGTTGGTCTGCACTTTGAATTCCGCCACCGCATCTACCGATGGGCGAATCACGTCCACCCGTTCGCCACGAAAGCTGGTGGCGTTCGAGTTGTTGTCGACCCCATCGAGGAGGAAATTGTTCTGCAGCGCGCGGTTGCCGTTCACGTTGATGGCCCCGCCGATACGCCGGCCAGGCTGGGTAACCGTGCCTGGCGCCAACAGAACGAGTTGCGTATAGTCACGGCGATTCAGCGGCAACTCGCGAATCTGCTCACTCGCGATGATCTGGCCGCGTGAACTCGTTTCGGTTTCCAGTTGACCGGTCACCTCGCTCTGCACGGTCACTTCGCTGGCCACGTCGCCCGGCTGCAGCACCAGGTCCACACGAACGCGGTCGGCGACCCGAAGTTGCGGTACCACTGACGAAGCCGGCCGGAAACCGCTTTGTTCTGCGCGCACTTCGTAGCTACCGATCCGTAGCGAGGGAAAGGCATAGACTCCTTGTTCATTGGAAATGGTGGTGCGCTCGAAGTTGGTGTTGCGGTCCTTGAGAGTCAACTTCGCTCCAGCCACCGAACCGCCGGAGGAGTCCACCACCGAGCCCAGAATTTCGGCGTTCTCCGATTGTGCCAACAGAACCGGCACGCCGAGGAGTAGAAATCCGAAGAAAATCCTGAAGGTCATATTGCGAATCATGGTTACCGACGATACGGCAGCTATGTCAACGGCGCGTGCCTGGAAGATGAAAGTCTGGTCAACAGGCCCGTTGTAACAATTTAGATTTGTATTTGTAGCCGAAATGAAATAAAGTGCAAGCATGATCTGGCCACTCGGGTTAGGAATCCTGTTGTTGTCAAGCCTTTCGCCTGCGGCCGCGCCGGAAGGACTCCCTGCCGGGCTGGCGGCACTCTCCCGCGTGGATTTTGACACCGCGCTTCCGATTCTTCAGCAGGCCGCACAGTCACAATCAACCAAAGCCGGCGCCCACTTGGCCATGGGCCGTTTGCATCTCCTGGCGTTTGATCGGGCGAGTGCGCTCCGGCATTTTTCGGAGGCCTTCGCGGCGTCGCCGGATGATGCTGATGTGCTGGTAACATACGCCGCTACCACGCCGGATCGCGCGCTAGAAACAGCGTTGCTGCGCCGGCTGCTGCAACTGAGCGGCTCTCATGAAGTGTCCCAGCGCCGCCTGGCACTGCTGGAACAGCTTGGTGGCCGGGCGGTCAACCGGCTTGAGACCCCGTACACCGAATACAAGTTGCGGATGCCAGTTGCATACTCTCGAGAAGGCCGCGCTGCGGGCTGGTTGGTCAGTATTCAACTCAACGGTTCCCGCCCGCTTCGCATGATGCTCGACACTGGCGCCCGCGGACTCCTGGTCACGCCTTCGAGCGCCCGCCTGGCAAGGCTTGAACGGCTCGGCGAAACCGAACTTGGAGGCTTCGGAGAGGGAAGGGCGCGCCGCGCCGAACTCCTGCTGGCTGAATCGGTACGTGCCGGTGAGATCTCCTTCGCCAACGTGATCGTGGCGGCGACCAGCCATGAGTTTCCCGCCGAACTGGACGGGCTGATCGGGCTCGATCTTTTTCGCCAGTTTCTGATCACACTTGACGGCAAGAGTAGTTTGCTGCGGTTGACTCCGTTTCCCGATTCCGAGCCCGCCGAGGCCGAAGGGGAGCGTCCCTGGTCCCGTTACGAAACCGGAGCTTCCGGGCTCCGCAGCGGCCGCACTCTCCTGCAATCCAGACACCTGCTGATTGCGCCAGTCCAGGTGGAGGCGGGCCCTCTCGCCCATTTCGTGCTGGACTCCGGCGCGGCATACTCGATGGTGCAGCAGACGCGGGAGCCGGCCGTCGCGATCCGCCAGATTTCGCTTCAAGGGCTCTCGGGTTTCACTGCCGCAAATGAAGTTCTGCGCCCGATGCGGATTGAGTTTCCCGGAGGCCGCCGCGCGTTGCTGCGCGAAGCGATCACTACCGACTTGTCGCCGGTCAGCGAGTCGTTCGGCGTGCAGATCGACGGTTTCGTCGGGTTTCCCGTGCTCCGGCGGCTCGTCACCACCATTGACTTGCGCTCGGGCAGCCTGCACGTCCAATAAGTCTCGAGCCAAACGCACCCGCGCTGTCATTTCCTCGACACAATCAACCGCTAGAGTAACGGGAACCTGTGTTCCCGCGCATCTTCGCATTTACCTGGATCGCCTATTGCGGTTACTATCTGTGCCGCAAGAACTTCAGCGTGCTGATGCCCTATCTGAAGACCGAGCAAGGCTATAGTTCCGAAGCCCTGGCGCATGTGCTGTTCGTCTATAGCGTCGCCTATGCCTGCGGGCAATTCGGAATGGGGCAGATGACGGACCGCGTCGGTTCGCGCGTTGTCGTGATGGGTGGCGCGCTGGTTTCGGCGGCTTGCTCCACGTTGACCGGTACGGGCTTTCCGCTGGTGATCTCGCAAGGAGTGAACGGCATCGCGCAGGCCGCCGGCTGGCCGGGAGTTCTCAAGCTGGCCCGGGATTGGTTCCCCGCCGTCAACCGGAGCGTCGTGATGGCCTGGTGGGGAACCCATTTGGTGGTGGGCGGATTTCTCGCTACCAATCTGGCGGCCAGCGTTAGCGCAGGCGGTTGGCGCCGCGGTGCCTGGGCGCCCGCTATTTTTCTCGCGCTCATCGGCCTGGGATTTGGGATCCTGGCGCGCGACCGTGGTCACTCGCTCACCGCGGAAGGCGAGACAGAGCGTGAAGCCGCGCTGGTTCCGCTCACTCTCACCCGGCCGTTGCTCGCGATTGCGGCCATGTACTTCTGCGTGAAACTGGCGCGCTACTCATTTTTATTCTGGCTGCCCCTTTACATGACGGAGCAGTTGCGCTACGGGCCCGTCCAGGCCGGCTATGCTTCTTCGGCGTTTGAATTTGTCGGCTTCGGCGGAGTGCTACTGGCGGGATACGCATCAGATCGCTTCGGACGCAATTCTCGTTTCCCGGTGGCCGCGATCATGATGGCCGGCCTGGCGGTGTTGTGTCTGGCCTATCCATTCGTCAGCCGGATCGGCACACTGAGCAATCTCACCGCGATTTCGTTGATGGGCGCATTCACTTTCGGACCAGACGTGCTGATGGCGGGAGTGGGCACACAAGAAGCCGTGCCGCCGGGCGCGACTGGCCGCGCCGCGGGGTTCGTCAACGGTGTGGGCTCGGTCGGGCAGGTGGTATCACCGTATTTGGTGGCGATGGTTTCAAGCAGGTTTGGCTGGGATGCTCTGTTTGCTGCACTCAGCATTGCCGCCTTGCTCGGCGCTGCCGCGTTGGCCACGCAATGGAGAACAAGATGACCGAAAGAAGTGCCGATGTCGCGGTGGTAGGTGGAGGCATCGTTGGACTCGCGCACGCCTACGCCGCTGCTTCGGCAGGCAAGCGTGTAGTGTTGTTTGAGAGGAACGCCCGGGCTTCTGGAGCGTCGGTCCGTAACTTCGGCTTGATCTGGCCGATTGGACAACCCGCCGGGCCGCGCCTGGAGATGGCCCTTGAAAGCGCCGGGATCTGGCGTGAGGTGCTGACGCAGTCGGGCCTGCCGTTCTTGGACACGGGCTCCCTGCACTTGGCCCATCGTGACGACGAACGGGCCGTCGCCCAAGAGTTTGCCGAGCGCGGACCTGCCGTCGGATATCGTTGCTCGTGGCTCACTCCCGCCGAGGCACTGAGTAAATCGCCAGCTCTGGTGTCTTCAGGACTCCAGGGTGCGTTGTGGAGCGAGACGGAACTAACGGTCGACCCGCGGCAGGTCATTGCAACCTTGCCTGATTGGCTGGCGGCCCGCCACGGCGTGGACTTGCGTTACGGCCATACCGTGCGCGGCATCGATCTCCCGATCGTCCGCACGCTTGACGAAACATGGCAAGTGGAGCAAGCTATGGTTTGTTCCGGCGATGACTTTGAAACGCTCTATCCTGAACATTTCCTCGAGTCCGGCATTGTTCGCTGTAAGCTGCAGATGATGCGGACCGTCCCGCAGCCGGACGGGTGGCAATTGGGCCCGGCACTGGCCGGTGGGCTCACTCTCAGGTTCTACCCTTCCTTTCAACTTTGCTCCACACTCGCCGCTTTAAGCCGGAGAGTCGGCACTGAATCTCCGCAATTCGACAAATGGGGAATTCACGTGATGGCGTCACAGACGCCCGAGCTCGAGATCACGATTGGCGATTCCCATGAGTACGGCAATGAGGTGGACATCTTCAACCGCGAGGAGATTGACGGCCTGATCATCGGCTACCTGCGCTCGTTCCTGAAGTTGCCCGTGGAAACGATCGCGCAGCGCTGGTATGGAGTCTACGCCAAGCACCCCGATCAGCCCTTTGTTCGATTCGAACCATCTCCGGGCGTGACCGTCGTGACGGCGCTTGGCGGCGCGGGCATGACGTTGTCGTTCGGGCTAGGCGCCGATACGTGGCGGCGCATCGGCAAGTAACAGTGAGAGAGTGGCAATGAAATCGCAAGCAGCCGTGTTTCACGCGCCGGGCCGTCCGTTGGCGATGGAGAATTTTCTGTTGCCTGAGCCCGGCGCGGGCGAGGTACTTGTGCGCATACGCTGCGCCACCATCTGCGGCAGTGACCTTCATAGTATCGGCGGGCGGCGCAGTTGTCCAGCGCCGAGCGTGTTGGGGCATGAGATGGTGGGTGATGTGGCGGCGCTGCCGCCGGGTGAGCCCGTGCGGGACTTTCACGGACGGCCACTGTCCGAAGGCGAGCGCGTCACGTGGTCGATGGTGTGGAGTTGCGGCCTCTGCTACTACTGCCAGCGCGGCTTGCGTTCGCAGTGCGAGCGGCTCTTCAAGTTCGGACACGAGCGTACCGGAACCGGGCATGACCTGTCGGGTGCGTACGCCGAGTTTTGTTTGCTGCCGGCGGGGTCGGCGATCTTCCCTGTTCCTCCGCAGATTCCGGACTGCGTAGCCGCGCCTGCCAACTGCGCCACCGCTACGGTGGCCGCCGTGCTGCGGTATTGTGGCTCAGTTTCCGGGCAGAACGTCGTCATCATCGGCGCGGGCATGCTCGGCCTGACGGCGTGTGCCATGGTACGGGAAGGCGGAGCGGCACAAGTGATGGTAGTAGAGCCGGACCCGGTGCGCCGCGAAACGGCACAGCGCTTCGGCGCCACTTGGATGGAAGCGCCAGAGGCTGATCTACACACGTCGATCATGGCCGCTACGGGAGGGCGCGGCGCCGATCTCGCGCTGGAGTTTTCCGGAGCGCCGGAGGCTACCGAATCGGCTACTGACTGGCTCCGGCCCGGAGGGCATCTGGTCATGGCCGGTGCAGTGTTTCCAACACGCCCGCTGCAGTTGCCAGCCGACCGTTTGGTCCGCCGGATGCTGAAGCTGACCGGCATCTACAACTACAACCCCGAAGACCTCGACGCTGCCTTGCGTTTTCTCGCCGTAGCCTGCGAACGGTACCCTTTTCGAGAACTCGTCGGCGCCAGTTTCGCGCTCAGCGACATCAACACCGCCATCGCTTTCGCCGAACGCGAGCGGCCGCCTCGGGTCTCGGTCGTACCTCTTTGATCCTCATGCAACCCACACTGCTAATTCCTGGCGTGCGCGCCGTCATCTTCGACATTTCCGGAACTGTGATGGACTTTGGCAGCCGAGGCCCAGTTGCGGCGTTCGTCGAACTATTCGCTCGCCACGGGGTCACGATTTCTGAAGCCGATGCACGGCGGCCGATGGGTACGCCTAAGCGCGATCACGTCTGGGCGCTGCTGTCGGATCCGATGGTCGCCGAGCGGTGGAAGCAAGTCCATGGCTGCGTGCCAGACCAGCAGACGCTCGACGCCGTGTACACAGGGTTCGGGCCGCTGCAAGTCGAGGTGCTGCGCCAGCACTTTGATTTGTTACCGGGCGTACCGGAGACAACCGCCGCGCTGCGCGCCAATTCCATCCGCGTGGCTTCCACAACAGGCTTCGAGTCGGCGATGATGACCGAGTTGAAGGCAGCGGCCGCCGCGCAAGGCTATGAACCCGAGTGCTGGGTGACTCCCGATCTGGTGGGCGGAGGCCGGCCCGCCCCCTGGATGATCTATCACGCGGCGAGGCAACTGGGCGTCTTCCCGTTGAGTTCGTTTGTCAAAGTGGGCGATACTCCGGCGGATATTGCGGAAGCTCTGAACGCCGGCACTTGGGCAGTCTCCGTGGTATCAACGGGGAATGAGATCGGGCTTTCGCGCGCGCAGTGGGATGCGCTGACGGCCGATCGCCGCGCCGAGCGATACGGGCAGGCCGAAGCGAAGTTCCGAGCGCTAGGGGCTCACTATGTGATCGACTCGGTGGCTGCCCTGCTCCCGGTGATCGATGAAATCTCCGCCAGGATCGAGCGCGGTGAACGGCCATGAGAGGAATAGCGATGAGCGAAACGTTATCGGCGGAAGCCGTGGTTGAGGAAGTGTTGACGCTCTTGCGCGCGTCGGGCGGCGATCAATACTTCGGCGAAGCGGTATCGAAACTGCAACACGCCGAACAATGCGCCTGGCACGCGCGGCAAGCGGGCGCCGACGAGGAACTCGTGCTCGCCGCCCTGCTTCACGATATCGGCCACCTGTTCGACGTCGAAGGCACTGAGCGGGATGAACGCGTGGGTGTTGTGAATCACGACGAAATGGGCGAGCAGTGGTTGCTGGCCCGGGGATTCTCCGAGCGGCTGGCGCGACTGGTGGGCGGGCACGTCGACGCCAAGCGCTACCTCACGGCCACCAACGCGAGTTATATGGAACGGCTCTCGGCGGCGAGCGTCGAAACACTGAAGCTACAAGGCGGGCCAATGAGTGCCACCGATGCCGCTGTCTACGCCACCGAGCCATGTTTGAAAGATATGCTGCGGCTGCGCACGTGGGATGAGATGGCGAAGGATCCGGGCTGGACGGGGCCGGGTTTGGAGTCTTATCGGGAGATGCTACTGCGGCATTTGGCGCGGGCGTCCGATGAAGGCGAGCCGATCCAAGTGAACCAACTCCAGACTCCGCCGTAGGCGCGCACGATTTCCATCCGGTTGCATCGCAGCCCAACGCCCGCGATGGCCGGCACGAGGTGACCCTCCATGCGGACATGATTAAGGCTCATCCACCGGCGAAACCAGGCATGCGGAGTGTCGTGAAAATCTACTGCCGCTACGCGACCCGCCGGATGAAGATCCTGCACACAGTGTTCCAGCACTTCGTCGTACCCGGGATTGATCATCGAGAGGCAGTAAGAGAAGACGATCAGGTCAAACGGGCGGCCTTCGGCGATCGGCGCGCGGTACGCTCCTTGGCGCAAAGACACTCGCGCGCCGAAACCGCGGGTTTTCCGCTTCGCAATCTCGAGCATGTCTGCAGAACAGTCGAGCCCCACTACCTCGGCGGCGGGAAAGATCCGGGCCAATTCCGTGAGGTTGGTGCCGGTGCCACAACCGATCTCCAGGATGCGGAATGGAACAGGACCCTCGGCGGCCAGCCGCACAAGTTTGTGGCGGCCGAACAGAAATGCCCAGCGCGTGGAATCGTAGATCCGTGAATGCCACCGATAGTAGTTCTCCAACCGGCCGGCCGCAGTTAGGTTAGTCACTGCACCTCCGCAAGCAACGTGGAGCCATAGGTTCCCACGCGGTCTTGTTCATGCAATCGCCGCGTCAGGTCCGGAAAACATCGCAGCCGTTCGCAAGCGGCCCGGGGGATGAAGTTGATCTCCGTGCTGGCCGACCGCATCAGAATACGCGTACCCCGGCGGCTGTTTTGCAGGATTAGGTTCCACTCTTCCGCCAAGCCTTCGGTATCGTGCGACGCCAGCCAGTCCTGATGATCCAGGAGCACATAGTGCGTGTAACTACCGGGATTGCGCGCCAGGAACTGCGACACGGTCATACTGTGAGTCAGGACCCGGGTGGAGCGCTCGCCGAGCTGGCTCAGAAGCTCCGGCCGTAAGTAGTTCGGACAGCAGCCCCGCGTGTATCGGCCCATGGCGTAGACGCGCCAGAAGTAGTTATCCGCGATGGGGAGGCGCGTCAACACATACTCGACCTTACTTTGGACGTATCCCGCAATACCGCCTGGGACCTCGTTTTCAATCAGGCCAATCTGAGGGCGCGGCACGCCCAGCATCGTCATCGTAACTGGCTGTTTCACCAGCCATGAATTGAAGGCGTTCCAGAGGGCAGGGCGGACGGCGGCATAGAGTGACTGTTGCTCGGCAAGGCTTCGAGCTTCGAACAGCCCGTCAACGTACTGGCGCACTTGCGCATTCGTCCGGCGGAGAACCTGAATCATTACCCAGGCCGCGTTACCAGCTGCGCCGCGGTAGTAGAAAGAAGGATTCAGCCTCGAAGACTCAAAGTAGTTGTGCTTGACCTGCCAGAATCGGCGGGCTTCGTGACTAAGCCCGGCTGCAAGCGCAGTCAGCAGTTCACGAAAGCGGGGACGCACACCTTCCCCAAACACCCGGAAGAGTTCGTTATGATCTCCATGCTGAAGCAGCGCGACTTTGAGTTGCAGTAAGGCGTTCTGCCGTGGATTCACGTCTACCGCGTGGATCGACGCGGGGTTGTCGAGCAGGTAATCCAACACGTTGCAACCCGCGCTGGTGATGGTCACAACACGACTGTCGGGGCCGAGTTGGAGCATCTCACGGTCGAGCCGTGGATCCTCCCAGCAGGTGTTGTAGATCAGGGCATTTTCGTGGACGCAACGGAAGAAGGCGTCGTGCGCACCCCTGGCAACGGCTTGCGCGAAGTTGGTGGAGGTGCCCAAGATCATTCCTCCTCAAGGTGCAGGCGGCGGCGCAGGGCGGGTCGAACTTGCGTTGCCGCTACGGAGTCTGCTTTCCCCGGAAGAGGTGAACAGTACTTGCCCCACTTCCTCTTCGCGGCTGCGCTCGGTGATGGTACGAACGTGATAGAACTCAGCCTGAGCACGCTCTGGCGTCAGGTCAATCAACAAGTATCCCCGGCGGTACAACTCCACATACTTGACATGCGGATGCGTCGCGCCGATCTGACCCTGCAGCGCCGTCGCTTGCGCGCGGTCGTCGATACCAGGCGACGTAACGGCGGGACAAACAAACTCGACCGCTTGCGGCACGACCGATGGCACAAACGGGTTGACGCTGATTTCGTTAGCCCAGGAGGAATGAATGTCCCCCGTCAGCACCACCGTGTTGTTCAGGTTGCCGGTGGCCAGATGATTCAGGAATCGATTACGCGAAGCCGGGTAGCCATCCCACTGATCGCTATTGACCGGCGCGCCGTCCGCGCCGAGTAACTGGCCCATCATGACCTGTTGGCCGATGAATCGCCAGCGGGTACCGCGGTCACGGGAGTTGCTGAGTTCCTGAAACAGCCAGGCTTCCTGTGCGGCACTGATCAGCCGGCGATTGGGGTCTAGCAGCCCGGCCGCGTTTTGCGCCTGCTGGTCGCGACCCTCGATTCGCGTGTCCAGCATCACGAGATCCATCAGATTGCCGAACCGGAAGTTTCGGTAAATTTCGCCGCCCAGGTACGGGTTCTCGCGTACCGGCATCCATTCAAACCAAGCCTGCGTTGCCATAGCGCGACGGGCAGACCAATCGCCTTCCCGCCCAGGCGTATGGTTCTGTGCCCCTCCTACCCAGGAATCGTTGGCCGACTCATGATCGTCCCATACGATGATCCAGGGATGCTGCCGATGCGCTTCCTGTAAGTCCGGGTCGGTCCGGTATTGGGCGTAGCGCTCGCGGTAGTCGGACAAGACAGTAATCTCTTTGTCCGGCGTGACAGTCCGGCCGATCGAGGCGCCATCGCCATACTCGGCATTGCCGTATTCATAGATGTAGTCGCCGAGATGGGTAACAAAGTCAAGGTCGAGCCGGCCCGCAATCAGACGGTAGGAGTTGAAGAATCCATAGGGGTAGTTGGAACAGGAGACAACGGCGAAGCGAAGCCGATCAACCGTGCCGCCGGGCAAGGTGCGCGTGCGGCCGATAGGTGAGTCGAGGCCCTGCGCTCGGAACTGGTAGTAATAGGTGGTGCCCGGGTCAAGCCGAACCACATCCACTTTGACCGTGAAGTCGAAGGCCGCGCTAGTGGAGGTGACGCCTCGCTGCCGCACTCGCCGCATCAACGGATCTTCGGCAACGATCCACTCCACCACGATCGGGTCCTCGGCGCGGGAGGGCGTAACCCGAGTCCAGATGACGACCCGGTTAATAAGTGGGTCGCCACTGGCGACGCCATGCCGAAACACACTGGCCGATTGAGCGCTCGCCTGGCGTGCAGTCACACCAACCAAGGTCGCCGAAGTAACAGTTTTGGCGAAATGCCGTCTGGAAAGACCCATAGAAGATGTAAGACTAACAGTGCTTTGTTGCAGGACGATGAGTTCCCGGGGGCTGGCCGGCTAAAACGTAACTTTCCCGCCAAGTTGGATGAACCGGGGCAGATTGGTGCCCCGCGTCGCGCCGAAGTTCGGGCTGGAGAAGTTGGGCTCAAAATTCACGAAACGGTGCCGGTCAAAGGCGTTGAACATCTGCGCCCGAATCTCGAAGCGAGCCTTCTCGGCCACCGCGAAGCGTTTCGTCAGTACAAAGTCTTCCTGCAGGACGGGAAACTGGCGCAAGTCGCCGCGAGTGGGGCCCATCGACCCCAGGCGAAAAACTCCACCCGTCACCGGCGATGCCAATGCCGAGGCATTGGTGATGCGGCTGTTGGCGCCCGGGTCGAACTGCGAGAGTGACAGCCCGGAAGACGGATTCGCGCCGGCCACCAGGTCTGGCCGCAGCACACGGTTGAAGATCGGCAGCAAGTTGTTCATCGAGATCTGCAGCGGATAGCCCGATTGATACCGATGAACGCCAGAGATCGTCCAGTCGGCCAACACGGCCTTGCGCCAGCCGCCCGACTTACCCAAGGGCAGTGTGTAGACGTAGTTGGCCACGAAGGCGTGCGGCACATCGAAGGAGAGGAGCGAGCGCTCGGCGGCCAGGTTGAAGTGGTCCTGCAGCATATTGTCGAGTCCGCCGAAGCCCTGATAGCCCGGCGCGTTGAGGCCCAGCACTTTGGACCAGACGTAGTTGGCCTCGAACGACACTCCCGCCGTAAAACGCTTTCGCAGCTTGAACTCGCCGCCGTGGTAGATGGAGTTGGCGATCTTGGCTTGGTCCGACGTGATCGTCAGATATTGTGGAAAGGCGCGCAGAGCCTGCGCGACCGAGCCATTGAAGCCGGTCCAAGGAATGGCGATGTTCGCAGCGCGCGCTTCGGCGCTGTTGATGTTGCGCGTTAGAGTCTGCCCCAGGCTCAGATAGCGTGGATCGACCTGATTTAGGTTAGACAACTGCGCGGCCACTTGACGGGTCGAGTGATTGCCGATGTAGTTCATCTCTAAAACCAGGTCGCGCCCTAAGTCATGCTGAAAACCCAAGCTCCAGCTCTGTGTTCGTGGCATGGCGGCTGAAGCTTGCTCGACCAAGTTGGCCGCCTGTCCGTTGAGCAGCGCAGGGTTGATGCGCGGTTCACGCGGATAGTTCTGCGGGAATCCGTCGCGCAGGCGGAAGGCGGGGGTGATGCCGTTGTCAAGCGTCTGGAAGGTGCCCTCTGGATTGAAGCCGGCAGTTGATACGGTAAGGTAATTGTCGGCGTAGTAGAGCCCGTAGCCGCCGCGCAGTACAGTCTTGACATTGAGCGCGTACGCGAAACCGGCGCGCGGTCCCCAGGCCGTGTAGTTCGTATTGGTAAACTTGCGGAGTCCTTCACGGCCTTGACCTTGGCCGGCGAAGATGAGCGCGCCCGGGCGATTGCCCGCCAGCGGATTGGGACGGGTCAAGTCCAGCGTAGAGTAACGGTCGTGCTGTTCATACGGCGCGCCCATGAACTCCCAGCGAACACCCGCGTTGAACGTGAGTTTCCTGGAGACCTTGAAATCGTTCTGGGCAAAGAACCCCCAGTAACTGCGCCGAATGCCCGCCACCTGAGGCAGACGGGCGTTCCCGGAGGCAACCTCGCCCAGCAAAAAGCTCGCCACTGAATTGCCCGAGCCGGCAGGTGAGCCCGGCAGCGCTGTGGCCAGATTGTTGAACGACAGCGAGCCCTGCGTGTTGGTCAGCGCGCGGTTGTTGAGATGGTTCCAACGATACTCGCCGCCGAACCGCCAGTTGCTGCGGCCGCGCGCCCAGGAGACGGTGTCCTTCACCATGTGGACGTTGTCGTTGTTATCGTTGATGCCGCCGCTGGCCGCGCCCACGTATCCGTCGCCAAAGCTGAGGACGGGGAAGCGATCACCGGTTACGCCCGTCCAACCAAGGCGCGCGGGCCAGCCCCGTTCGGCGGTCACCGGGTCAACCGGATTGCGGAAGAGATTGACGCCCGCGATAAAGCTGTTCAGCACATTCGGCCGCAGTACGGCGTCGTAGCCGAGGCGAAAGAGTTGGCTGGTAATGCCTTGCAGAATCCCGGAAGTCAGCGGATCGGGCAACGGCGTATCGATGCGGAAACGCGGAATGTCGGTTGAGTTGAACGAGAAGAACAGCTTGTGGTTGGCCGACAGCGAGTGGTCTCCGCGCGCGGTGAAAATGTCTGGGTCGAGGCGCTTTTCGCCAATGAACGCCGCGTAGTTGAGCGAACCGGTGGCGTTGGGGTTGGGGTAGAACGCGGCAATTTTGGTGGCTACCGGATCCAGGCGCGCGGGCGGAATGCGGTTGCCCGGAAAAGCTGCGCGCGTAAATCCGCCGGACGCGGCGGCCGTGGTAGTGGCCGGATCGTAGATCGGAATCACATTGCCGGCCGCGTTTCGCCAGTTGCTAAAGTCGCCGGCCACGTTGGCGGGCGTCGGAATCTGCACGCGACTGAAGTTGTCGAGGCCGCGACGGCGGGATGAGGTCCAGGAGAAAAAGAAGAAGCTCCGGTCTCGCCCATCGTACAACTTCGGCAGCCACACCGGGCCGCCCACCGTGGCGCCGAATTCATTCTGCCGTGTGATGGCGCGATCGGCGGCAAACCAACTGCGGGCATCCAGCTTGTCGTTGCGCAGATACTCGAACGCCGAACCATGCAATCGGTTGGTGCCGCTCTTGAGCGAGAAACTAGTCACGGCCTGAGCGCTGTGGCCATACTCGGCGGCCAACTGCGACGTCTGGAGCTTGAATTCGCGCATCGCTTCCACCGGCGGCGCGCTTTCGTTGAAATTGCCGATCTGTCCCATCTGACCCGCCGGCAGGCCGTCCACCCAGAACTCGTGTTGAAAGGTTCCGCTGCCGTGAACGCGGATCTGGTTCGACGCGGCGAGATTGTCCTGGCCGTCGATCCGCACGTTGCCCTGCACGCCAGCTGTGAGATAGACGAACGCCGCCGCGACACGCACACGTCCGAGTTGCACGAGCGGCAGGTTCTGCACTTGGTCCTGAGTAATGGTGGTGGAGATCTCAGGCGACTCTACCTGCAAGACGCCAACGTTCTCGGTGACGTTGATCGACTCGCTGACCGCGCCGATCTCCAGCCTCACATCCACGCGGCTGCGTGTGTCTACGGTCAGAACGACGCCGGTTCGGTCGGAGACCTTGAATCTCCTTTGTCACGCGCAACGTGTAGGGGCCGGGAATGAGAGCCGCCACTGTGAATAGGCCTTCTGCATTCGTGCTGGTCTCGCGGCGGGCCTTGGTGGCTTCGTTCACGACGACCACGGAGGCGCCCGCCACGCTTTGGCCTGTGGGGTCAGTCACCTGTCCAGCAACCTGGGATCTTTGGGCTGTAGCCAAGCCGGCGAGGCCGAATAGAAGGACAGCGAATCGCATTCTCCGACGGTAACGGCTGCGCACTACAGGGGGATCTCGGTTCCATGAAGAGTTCATGAGGATTGACATCGAATCGTAGTGTCGAAATGGCATACTTGATCCCATGCGACGCAGATACTTCCTTTTCGGGGCGTTCAACGCATCGACGGCGCGCTGGGGACGGGCGGCGGTACGGCGGAAGATCGTCGTTGCGCTTTTCGATGGATTTGGCCCTGCCTATCTCGAGCGGTCCGACATGCCCGTACTGCGAAAGATCGCACAGGCTGGCGGAGCCAAGACCGTCGAAGGGATGATTCCATCGGTGACCAACGTCAACAACGCGTCGCTGGCCACCGGTTGTTTTCCAAGACGAACACGGCATCACCACCAACTTCTACTACGATCCCGCCACCGGCAAAGCGGAAGAGATGAAGTCGCCGCGCTTTCTCTTGCGGCCCACCATTCTGGAGAAGGCCCGGCAGCGGGGCTGGAAGACGGCCATCGTGTCAAGCAAAGACAAGGTGCGGACCCTGTGTTCGCAGGGCGCAGACATCGCCGTATCGGCGGAGAAGCCCGAGCCTGCCTGGCTGGCGGTGGCTGGCCCGCAAGAGAGTATGTACTCGGCGGCCGTCAACTACTGGGCGTTGCGGGCGGCGCGGCACGTTTTGAAGCGCGATGGCGTGGACCTGCTTTACCTGTCAACGACAGACTACATGATGCACACCTACGCGGCGGACGAAGGGCCCTCGCTCGAGCACCTCCACACATTGGACAAAATGTTGGGCGAGCTGCTGGACGATCATACCAAGCTCGAACTCTACCTCACGGCCGACCACGGAATGAACGCCAAGACGGACGCCCTTGATCCGATCCGGCTGCTGCAGGCCGCAGGCATCGCGGCGGCGGCGGCGCCCATCATCAGCGACAATCACAAAGTGCATCACCAGGATCTGGGTGGCACTTACTACCTCTATCTCCAGCAGCCCGGTGACGCGCCACGGGCGATCGGGTTGCTGCGGACGACTCCGGAAGTGGAAGAAGCCTACCCGCGTGGAGAGGCCGCCCGTCAGTTCCGCCTGCTCTCCGGCCGGATCGGAGACGTCATGATTCTGGCCGGGAAGAACGCGGTGTTTGGAGAGCTGGATCAGCTTCGAAAGAAGGTAAGGGTGCGCACGCACGGGTCGCGCCACGAAGCGGCGGTGCCGATACTGATTCACGGCCGCAAAGTGAACCTCGCACGCTACCGCTACAATTTCGACCTCACGCGATATCTCGAGCTTGAACAGGCCTAGATACTACTGTGTTACAAAATTACGAGAGTCCAGGCACCGATGTGAGCAGCGCTCGTTTCGCCCGTCGCCTCCGCAGCCTATGCATCTTCTCCTGCGAGGG
>JAYTKJ010000556.1:0-3368 GCA_043730365.1 Acidobacteriota bacterium | reverse complement strand
CATAACTTGCCAGGGGCTTGACACAATTCTCATCAAACAACTCCATTTGGTTCTGAACAAGATAGCCGCAAACCAACTTAATCCAAACGCTGTGATCATGAAACTTGACGAATTGCGCGCGGATACCCACGATATTAAACTTGGCGTTGAAGAAATCCGCAAGAAGCAGGAAGGTCGGCGGCTCTCAGAGAGTCAGAAAGGCCTTCTGATACCACAATTGAAGAGCGTTCCGACCAAGTCTCGGATCAAAATTATGGTTACCAACAACACGCCGGAGTCGATGCGATTTGCCGAGGACATTCAGGGCGTCTTCGAGGCCACCGGGTGGAGCGTGGAGATGTTCCCGAACATGATCGTCGGGAGCTTGCTGCCTAAAGGGCAAGGTCTGATCGTAAAATCCGCGGACAATAAGGTCGCGGGCTTCATCCAGCATCTGTTTCGCAGCATTGGCGTTACCTTGGTCGGCAACCTCGGGACAGACGTAGAGTCGGATTTGATTGTGATCGCGGTGTGGCCGAGCCCCGAGAATTAGAGTTACTTCAATTGCAGGCAAGCGTCCGATAGAGGTGAGCCTGGGCACGCTAGCTGGGGAGGTTGGCGGTGCCTCGACGCTGGGCGGTCCTCACTCCGGAAAGCTGGTTTTCGCAAGGGCATTCTCAAAACTCACCCACGTGGCCGCCCAACGCGATCCGCCGAGGAGGATGCTCGCGCGGCAGTTTTAGCCCGAAGTCCCGCTCTTGGGAAGTTCGGAGACTCGGACCGCCAGAGCACGGTGATGCAGGCCTACTCGAGCCGACCAGTATTCATCGATCTTCTTGAGGTGAATTGAGGGATGATGAGGATCAGCCTTGAACAGTTCAAACGCGCGATCAGCAGTCCGCTGTATTTCAGAAGGTAATCGGCGATAGCACTCCCAGAACCTAGGCGCGGCGCGATGCTTCACAATTCCGTCGAGCGGCCAGCCTCATGATCGCGCAGGGCGTGCTCGGCGAGTCGCGCTAGCCTGCCGCGCTTGACATCGGAGGCGATGTGGCGATCCCAATCATCGGCGTCAAAGCGTGCAAACCACTCGCGCAAGATCCGCAACTCATCTGGGTCCAAGGCAGCAATTTGCTCTTCCAATTGGTCAACGCGGCTCATAGCACCTCTATTTTCGAGTATGTGATCAGCTAGGTCCAGAGTTGGTCAATCAGCGTGCCGCCGACGATCGTCGGGCGTTCGGCGCGGCCGTTGTGCTGATAGGTCAGACGCAAGTGGTCGAGCCCCATCAGATGCAGGATCGAGGCGTGGATGTCATGCACGTGGCTGGGCCGCTCAACGGCCCGCAGGCCAATCTCGTCGGTGGTGCCGATCGACTGGCCGCCTTTGACGCCGCCGCCGGCAAACCACATCGAGAAGCCCCAGGGGTTGTGATCGCGCCCGTTGCCTTTTTCGTTGAAAGGCGTGCGGCCGAATTCGCCGCCCCAGACAACGAGCGTTGAATCGAGTAGGCCGCGCTGCTTCAAATCGGTGAGCAGGCCGGCGATCGGCTGATCGGACACCTTGCACCACTTACCGTGATTGGCCTCGATGTTGGCGTGGGCATCCCAGCCGCTGCCGGAGCCGCAATAGAGTTCGACGAAACGGACGCCGCGTTCCACCAGCCGGCGAGCCATCAGGCAGTTGGAGCCGAACGAGCGCAGGTCAGGGTCATCCATGCCGTAGAGAGCTTTGGTGGCCGCCGACTCCCTGGACAGATCCACCGCTTCCGGCGCGTCAGCCTGCATCTTGTATGCCAGCTCATAGCTTTGCGTGCGGGCATCGAGTTCGAAATCGTCGGACTTGTCGGCGCCCCACCGCTCATTCAGTTCCTTGAGAAAATCCAGCTTGCTGCGCTGGCGTTCGGTGGTGACGCCTTTGGGTGAGATCAGATGGAGAATCGGCGTGTCGCCTTGACGGAATTGCGTTCCTTGGTAGACGGCCGGGAGGAATCCGCTGGACCAGTTCTTGGGGCCGCCCACCGGCTCCCGGTCATCCAGCAGCGTCACGAACGTGGGCAGATTTCGATTGCTCGAGCCCAAGCCATACGTCACCCAGGCGCCCATGGACGGTCGCCCGGCCAGAATGTCGCCCGTGTTCATCTGGCAGACCGAGCCGACGTGATTGAGCCCGTTGGCCCAGCACGAACGCAGCACGGCGATGTCATCCACGTGATTGGCAATGTGCGGATACCAGTCGCTCACCCAGGTGCCGGCCTGGCCATGCTGCTTCCACTTGCGCGGCGAGCCCATAATGGAGTTATTGGCTGTGCCCATGGCCGTGATGAGCTTGCCGAAGGAGGCAGGCATCGGCTGGCCATGCAACTCGTTCAGCTTCGGCTTGGGGTCAAACAGATCGACGTGGCTGGGCCCGCCTTCCATGAAGAGCCAGATGACGTTCTTGGCCTTGGGCGCATGATGTCCGGCGCGCGCTCCCAGCCAGTCGCGGGAAGCCGGCGCAGCCTGGGCGCGATCCTCGGCCAACAGATTGGCAAGCGCCATCGAAGCCAGCCCGCTGCCGGCGTTGCGGAAGAATTCGCGGCGCGTGCGCACCGGCCAGTGATGGGCGATCGGGGTGGACATCTGGGGCCTCCTTTGACCGGGTGCTAGTTGATATAGACGAATTCGTTCGAGTTGAGCAGCATGTGGCAGAGGTCGGCAAACGCCGCCTGCCGGTCACCGGCGATCCGGGTCTGCTTATCCAGGAACGCTGTAGCCGCCTGCGTCTCCTTGGTCGAAGGAACTCGCGAATATACCAGGCGCCACGTGCGTTCAATCTGCGCGACCGGCGTCAGTCCGCTGTCGTTATGCACCTTTTCGGCGAGCGCCCGCGCCCAGCCCACCACCAGCTCATTGTTGAGCAGTTCAAGCGCCTGCGTCGACGAAATCGTATTGTTACGGCGCGCGCAACTTTCGTGCGTGTCCGGCATGTCGAACGTCTCAAACATCGGATAGCGCGTGTTGCGCCGCACAAAGGTGTAGAGGCTCCGGCGTAGCGTCTCGGGCTCGGCTTCGTTGTTCTTCCAGCCGCCCCGCGTGGTCATACCAGGAGGCAGCGGCGGGAACACCCCGGGCCCGTACATCTTGGGGTTCAACACGCCTGCCACCTCCAGCATCGAGTCACGAATGATCTCGCCTTCGAGGCGCCGGCGATTGTAACGCCACATCAGCTTGTTGTCGGCATCGACCGCGCCGGCGTCTTCGCGCCAAGCCGACGATTGCTGCCAGGCCGACGAGAGCATGATGCGCTTATGCATCTTCTTCATGCTCCAACCTTCTTCTACAAACTGTGCGGCCAGCGTGTCCAGCAGTTCGCGATGCGAGGGACGTTCCCCCATCACGCCGAGATCA
>JAYTKJ010000555.1:0-6037 GCA_043730365.1 Acidobacteriota bacterium | reverse complement strand
GTGCCTTCCAGGATGTAGTTGGCCAGACGCTCGTCCAGCGGCAGATCAGCCGCTTTCTTCTTCACTCTGACGGCCGCGCCGCGGAAGTACTCGGCGATGGCCGCGATGTGATGCTGATTGATCGCCGCCTTCTGCTCCTTGGACTGCTGACGCCAATCCTCCGGTTCGCCGGCGACGGGGCGGTTGAACAAGAGGTTCTCCGCCAGTTGCCGCTCGACCGGAGGCAGTGAGGCGAAACGCTCGAGCTTCTCGGCGTTGACAATGGCAAGGTCCAGACCCGCCTTGGTGCAGTAATAAAGGAAAACCGAGTTGACTACTTCGCGCGCAGCCGGTGGCAATCCAAAGGAGATGTTGGAGACACCAAGAACGGTCTTGGCGTACGGGATCTTCTCCTTGATCAGGCGCAGGCCTTCGATCGTCTCCACCGCGCCGCCGATATAGTTTTCATCGCCCGTCGCACACGGGAACACCAGCGGATCGAAAATGATGTCCTCGGCGGGGATCCCGTATTTATCGGTTAATAGTTGATAGGACCGTTCGGCGATCGCCAGCTTTCGCTCGCGCGTGAAGGCTTGGGCCTGGAGCTTGTCCTCGTCAATACAGCCCACCACCAGCGCCGCGCCATAGGATCGCGCGATCGGGCACAGCAGCTCGAATTTCTCCTCGCCATCTTCCAGATTGATCGAATTGATAATGCTCTTGCCCTGGCAATATGTGAGCGAGAGCTCGACGGTCTTCGGATCCGTCGTGTCGATCATAATCGGCGCCTGGACCTTGCGAATGACCTTGTCGTAGAACAGCGGAATGTCCAGCGACTCTTCGCGCTCACTCTGCTGGAGACAGATATCGATAATGTGGGCGCCGTTGCGCACCTGACGCCGGGCCACTTCGCTGGCCTCTTCCCACTTCTCTTCATTGATCAGGTTCTTGAACAGGCGCGAACCGATGACGTTGGTTCGCTCGCCGACAATCAGCGGGCGATTGGAATCTTCCGCTTCGACAAACTCGATGCCGGAGAAATAGGTGCGATGCTGCCGGGCCATGCGGGGGCGGGGCGGGCGGCCCTCGGCCATCTTGGCGATCGCCGCGATATGCTCGGGCGTGGTGCCGCAGCAGCCTCCCACGAAGTTGAGCCACCCGTTGTCGATGAAGCGCTGCATCTGCGCGGCCAGGGACGCCGGGGTTTCGTCAAACTTCCCTTCCTCGTTGGGCAGCCCGGCGTTCGGGTAGCAGGAAATGCAGGTGTGCGCCAGGTCGTTCAGTGTGCGCAGGTGGTCCATCATGAACTCCGGGCCCGTGCCGCAGTTCAAGCCGACGCTGATAATGTCGGCGTGCGCGATGGAGGTCCAGAACGCGTCGATGCGTTGGCCGGCGAGCATAGTACCCATCGTCTCGATGGTGCCTGAAATCATCAGAGGTACGGAGTAGCCCAGTTCCCGGCTCAATCGCTGGATGCCGACGATACCGGCTTTGACCGACCGAGTGTCGTTGCACGTCTCCAGCAACAGCAGGTCTGCCCCGCCCTCCATCAATCCCTTTGACTGTTGATAGTAGCCGTCGCGCAGTTCGGCAAACGTCACGCCGCCGGTGATGGAAATCGACTTGGTGGTGGGCCCGATCGATCCTGCCACCCATCGCTGTTTGCCCGTCGACGTGGTGAATTCGTCAGCGGCTTTACGAGCCAACGCGGCGGCGGCGATGTTGATCTCATCTACGCGATGAACCAATCCGTAATCGGCCATGCCAACCGGTGTCGCATTAAAAGTATCGGTCTCGATGATCTCGGCCCCGGCCTCGAGATAGGAGCGGTGCACGCCCTCGATAATGTCCGGGCGCGTTAGTAGCACCATCTCCGGCGAATTCTCGTACTGCGAGCCGCCATAGTCCTCAATTGTGCAGCGCTGTTGAAGCAGAGCGCCCATGGAGCCGTCAATGACTAGAATTCGATGTTCGAGGGCGTCAAGCAGCGCCTGGCGCCGGGTCTGTGCGTTGTTCATCTGGATTGGGGGAAGCCTCTTCTAGTTTATCGTGCGGCAGGTCGTCTAGCGATAGATGACGTTTTGTTCATGTTCTGGTAGATCAACCCTATGGCGGTTTCATTACGAAAGTGCTAGTTTGGTGGTCAGTGGTTGGGGAGTTGGGGAGAATTGCTGTTGTAGTAACCAGACGGCACGTTCAATCCACATAAAATTTTGGTTTTGCCAGGCGGCAACCAGTTTTGTTGCGTCAAGCTTCAGCTGGTTGAAGGGGTTTGCCCACAAGGCGGACTTCTTGGGCTGGGCAATAGCCTAAAAGAATATGGGAGAACTCTATGACAACCACACGCAGGAACGCTACCGCGATCCTCGCTTCCGTCGCCTGGGTACTTACAGTGCCGGTGATCTCGATAGCCCAAGAGCGTTTTGGGGAAATCCTCGGAACGGTCACTGACCCAAGCGGGTCATCGATTCCGAACGCGCAAGTCACCATTGTCAACAAGGTAACGGCGCGAGTTTTGGAAACGCAGACTGGCTCAAACGGCGAATACTTGTTCCGCAACTTGGATCCTGGCACCTACAGCATCAAGTTCGATGCCAAGGGCTTCACCAAATCGACGGTCTCCGAAATACTGCTTCCGCTAGGCAAGACGCTGCGGGTCAACGCTCCTCTGTCTATCGCCGCCGCCGAGCAGACCGTCGTGGTAAGCGAAGCTCCACCGCTGATCGACACCACCAACAGCACGATGGCCAACAACATTTCGGCCGAGCAGTTCGACAAACTGCCCAAGGCGCGCAGCTTCCAGAACCTCGCCATGCTCTCCACCTCCGTGAATTCCGGCGCAGTGGAGGGTGGGATTCAAGTGAATGGGGCGAGCGGCGCCGAAAACAACTTTAGGGTAGACGGCATTTCAACCACGAGCCTCGTTAACGGCCAGTCGCGCCAGGATGCGGCGTTCGAAATCCTCCAGGAAGTACAAATCAAGACGGGCGGCATTTCGGCTGAGTACGGCGGCGCCATGGGAGGCGTCATCAGCGCGGTGACCAAGTCCGGCGGCAACGCTTTCCACGGCGATGTTCACTACTATCTGTCAGGCAACAAGCTGAATGCGCCTCGCCCGTGCAGCGGCGGCTGCTAAGCCCGACCGACCAGATCACCACCAAGTATTGGCAGGATGAGAAGCAGAAGAACGACCAGCATGAGTTCGGTTACACGCGAGGCGGCTACTTCATCAAAGACCGGCTGCATTTCCTGAGCACCGCTTCGCCGCGTTGGGGCCGCCGGGACAACAACTACAAGTTCGCCAACGGCAAAGACCCTGACGTCATCAATCAGAAATCGCTCAATAACATGGCGTTTGAGAAGCTCTCGTTCGACATCACGAAGAAGCTGCGCAGCAACGCCTTCTTCCTGTGGACGCCCACTTCTAGCACCGGCCGTTTGGCCGGCTACAACGGCGAGTGCGCCAATTGCAGCGTCGCCTCCAAGGCCGCCAGCCAGGTGAACAAGACGATTGGATACTTCCAGCCGCAGGCCAACTATGGTCTCGATTTGACTTGGATGGCGACGCCAACGACGCTGTTGTCGATTAAGGGTGGGCGGTTCTGGGACAACTACAAGGATACGGGCATTCCTGATATCACCCCAGTCACCTACCTGACCCCGGCGACGAATCTGCCGTTCGAGATCCCAGCCGCCTTACGGCAGCCCACGAATTTCAACAACACGCCCGTGATCAACAAGTCGTATTACGATATCGCCGCGCGCACCTACATTCAAGGAGACTTCGCCAAGTACTTCCGCGCGGCGGGCAGCCACGATCTGAAGATTGGCGTCGGCAATCAGAAAATTGTGAACCGCGTTTTCACCGGCTACCCCACCGGCGGCCGCATTGATGTCTATTGGGATCGCCCCTTCAATTCGCTGGTGCCTGGCACGCCCCGCAACCAACGCGGCACGTACGGATATTACGAGTATCGGGAGTTCGGCACCGAAGGCACCACCAGCGCCAACCTGGGGAACTTCTATTTTCAGGATAACTGGCGCATCATTCCTCGCCTGACGATCAACCTCGGTTTCCGTTTCGAGAGCGAGACCGTGCCGTCGTTCCAACGCAGCATCAAAGACACCGCTTTCAAGTTTGGCTGGGGTGACAAGTTTGCTCCTCGCCTGGGCGCCTCCTATGACGTGTTCGGGGACGGCAGGATGAAGGTCTATGGCAGTTGGGGCCGCTACTACGATTGGGTGAAGTATGAATTGGCGCGCGGCACATTTGGTGGAGACTACTACCGGCGCCGCTACTACGCATTGGACACCACCGATGTATTCTCACTGACCAGCACGAATCGTCCGGGCGCTCCGCTTTGGAACCCCGCCCAACCCAATGCGTACCGTGACTCGCGCGTCCCGGGCTTTGACACGATTGACCCGAAGATCAAGCCGATGGGCAGCGATAACATCAACCTCGGCACCGAATTCCGCATTGGCACCGGCATGGTGCTTCGCGCCTCGTGGGTTCACAACAAACTGATCCGGACGATTGAGGACCTTGGTGTGCTCGTGAACGGCAACGAAGAATACTACTACGCCAATCCCGGCGAAGGCGGCGCGCTGCAGACTCCGACGTCCGGAGCCACCAAGCCCTTCCCGACGCCCAAAGCGACCCGGACTTACGACGCCGCCGAGTTCCAACTCACCAAGCGTCAAGGTGCGTGGTTTGGCGTGGCGAGCTACGTGTATAGCCGTCTCTACGGCAACTACTCGGGCTTGGCAAACTCCGACGAAATCCGCACCGGCGCTGACGGAAGTGGGATCTATGGCGGGGCACAGGAAGCCCTCGGCCAGAATTCACGCCCCGGCGGCAACGCAAACCGTTCATGGGATATCGACGAACTGCTTTGGGATTCCAAGGGTGGACTCAATCCGCAGGGCCGCTTGGCCACCGATCGCCCGCACGCGATCAAGCTGTACGGTTCGCGGACATTCACTTGGCGCGCAGGCCAAGCTACGGACCTGGGCGTCTCCTTCTACGGGGCGTCGGGCACTCCGCTGACGACGCTGGTCAACACAGTCAACGGAACCCAGCCGTTCGTCAACGGACGCGGCGATCTGGGCCGCACGGCGTTCCTCAACTACACCAACCTGATTGTCGGCCATGAGTTCAAGGTGGCTGAGGGCAAGAGGATCCGCCTGGAGTTCAATGCGAACAATCTGTTCAATCAGAAGACTTCGCGGCACAAGTGGAGCGAACTCAATCGCGGCATCCAGAGCGCCGAAATCGATCTTAGCGAAGTAGATCTGGCCAAAGGCTATGACTACAATGCCTTGATCAAGGCCACACCTGACTTCGCGAAGGGATTGGCGTTGTCGCCACTCTTCGGTCAGTCAGACCTCTTCAACCCCGGTTTCAGCGGCCGGTTGTTGCTGAAGTTCATCTTCTAGTCGTCGCGATCAAAAGACAGACGAGAGAAAGAGGCGGGGCCTGCGGGCTCCGTCTTTTTCATTTCTACCGGCTCATCGCCGCGTACTCGCTCAGCCGCCGACCGGCCTCGGCCAGCGTCTCCGGCTTCTTGCAGAAACAGAATCGCACCAAGTGCGCGCCGTCCCGCGGATCTTCAAAGAAGCTTGACCCCGGTACACATGCGACCCCGCCCCGCTCCATCAGATCCCGCGTGAAGGCCATATCGTCGGCAAACCCAAAGCCTCGCACGTCGGCCATGATGTAGTAGGCGCCACGCGGTTGGAACGGCGCAAACCCCGAGCCAGCCAGCGCGTCGAAGAGCAGGTCGCGGCGCGCACGATAGTGGCTTGATAAATCAGTGAAGAACGCGTCGCCCAGCCCCAGCGCCATCACGGCGGCCTGCTGCATCGGTGCGGGCGAGTTGACAGTCAGAAAGTCATGCACCTTACGAATCGAGTCCGCCAAATCCGGCGCCGCGACAATCCAACCCACGCGCCACCCGGTCACTGAAAAAGTCTTGCTCATCGAGTTGACGGTAATCGTACGGTCACGCATGCCCGGCAGTGTAGCCAGTGGAATATGCGTCGCGCCGTCGTAGAG
>JAYTKJ010000554.1:0-2991 GCA_043730365.1 Acidobacteriota bacterium | reverse complement strand
GGACCGACCTGCGGTTACTCTACGGAAACTTCTTCCGCAATCTGAATCCCAGTGGTTCGTTCTCCTACGCCAACGCCTGGAGCAATGGCCCGAATGCGGCCACGCCCACGGCCAACACCGGATTTCCGATGGCTTCGTTCCTGCTGGGCCTCGGCTCCGGTTCGCTCGACTCCAACAATGGCGTATCGATCCTTAACAAGTACACGGGCTTCTTCGTCCAGGACGACTACCGCATGACACCGAAGCTCACCTTCAACCTTGGGCTGCGCTACGAGTACGAAACGCCCCGCACGGAGCGCTATGACCGCACCACGCGCGGATTTAGTCGGGCCGCGCAGAGCCCGCTGCAGGTGCCGGGCTTCAATCTGCGCGGCGGCCTGGTCTACGCCGGGCGCGATGGGCAACCGCGCGGCTTGTATGCCCCGGACCGTAACAACTTCGCCCCGCGCATCGGCTTCGCTTACTCCTTGACGCCCAAGACCGTCGTCCGCGGCGGCTATGCGTTGCACTATGTGCCGGTGGTGGGCTCAGTGGATCCGGTGGGCTTCTCCACTACCACGAACATGGTTACGTCCGAGGATGGCATCGTCCCCAAGGACCGTCTGAGTAACCCGTTCCCGACCGGCCTCGTACCAGCCGTGGGTGCATCGCAAGGATTGCGCACGCTGGTTGGCCAGGGCATCTCGTTCTTTGAGCCCGGCGACGTGACGCCCAAGGTTCACACCTGGAATCTCAACATCCAGAAAGAGGTCTTCTCCAAATCTCTGTTGCAGGTTGGGTATATCGGCAGCCGCGGCATCAATCTGACCAGCGAAGTGGCGATCGGCAATAACATCTCGGAAAACATCAACCAGGTGCCGGTAGAGAGTCTTTCGCAGGGCCGCGCGCTGCTGGATGTGGTGCCCAATCCCTTCTTTGGCCAAATCACCATCGGCGCACTGGCGGGCCGGACCGTGCAGCGCCAGCAGTTACTCCGCCCCTATCCGCAGTATCAGAACATCTCTCGTAACTTGCCCACGCTGGGAAACAGCGTCTATCACTCCTTGCAGGCCAAGTTCGAGCAGCGTCTCTGGCACGGGTTGTCCACGCTGATCTCCTACACGTGGTCCAAGAACATGGGCGATCTGGGGCCGTATCAGAACAACTACAACCGGCGGATTGAGCGCGCGCCGATGGCCTTCGACGTGCCCCAGCGCCTGACAGTAACGGCTTCATGGGACATGCCGATAGGCAAAGGCAAGCGGCTGCTGGGCAATTCGTCCAAGGCCCTCGACTTGGCGCTCGGCCAGTGGACGCTGTCGGCGTTCAACACGTTCCAGTCCGGCTTCCCGCTGAGCTTTGGCGTGGCGCAGAATACGTTGTTTCTGGCCGGTGCGGGCGGGCAGCGGGCGAACTTGGTGGGTGACCCCAACGATGGCGTCTCGGGCAACATCACCAGCCGCTTGAACCGGTACTTCAATCCGCGCGCGTTTGCGCAGCCGGCTGACTTCACGTTCGGCAACATCGGGCCGCGCGTCGGATGGCTGCGTAGTCCGGGTATGAATAACTACAACCTGACGCTGACCAAGCAGTTCGCCGTCACCGAGCGGGTGAAGGTGAACCTGCGCGCCTCGTCGTTCAACTTACTCAATCATCCGGTGTTTGGCGGCCCGGCGACGACGGTGGGCGTGGCCAATTTTGGGCAGATCGGCAGTCAGGCGAACCTGAGCCGGCAAACAGAGGTCGTGCTGAGGGTGCTGTTCTAAGGGCTGCCAGGCGGCGCGGTGTTCACCATCCACATGGAGAATCCGCGCAGGAAGGCTTTGAAACTCTCCAGATGTTCGGCTGGAAACGCGTAGCGAGCGGGCGCGTCGGCCAGCACCGCCTCGAAGCAATCGAGCCAGACATGGCGCGCCGCCGGATCGATCATGAACTTGGCGTGCCGGGCGCGCATCATCGGATTGCCGTGCCGCTGCTGATAGAGCGGCGGGCCTCCGAGCAGACTTACAAAGAACGCGGCGGACTTCTCGGACGCTTCGCGCATGTTGGGCGGGAACATCGCGCGAATAGAAGATTGCTCAAGCGCGGCGTAGAAGTCGGCCAACATCAAAAAGATGTTGGCCTCGCCCATCACGGCGTAAACTTCGCGGCTGGGCGGCGGAATCTGACTGGGGTCAATCGGGGGAACGTAGAACTCGCGGGTACTCACGAACTTTTCATTGTAGCCTTCGTGAGAGACTGAAGCCTTCACAAGCTATGGCAAAAACAGCATTGGTCACCGGTGGCGGCAGTGGGATCGGGCGCGCGTCGGCGCTCGCGTTGCAGGGTGCGGGGTATGACGTCGCCGTGACGGGACGCCGCCTCGCCGAACTGGAGAAGACAGTCGCGAAGGCGGCCCCCGGCGGAGGGCGCATGATCGCCGTAGCCGCCGACGTTGGTCAACCGGATAGCGTGAAGAAGCTCTTCGCGGCAGTCCAGGAACAGTTTGGCCGCCTGGACGTGCTGTTCAATAACGCTGGATCTGGCGCGCCGGGTGTGCCGATGGAAAATCTCACCTACGAGCAGTGGAGCGCGGTGGTGGCCGTCAATCTCACGGGCCCGTTTCTGTGCGCCCAGGAGGCGATCCGCATGATGAAGGCGCAGTCGCCGCGGGGCGGGCGCATCATTAACAACGGGTCCATCTCGGCGCAGACTCCGCGCCCCAACTCGGCGCCGTATACCGCCACCAAACACGCGATTACCGGGCTCACCAAGAGCATCGCCTTGGACGGCCGCCCCTTTGACATCGCCTGCGGCCAGATCGACATCGGCAACGCGGCGACCGAGATGACGGCGCGCATGGCGCAAGGCGTAGCGCAAGCCAATGGCTCCACGATGGTAGAGGCGCGTATGGACGTGCGCCACGTGGCCGACGCCATCCTCTATATGGCCAACCTCCCGCTTGACGCCAACGTGCTCACCATCACGGTGATGGCCACGCAGATGCCTCTGGTGGGACGCGGGTAGAAGATT
>JAYTKJ010000553.1:0-6618 GCA_043730365.1 Acidobacteriota bacterium | reverse complement strand
CAGGTCTGGAAGTTCAGAGACTATGTCATTCAGAGCTTTGAACAGGACAAGCCCTTCAACCGGTTCATCATTGAGCAACTGGCCGGCGACGAATTAGATGAGCCCACCCCGGCCACGCTTATTGCTTCCGGCTACCATCGCCTCGGCCCGTGGGACGACGAACCATCTGACCCACCCACCGATCGCTACGACCAGCTTGACGACATGCTGGCCACCACCTCGCAGTCCTTCCTCGGTCTCACGCTGGCCTGCGCCCGTTGCCACAACCATAAGTTCGAACCCCTGACTGCGGCGGACTATTACTCGATGATCGCGATCCTGCAGGGTCTTGAGCGGCCGCGCAACGGGCGCACTGAGTTAGACCGCCCGATTGGCACGCTCGCCGAGCTAGAGCGCCAGCAAGCCCGCGACGCTCGCATTGCTCCGCTCACCGCCGCCATCGCCAAGCTCAAGGAGCCGTTCAAGACCAAGGAGAAAAATTGGGAAGACGCGATTCCCGCCGAAACCAAACGGCAAGTAACCTCGATCGAACTCCAGATTGCCGAGACGAAACGCGAGACGCCAGACCTGCCGCGTGGCTACTTCATGGAAGAGTTGAAACCGAATCCGCCACCGGCCCACGTGTTACTGAGGGGCAAGCCGGGTGCCCTGGGTCAGGAAGTCGCGCCCGCGATCCCCGCGATCCTGAGTAAGCCGGAGGCGCCTGCCTTCCTGCCGCCTGCGCGCACCAGCCGGCGTCGGCTGACACTCGCCAACTGGATTGCCGAAGACCGCAACCCGCTCACCGCGCGCGTGATCGTCAATCGCGTCTGGATGTGGCATTTCGGCGAAGGCCTCGTGCGAACGCCTTCTGACTTCGGCCTGATGGGCCAGCGCCCTACGCATCCTGAGTTACTCGACTGGCTCGCCAACTGGCTTGTCGACAACGGCTGGAGTCTCAAAAAACTGCACCGTCTGATTCTCAGCTCCAATACGTGGCGCATGTCCAAGCAAGCGGTGCCTGAGTATCTGGCGCAGGATCCGGAAAATCGCCTGTTCTGGAGAGCGCCATACAAGCGCCTCGAAGCCGAAGCGATTCGAGACTCCATTCTCGCCGTCAGCGGCCGCCTGAACCCCGCGATGTATGGTCCCAGCGTCTTCCCCGCCGTCCAGCCGCAGGCTCTCGAAGGCTCCTCTGATCCCGACAAGATCTGGAAAGCGTCGTCTGAGGAAGATGCCTCGCGCCGAAGCATCTACGTGTTTGTGAAGCGCTCGCTGATTCTGCCGATGCTGGAAATGCTGGACCTCTGTGACACCGCCCGCTCCTCGGCCCAGCGCATGACCACCAGCGTTCCCACACAAGCGCTCACGTTGTTTAATGGCGACTTCGTCAACCAACAGGCCCGTTACTTGGCGGCCCGCCTCCGCGCTGAAGCTGGTCCGGACCGTCGCGCCCAGGTTACACTCGCCTACCGCTTGGCCTTTGCAAGGCCGGCCGAACCAGCCGAGTTACGGGAGACTTTGACCTTCCTGGAGAAGGAAGAAGCGTCCGTTCGGGAGGCCGATCCGGGCAACGCAACCTTGCGGGCAATGGAACAACTGGCCAGGGTGATTTTCAATATGAATGAGTTTGTCTATGTCGACTAACCGCCGGGAATTGTTGTGGAACGGAGCCTCTGGCTTTGCGGGCCTCGCCGTGATGGACCTGCTCTCGCGCACTGGCGCTTTCGCCGCCGAAGCCAAGAGTCCGTTGGCAGCCAAGGTTGCGCATTTCGCCGCCAAGGCCAAACGTTGCGTGTTCCTGTTCATGAACGGAGCGCCCAGTCAGATTGACACGTTCGATCACAAGCCGGCGCTGGCAAGGTTCGATGGCTCGGCTTACAAGGGGCCGTTAACCGTCGGGTCCAATGGGCGCGCGGTCGGCTATCTCATGAAGAGCCCGTTTGAGTTCCGCAAGCACGGGCAGAGTGGGCTCGAGATCAGTAGCCTGTTTCCGCACACCAGTAAGTTCTCCGATGATCTGTGCGTGATCCGCAGCATGTACACAGACACAGCGGCTCACGCCTCCGGCTGCCTGCAGATGAACACGGGCAACGTGCTGATCGGCAAGCCATGTATGGGTACATGGATGAGCTACGGCCTGGGCACCGAAAACGAGAACCTGCCGTCGTTCGTGGTTATGACCGATCCGCGCGGCGGCCCCATCAGCGGCGCCTCAAACTGGACGGCCGGCTACATGCCAGCGGCCTATCAAGGCACGCTGTTCCGCGCCACCGGTGCGCCGTTGCTCGATCTGTCTACGCCCGCCGGCGCCACCAGCCAGACCCAGCGCCACGCGCTCGATCTACTCAACTCGCTCAATCAGCGCCACGCCAGCGCGCGAGGTGGCGATGGCGATCTCGCCGCCCGCATTCACTCCTACGAACTGGCCTATCGCATGCAGACCGCCGCCGCGGACACTGTGGATCTGGCGCGCGAGAGCCCGCAGACGCTCGAGATGTACGGCGTCCACAACAAGCTCACCGCGGACTTCGGCAAGAAATGCCTCATCACCCGCCGTCTGCTCGAACGCGGCGTGCGCTTCGTGCAACTCTACTCCGGCGGCGGTCATATCGAAGACACGTGGGACGGGCATAACGACTGCATCACCAATCACACGCTACACGCCGGCGAGACGGACCAGCCCATCGCCGCGCTCCTCACCGATCTCAAACGCACCGGCCTGTGGGACGACACGCTCGTCATCTGGGGCGGGGAATTTGGCCGCACGCCCACCAGCGAAGGCGTCGGCAAGCCGGGCCGCGATCACAACTGGCATGGCTTCTCGATGTGGCTCGCCGGTGCGGGCGTCAAAGGCGGCCAGGCGGTGGGCCTGACCGATGAGATTGGATTTGAGGCCATCGAAGACCGCTGCCACGTGTCTGATCTCCATGCCACGGTCCTCCACCTGATGGGCCTCGATCATACGAGGTTGACTTACTTCTATCAGGGCATGAACCAGCGGCTCACCGGCGTGCGCGGCAACGTCGTAAAAAAGGTTCTCGCCTGATCCAATGTGACATCTTCAGCCCGCCGACGTCCTATCTGTGATTTGTGCCGATTCGAAATGCGTTTCTAGAAGCTCTTCCGACTCTTCGATCATCTTGCGAACGTCCTGATCACGCCGCCAGACTTCAGGGCATTGAGTAAAGGCTCCAGCGGCTTGTTCGTCACGTCGATGCCATGCTTTCTGCACAATCTCTTCACGGTGTCCTCCAGGACCGCGCTGGCAAGGATGGCTGCCTCGACCCGCCTACCCTTCTCGAGAGATTGGCTGGCCTGCTTCAGAAAGGCCTCGAAGCAAAGTCCAACGAAATGGAGTTCCAGTGTATTAAGAAGGCCTCGTGACCATTCGGCGCCCGCCGACTTAAATATCCCGAAGAAGGTCGCAAAGACTGATGAGAAAATGGTGGAGTGGAGCGAGGGTAGTGACCGTTTTGCTTCTTGCCTGTAGCGGCTGCTCTCAGGGAGGACGACTTCGAGCCAGTTCATAGCCGATAGCATCCACGCTATATAGTCCTCGCGGGATGCACCGACGACTGGAGAATCGCCGAGGTCGTGCAACAGTCTCTGGCCGTCCGCATACAATTCTTGATACCTCAGAGCGAAACCGTCCTTCGACATGTCGACCTCCTACAACATAAAAGCCCGAGTGCTCAACCGGAGACCGATCCCACGGGGAACACTCGGTGCGATTTGCTGCCAATCACTCACGGTACCCGAATGGGTTTCTGGCCGTTGTAATGGCCGACTTGAAACACTCGGGGCGCCACGAAGCTCCGACCAACTCCGCCCGCCCGATTCCGAAAACGTCGCAGCAGTAGATGTTTGCAAATCGTCACCGGAATTTCATCCAGCTGATAATTTCGTCTCTTCACGCTGAGAACTTCACACTGCCCACGAACGAGTTCTCAAATGCGACTTTGCTTACGACCCGGCTTTGCCCTCGGCCTCCTCTTTGCCAACTTGCTACCGGGCAAGTCCTGCCGGTGGCGTATCCGTGACGGTCGCGCTCCCATCGTAATCTGGCACTGCGGCGCTGCCGGCTATCTTCCAGAACAAACCATCGAAGGCCATCGCCGTGCTATCGAGTTAGGTGCGGACCTTGTGGGGCTGCACTTGGTCTCCACCACAGACGGACGCCTCATTGCTCGTCACGAACCATTACTGGACGGGATGTGACTCGCCGGCGCGGGCGTCAAGGGCGGACAGGCGGTGGGCCTGACCGATGAGATTGGATTTGAGGCCATCGAAGACCGCTGCCACGTGTCTGATCTCCATGCCACGGTACTGCATTTGATGGGGCTCGATCATACGAGGTTGACTTACTTCTATCAGGGCATGAACCAGCGGCTCACCGGCGTGCGCGGCAACGTCGTAAAAAAGGTTCTCGCCTGATCGTCACCGGAATTTCATCGAGCTGATATTTTCGCCCGCTAACCTTGAAAACTTCACACTGCCCACTAAGGAGTTCTCAAAATGCGGCTTTCACCACAATTCGGCTTTGCCCTCGGCCTCCTCTTTGCCAGCCTGTTACCCGGCCAGTCCGGCCGGTGGCGCACCCTTGACGGTCGCCCGCCCCTTGTAATCGGGCACCGCGGCGCAGCCGGCTATCTTCCGGAACACACCATCGAAGGCTACCGCCGGGCTATCGAGCTAGGCGCGGACTTTGTTGAGCCTGACTTGGTTTCCACCAAAGATGGACGCCTCATTGCCCGCCACGAACCACTGCTGGACGCCACCACCTACGTTTCCAAAATGCCCGAGTTCGCCGCGCGCAAGTCCACCAGGAAGCTCGATGGCGACACGATCACCGGCTTCTGGGCGGGCGACTTTACGCTGGAAGAAATCAAGCGGATGCGCGCCATTCAGCCGCGAGCCGATCGCAAGCAGGACTTTAACAACCTCTTCGAAATACCCACGCTGGAAGAGGTCATCGAACTCACGCAGCGCGAGTCGCTCGCCCGTGGCCGCAGCATCGGTATCTATCCGGAGACCAAGCACCCCACGTTCCACTTTGTCAGCGGACTCCCGCTCGAAGAAAACCTGCTGAAGATACTGGACCGCTACGGCCTGACGCAAAAGACCTCGCCGGTCATCATTCAGTCCTTCGAAGTTGCTAACTTGAAGTACCTGCGGACCCGCACCAAAGTTCGGCTGGTGCAACTCATCGATGCCGATGACGTGGCCTTTGATGGCTCACTAACTTACGCCGCGCCTTACGACAAGCCGTTTGACTTTGCCGTAATTGGCGATTCGCGCGGCTTCGGCGACCTCGTCAAGCCCATCAATCTCGCCGAGATCAAAACCTACGCCGACGGGATCGGGCCCTGGAAGCGCTATATCGTCAGCGTGAAGGGCGAAGATGCCAATGGCGACAAGAAGGCCGACGACGTCAATGGCGACGGCTCTGTCAACGATGCCGACAAGCCGGCCACCGCCCCGACAGACCTGATCGCCCAGGCCCACGCCGCAGGTTTGTTCGTGCACGCCTACACCTTCCGCAACGAGCGTGGAACGCTTTCGGCCAGCTACGGTGGTAACCCCGTCAACGAATATGTGCAGTTCTTCGCTCTCGGCGTGGATGGCGTGTTTTCGGACTTCGCCGACACCGCCGTTGAAGGCCGCGCGGCTGCCGACGCACTGCCGAGGTAGCTAACCGCCGTGGTACGAAAGCGGTGTGCGCACCGCTTTGCGGACGCCTTCGCCGTTTTGCGGGGAGCTAGAGATCTACGGCACTTTCAGGGAGTCGATGTAACGCTCGATCCCGTCCAGTAGACGCTCAAGGCCAAAATCGAAGCTCTCGTCCATCGTGCGTGGGCGGCCGCCGCGTGCCGACAGCGACGATGACACTGAGATGCCTCCCGATTTCGACGAAAGAATGGCGGACAGAACCGGATACCGCGCGTCGTTGATCGCGCGACAAAGGTCCGCACCCACGGCCTGCGCCCACTGCTCGATCGAGATCCCGCGCGATATGGCTCTCGCTAGGGATATCGCAGTATCCGAGCTTCCACTCACATAGCCGTGGACCGCACTGAGCATGTCCATCATGTCTTCCGGGCTCAGCCCCGTTTCCGCGATGGTCCACAGCAAGGCTTCATGCCAGCTGAGCCAGTTCGGTCCGTGAGGAGCTGCAACAAACGGAAGCTCCGCAAGCCAGGGTCGCGAACACAACATGGCCCGCTTCGCATAGGCCCAGAGTTTGACTTCCTTGCGCCAACCCTCGCGCGGGCCGCTCCGCTGCAGCGGCGTCCCCATTGCTGCGTCCACCGAGGCATCTATAAGAGCTTCCTTGTTCGGAAAGTAGCGGTACAGCGCCATCGTCGTGAACCCGAGCCTTTCGGCAACCGCTTGCATTGTTAGCGCAGCGAGACCGTCCCGGTCGGCAATGCTGATCGCAGCCTCTACCACATCCTCACGGCGCATCGCAGGTTTCGGCCCGCGGCCCGGCCGTTGCTGCGCGTCCCACAGCAACCCGCTTCGTTTTCGAAGCCCCTCGCTATTGTCTTCAGAGCTGGTGCTTGTTGTTGGATCGGCCGCACGGCCCTGCGTCGACTTTGCTACAGGGATCTTTCGGTTCTTCTGCGACATGGCAGG
>JAYTKJ010000552.1:0-11517 GCA_043730365.1 Acidobacteriota bacterium | reverse complement strand
TCAGGCGACTTCGATCTCTATTGGAACTTCCACATCGAGCAGGACCAGCGACGCCTCTACCCTGCCGTCTGGAGCGTCGTTCTAAAGTAGCCACACCCTAACCATTTACCGGTAGGCTCCCATGCCTGCCGTTGCGAGAAGGCTCGCCACCAACCCAAGCTGGTGGTGCTCACCGGCGGACCGGGCGGCGGCAAGACGGCCGTGCTCGAGATGGCGCGGCGATATTTTTGCCAGCACGTCGCGATTGCGCCGGAGGCCGCCAGTATCGTTTTCGGCGGCGGGTTCCCGAGGTCAGATCTGCCGCAAGGCCGGCGCGCCGCCCAGCGAGCCATCTTTCATGTGCAGAATTCGCTGGAGGCGGTCGCCCCTGGAGAGCCGCCAGACCTCGGTGGTGCTTTGCGACAGAGGAACGCTGGATGGGCTCGCGTATTGGCCGGGCTCACGCCAGAGCTTTTTTGATGAATTCGATACCACGGTGGAGCGGGAATTGAACCGCTATTCCGCGGTGGTTCACGTTGAAGTTCCGGCGCTGGCCTGGGGCTACGAAAAGAATCGGATTCGCCGGGAGAGTGTCTTGCAGGCGCGCCAGATTGACCAACGCATTGCACGCGCGTGGCGCGGCCATCCGCGAGTGATGACGGTCACGGCCCAAGCCGGGTCTCTTGACAAGCTGGCTTGCGCGATCGAACTCCTGCGCGGCGAACTTCCGCTGTGCTGCCAGACGCACCTTCATGCGAGTGTTAAGATGCCGGTATGAATCGATCTCTTACTGCCCTCTTGCTGCTCGGCTCAATGGCAGGCTCGCTGCCGGCGCAACCTAAGAAGGCGGAGCCTCAGCCGCGCGTGGTGGAACCCGGCGACGCGTCACATCCCCCGTCTGACGCCGTCGTCGTCTTCAACGGCACGGACATGAACGGATGGGTCACCGAAGGTGGCAAGCCGGCGGGCTGCACGGCATCCCATGGCGAGATGGCCTGCACCAGTGGAGTGGGCGACATCTACACCACCGAGAAGTTCAAGAGTGTGCAACTGCATCTGGAGTTCAACGTCCCCTCGATGCCAGACAAGAAGGGGCAGATGCGCGGCAACAGCGGCGTGTACCTGCATGGCAAGTACGAGATTCAGATTCTGGACTCGTACGAAAACCCTACGTACGCGCATGGTTCGCTCGGCGGTCTGTATGGCCAGGCGGCGCCCCTGGTGAACGCCGCGCGCAAGCCAGGCGAATGGCAGACTTACGACATGACGTTCCACGCGCCAGAATGCGATACGGCGGGCGTCGTCACTCGCAAGGCGGTGGTCACAGTCATCCTCAATGGCGTGCTGGTACAGGACCACGTCTTGATCGACGCCAGTGAAAAACTGGGCGCGGGGTGCGAATCGGCCGGCTTGCGTTTGCAGGACCACAGTGGATTCCCAGGCGCTCCGGTGACGACAATGAGGTTCCGCAACATCTGGTGGCGCCCTTTGTGAACTATTTCACCGATCAACCATTGACAATGACCTCGGGATAGGGTAAAAAGTAAGGAAACGCGAAACACAGGCGGACGTGCTGGGCTTGGGCGGCCCTTTATCCTCCGAGGCATGTCCGCCTTCGCTACATGAATCCCCCATCCCCAGTTCAAGCTGCACTTCGCGAACTACCTTCGGTACACGAGGTTTTGGAGCGGCTGGGTGACCTGCGTGGCCGATATCCGCATGCGTTGATCGCGGCGGAGGCTCGCAGAGCCATTGAGTCTGCCCGCGCGCTCCTCAAAGGAACCCTCTCAGCCAAACCTCCGGATGTTTGTGAACTCGTGCGCCAGGCACTGGCGAAGTGGGAGCGGCCTTCGTTGCGCCGGATGATCAATGCCACCGGGGTGGTGCTGCATACCAATCTGGGCCGCGCTCCCTTGGGCGATGTGCCCGCGGGCGCCGCCGGTGGCTATTCCAATCTGGAATACGACGTGGTGGCAGGGCGGCGGGGCAATCGCGACACTCACACCAGCGGGCTGCTCGAAGCAATACTGGGTGTACCGGGCATCGCGGTCAACAACAACGCGGCCGCCACGTGGCTGGCTCTCAATGAACTCGGAGCCGGCGGAGAAGCGATTGTCTCGCGTGGCGAATTGATCGAGATCGGCGACGGCTTCCGCATTCCCGACATCATGGCTCGCAGCGGTGCAACACTGCGCGAGGTAGGCACCACCAATCGCACGAATCTGGAGGACTACCGCGCGGCGATCAACGAACGCACCAAGTTGATCATGATCGTGCATCCGTCGAATTTCCGCATCGAGGGATTCACCGGCAAGCCTGCGCGGCGTGAACTGGCGGCGCTGGCACGGCAAGCGAACATCCCGCTCTACGAAGACCTGGGCAGCGGTTGCCTGGCGGACTTAGCGCCGTGGGGCGTCACTGAGCCGAGGGTGAGCGAATCGATTGCCGATGGCGTTTCACTGGTCTCCTTCAGCGGCGACAAACTCCTGGGCGGACCGCAGGCCGGCATCCTGGCGGGCGAACCCGGGATCGTGCAGCGCCTGCGCCGCAACCCGATGTTCCGAGCGCTGCGGCTCGACAAGCTAATCGTGGGCATGCTGGAAAGCACGCTGCGCAACACGTTGTTGGAGCGGTGGGACCTCATCCCTGCCCTGCGCATGATCTCGCTGACGCCCGAGGTGATTCAGGCGCGCGCGCAGGCGCTGGCCCGGCAGCTCAAGGGCATTGATGCCGAGGTGATCGTGGGCCGTTCGGTGCTGGGTGGGGGCTCGACGCCGCAACAGTCGATCCCTACCTGGGTGATTGCCATCGCCGCGCCTGGACTGGCGGGCGTGGAGCGCCGGTTGAGATTGAACGACCCGCCGGTGGTGGCGAGGATCGAGAATGACCGGCTACTGGTGGACCTGCGGACTGTGGACTCGAGCGAAGAGCCGGCGCTCATCACTGCGCTACAATCGGCGCTGCAAGCCTGAAATCCATGCGGCAATTTTTCCTGGCCCTGGTAGTGGCTATCGCGGCCGCCGCGCAAACGCCAAACTGGAAACGCATCGCCGAGGCCGCTACGCCTACCAGCGCGCCGGCACTCGCGCGCAGCGCCAAGGATGGTAAGCTGCACGCCGTCTGGTGGAGCGGCCGCGATCTCCTGCACGCGACGGTGGGGGCGGACGACGGCAAGCTGAGCGGCGCGCCAAAGGTGATCTTGCGCGGTTGGAGTTCAAGGCCCTCTGCGCCGGCACTCCAGATTCTTCCGGACGGCACGCTGCAGGCGGTCTTTGCCGAAGTGCCCGGTTTATATGCGGTGGTCTCGAAAGATGGCGGCGTCAAATGGGAATCGATGGCTGGGCCGCAGTCTGCCATCAGAGATTTACAGCCCATCGCCTTTGCCGCCGCCTCCGATCGCGAAGGCAAACCGGTGTTGGCGTTTGCTTCCCCCGCAGGCTCAGGCAAAATCTCTATGCAGTCCGGCTTCGGCGCCATGCAACCGATGGAGACGGTGCGCGAGGGCGCGTGCTGTGTTGAGGACGTGCAAGTCGCCGCCGACAATGACTCTGGCGAAGGGTGGGTGGCCTGGCGTCAAAATGCCGCGCGCGACGCGGGGCTCTTCGTCAAGGCTGTCAAACCAGCGGCCGGAAAGGCGCGCCGCGCGCCGGCGTCGCGGGCCGAATCCGCGCGGCTACCGTCAATTTCACCGCGCAACGGTGCGCCCGGCGTCTACCTGGCATACTGTGAGGGCTTCCCGGTTTGCCAGGAAATCAAGCTATGGAATGTGCGGGGAGGAGAGGCGCTGACGATTGCCAAGGCGCCGGGCGCGAAATCCGTTTGGCTCACCCCAGGCCCTGAGGGACGTTTCTGGATTCTCTGGATGAATGCGAGTCGCTCCATCTGGGCAGTGCGCAGCAACAAAGCTCTGACCCGCTTCGGCAAACCGCGCTCGTTGGGGAGCCCTCTGGTTGCCACGCAGCATCTGGCCGGCGACGGATCCAGCGGTCCACTCGACGCCTGGGCCGATTTGTTTCACGCACGGCTCTATGCGGAGTTGGAACTGCGCGGGACGCCGGACGGCGTGATGGTGACCGATCTGGGCGACGCGCTCGAGGGCGTGGAAATCGAAGTGGCGGGCAAGAAGGTAAAGAGCGGGGTGACGGGGCTGGCGCCGCATCCAATCGCGACCGGTCAAGCGGTGCCGGTGAAGGCTATGCACGCCGCCTACGCGCCGGCTACGGCAACGCTGCGCGCCAAGTAAGCAGCCGGTCCGCGATGCGCGGGCTCGCTTGGCCATCTCCATACGGATTGTGGGCGTGCGCGCGGCGCTCGTACTCGGCCGGGTTGTCGAGCAAGATTCCCGCTTCAGTCAGGATGCGGTCCGTGTCGGTGCCCACCAGTTTCACGGTACCGCCTTCCACGGCTTCGGGCCGCTCGGTCTTTTCGCGCAGCACCAGAATCGGCTTGCCTAGCGAAGGCCCCTCTTCCTGAATGCCGCCTGAATCTGTGAGTAGGAGATAGGAGCGGCGCATCAGGTCGACAAACGGCACGTAGCTTACCGGGTCCACCAGCGCGATATTCGGGTTGTTGCCAAGACGCTCGTGCACTGGTCCACGCACGTTGGGATTGGGATGCACGGCGAACACAATCTGCGTGTCGCCGCGGGCGGCCAGTTTGGCGAGCGCGTCGCACAGGCTTTGCACTCCGCCACCGAAACTTTCGCGCCGGTGCGATGTCACAACGATCAGCTTCTTGCCTGGATGAAGCGGCGCGGCGGTGAATGGGTCCAGCCGCCCGGCTTCGAGTTCGCGGGCCACCTGCAGCACCGCGTCAATACCGGTGTTGCCGGTCACCAGAATGGAATCGGGGGCGACGCCTTCTTTGCGCAAGTTCGCGGCAGACCACTCGGTGGCCGCGAAATGCAGATCCGTGAGACGGCCGGTCAGCACCCGGTTGGCTTCTTCCGGAAACGGCTGCTGCAAATCCCAGGTGCGCAGTCCGGCCTCGATGTGTCCAACCGGGACGTGATGATAGAAGGCGGAGAGGGCGCCGCAAAAAGTCGAAGTGGTGTCGCCCTGCACCAGCACCATGTCGGGCTTTTCCCCCTGCATCACCGGCTCCAGCGCCGCGATAATGCGCGCGGTGGATTGCGACAGGGTCTGGCCCGGCTGCATGATATCGAGATCGTGATCCGGCTTGACGCCGAAGATTTCCAGAACCTGATCAAGCAAACCCCGATGCTGCGCGGTGACACACACGCGCGCGGAAAACTCCGGGGCGCGCGACTGCATGTGGCGCACCACCGGACATAACTTTATGGCTTCGGGACGGGTCCCGAAAACGAAAAGCACCTTAATCATCGGGGCGATGGTAGAAGTGGGAGAGAAAACCTGGTTACTTGTGGCGGTAGGTGATGCGGCCCTTGGTGAGATCGTACGGCGACATCTCCACGGTTACGCGATCGCCAGCCAGCACGCGGATGCGGTTGCGACGGAGTTTGCCCGCCAGGTGCGCCAGCACGAGCCGGTCCTGATCGAGACGGACACTAAACTGCCCGGCGGGGAATTTTTCCTCCACCGTGCCGGTGACTTCAATGCAATCTTCTTTACTCATTAACCTCCTAAACGATTGAAACGTACTGCATAAGTATAACCTACGCGATTGAGGAGTTTGTGCGAATCTTGGCCGTCCGCCGCCTGGCCGGCAACCGCGCGGAGTTTCGGGTATCGGCTTTTGCCTCGGCAAAGCGGGACAATCGGGGATTTTTGCCGCATGGTTTCGGCCCGATTTTCGAGAGAAGAAAGTGTGCAGCGATCCTCGGCGGGCCGGACCGGTCCATAACGCCTGGCAATGCCAGACACATGGTGAGCGCGACACCTGCTGCTACGCGGCTTGAAGGAGCAGGAGTATCCCGGCACGCAGCGCCTGGAAGACTAGCCAAGCTGGGGCATGCCGATTCTGGCGTGGGGGCGCAAGCAAAGCGCGATGCTGGCCCGAGGAGCAAATTCATTTTGATCGAGATGACATGAGTGCAGCAGGTGCGAGGTGTCTGCTTCAGACTGCTGCACTTTCAACAATCAGATCTCGGGGAGTCAAACACCACACCTGCTCTCTTACGAATCAGAGCAATAGAACGAAGATTTCCGCAACCTTCTCACTACTTCCAGAAGCTCGGACTCGCCATACTCCGCAGTCGCACACGGCCAAAGCCCCCCAGTCTCTCCCGGGCGTGGTAAGAGAAACCGGCTAAGCAATCTCCATGGCCGTTCCTTTGACACAAGGCTCCGAGTGAAGACCAAGCGAACATGTCCGCCGCTTGAAGTCCCGGCTCCTTCTTGGAATCCAACGGCTGGACGTCCAAAATGAGGTCCCAGAACAGATGCTTCTTGATTAGGCCCTTGGTCCGGTTCCTGTCCCACTCCTTTTTGAACGGATGTAGGAAACGCTCGCCCTGGTCAAAGGCGATATTCCAGGTCTCAATGGATTCTTCCCGGAGGGTGTCACAGAACCGCTTCAACATGCTTGCGACGCTAGCCCTTACGCAAATCTCATGTGGGCTGTAGATGGCCATCCCCTTAGAAACGATACTCTCATGGGCGTCCAAGTTGACACGAATTCCAACAGCAAAGATGCAAGCTTTATAGCAGAACTTAATTGCTTGGATGACTTGGAGGGCATCGCTCGTCAGTGCCGTTGCTTCACGCGTGCCCCATCCGTGAGCCCGCTTGAACGGTCCATTGCCAGTGTGAAGGTCACGCATATGGATGTATGGTGCAGCCGGGTCTCGATTCACCAACATGTGGTTCCACTCGCGCCGAAACTCTTTCCAAACATGTTCCGGAGCCATCAGACCAGCGAGGGTCAACCAATTGGTCCCGTTGTCATCCGGTCCCTGGCTGCCATCAAAATAGATCGTCACACCGAGGCCTCTACTTAAATCTTAAGCCGCCTAGCGCCGCTCCTAAACCGCCAAGCGTCGCAGATGTCCTGGGACGCGCACACTCAGGAAGCCCTGCGTCGCTTCGCTCCGAAGTGATCGGCATCAGATTGGAATGACTGATCGACATCATCGGAATGCGCAGGATCGAGCCCTTACCGACCAAGAGAGAATTCGTTTGATTGTCCACAAAGCCGAGGAGGGAGGGTTCTGGGCCGAGGTCCCTTCGATCCCCGGCCGCGCCACCCAAGGCGAGACCATGGAGGAGATCGAAGCCAACGCCGCGAGGCGATTGAAGGGTGACTGTCCGTCGATGTTGAGCAACCTATGCTTCAGTTGGACGATCAGGTGATCGAGTTCGCCTTGTGACGCTCCTTTCGGGCAAGGAACTGGCCAAGCTGGTCGAATCGAAGGGCTGGTCCCTGCATCGGATTGCCAATTTTACAACTAGAGCGACGCGGTTCCCGGTACCCTCTGCGACTGCGATCAAGCGGTGACGATGTAATTGGAGTGAGGTTTCCCCATTTTCCCGCTCCCCGCCTTGGGTACCAGGGTGTACCGGTTCCCTGGGGCCCGCCGAGGCTGCTAGACTCTACAGGCTATGCCTGATTTCGACGTCGTGGGTATTGGCCTCAATGCCACCGACACCATGATTCTGGTCCCGCGCTTCCCCGCCTACGCCGGCAAAGAGCCGTTCATCGGCGAATGGCCTAGTCCCGGGGGGCAGGTGGCCAGCGCCATGGTGGCGTGCGCGCAACTGGGCCTGCGCACCAAATATATTGGCACGGTGGGCGACGATTGGCGCGGCCAGATGCAGATGGAGAGCCTGCGCGGCTCCGGCATCAATCTCGATCACGTGCAGATCCGCCCCGGCGTGGCCAATCAATCCGCCTACATCGTCATCGATCAGAGCACCGGTGAGCGCACCGTCTTCTGGCGGCGCGCCGACGAACTCACGCTCTCACCAGACGAGATCCAACCGGAGATGATCACCCGCTCGCGGCTTTTGCACATCGATGGGCACGACACGCCGGCCGTCGAGAAAGCCGCCCGGATCGCCCGCGCCAACGGGATTCCGGTCACCGTCGACGTCGACACCATTTACCACGGCTTCGATAAAGTGCTGGCCTCGGTGGACTACCTGGTGACGAGCTCGGAATTCCCGGTCCGCTGGACCAACCGCACCGACCCGTTCGATGCCCTCGAGGCCATCCAAAAGGAGTTCGGCATGCGCGTGGCGGCCATGACCCTCGGTGCCCAGGGCTGCCTGGCGCGCTACGAAGGCCAGTTCCACTACTCGCCCGCCTTCGTGGTCAACTGCCTCGATACCACCGGCGCCGGAGACCTGTTTCACGGGGCCTTCTGCTATGCTGTGCTCAAAGGTATGAGCCTCCCCGATACGCTGGAATTTTCCAACGCCATGGCCGCGCTCAACTGCACCGAGTACGGCGCTCGCGGCAAGGTGGGGACGCTGGCCGAAGTGGCCACGCTCACGGAAAAGGGAGAGCGGCGCAGCCAACGGGAATTTGTTCAACGCGTGAAGCGCTCACAAGCTTAGATGATTCCACTTCGGGATTCGCTACCCAGCCGCAGCTTCCCCACCGCCACGGTCTGGCTGATCGTCATCAACGTGGCTGTCTTCCTCTTTGAATGGTCGCTGGAGCCGTTCTCGCGAACCCATTTCGTCGGCAGCTACGCGATGATTCCGTCTCAGTTCCAGCCCTTGTCCCTGGTTACCTCGATGTTCCTCCATGGAGGCTGGATGCATCTGATCGGCAACATGTGGTTCCTGTGGATTTACGGCGACAATGTCGAGGACATCCTGGGCCAAGCCAAGTACGTGCTCTTCTATCTGGGCTGTGGCGTCGCGGCCGGATCGGTCCATCTGTTCTTCAACCTCGATTCGCGCCTTCCCACCGTGGGGGCCAGCGGCGCCATCGCCGGCGTGATGGGCGCCTATATGGTGAAGTATCCGCACGCCAAGATCACCACCCTGCTGCCGATCATCATCTTCTTCACCACCGTGGAACTGCCCGCCTGGTTCATTCTCGTCTATTGGTTCGTCATCCAGATTTTTTCCGGCGTAGGCGAGTTGGCCTCGTCCGCAAATGGCGTGCAGCAGGGTGGTGTAGCCTGGTTTGCCCACATCGGCGGATTCCTCGCCGGCGCACTGCTGATCAGACTTCTGCCCACCCGCGAGCCCTACCGCGCCTATCCGGAACTACACTGGCGGTAACAACATCCAATGATTCGCAACCCCTTTACCGATCCCGATGACCCGCAACCGATAGACGCCCTCGCCCTGGCTGCCCATCCGGACGACGTGGAGCAAACCTGCGGCGGAACTCTGATCCGTCTGGCCGAGCTGGGTTACCGGACCAGCGTGCTCGATCTCACGGCCGGCGGCATGGGCACGCGCGGCACACCCGAGCAGCGGCTGGAAGAATCGGACCGCGCCGCCCAGGCGATGCGCTGCAGGTCACGAGGCAACATGCATATGCCCGACGCACGCCTTGAAAATTCGCTGGCCGCGCGCGTCTCGGTGGCCTCCGAGATCCGCAAGCTCAGGCCGCGGCTGCTGATCCTGCCCTATTGGGAAGGGCGGCATCCGGATCACTACAATGCATCGGCCATCGGCTACGAAGGGGCATTCCTCGCGGGTCTGAAGAAGCTGGATAAATATACGGAAGCCCACCGTCCTCGCAAGGTGATCTATTCCTCGCTCTATGCCAGCGTCGAGCCCACGTTCGTTGTGGACATTTCAGCGCAGTTTGAGCGCCGTATGGAAGCGCTGTTCTGCTACGAGTCCCAGTATGGAGACCATGTAGATGGCGCCGATCTGTTTCCAGCCCGCGCTGAAGTGCGGGAGCGGCTGGAAACGGTGGCGCGATTCTTCGGTCAGAAGATCGGTGTTAAATATGGTGAGCCGTTCGTCGTGAAGGAAACCATGGCTGTGGACGATGTGATGATGTTGGGTGTGAAGAGTTTCTGACATGCGAATCTCGAGATGTTTGGCTGTGCTTATGACAACCGCATTCGCGGCAGCGGACCAGGACGTGACGGTGCGTCACGCCCGCAACTGGCAGGCGAATGCATCCGAAGGCTGGTGCGCGATCAAAGTGCGCGTCGATGGCGAGGCCGAGTTCGCCCTGCGCGGCGAAACCTTGACGATTCGCACGAGTACGGGCGACCCGGCGCGCGACGTGGCGTCGGAATGCTCGACGCCCCTGCCGCGCAATGTCGAGGACTTCCGCTTCAAGGGTGTGGATGGCCGTGGCGAAGTGCGGCTGCTTGAAGAACCCTCGGCGCGCAACCGCTGGATGGCGGTGGTGCGGGTGCGCGACTCAAAACCGGGCTCGGAAGAGTATCACTTTCGGCTCGAGTGGGGCCGCGGAAGCTCATTCTCCGGTGGGGGCCGGCCAGCGGGCTCGTTAGGTGGCGATGCCGCGCGCATGCGCACCCGGGAGCTACGGCGTGAGATCGAGCGCATGTATCAGGGTGCCTACAACCAGCGCCCCTCAAACGATGTAGTCGACGACTATATCGATCGCGTGCGGCTTGACCGCTGGTCCCTCGACCAAGTTCAAAGCGACATCGAGCGGCGTCGCTAGCCAAACGAATTTCCTGCCTTGCAGCGACGCGCCGCCGCTTGCGTCTGAGTTTTGGCTAAAGTTGCCCCACGAACAGCCGAAAGAGAAGACGAGAGGTTCACGCGTCATGTCTTCGGTTTTGACCCCGGTCCCGCCTAATGTTACCCAGGACACCGAGTCCGTTGACCGGCGGTCATTGCAGTGGATGTCGCGCCTCGCCTTGCGCGAAGTAGGGCAAAGGGTTATCGAAGCAGGTTGCGGCATTGGCTCCTGGACCCGGCTCCTGATTCCTAACCGTGAGCAGGTCGTCGCGTTAGACCCGCATCCTTCCCGGGTGGCCAGTCTGCTGGCCCGCTTCTCAGGTCAGCGCAATCTGGATGCTTTGACCATGGACTTAGCCGCGCCTCGATTTCGTGACCTGGCCCGGTATCAGCCGGACTCGGTGCTGTGCGTGGACGCTCTGGCCCGGGAAATGGATGACCAGCGCGCGCTTTTCAACTTCACCACCGTGCTACCCCGTGGCGGCCGCGTAGTCCTCTTTGTCCCCGCCTGCCCGGCCCTGTTTGGGAGCCTGGATATGGCCATGGGCTACCAGCGCCGGTATTCCAAGGAATCGCTACGTAAGGTGTCCGAAAGCGTTGGCCTGCGCGTGAAGGAACTGCGCTACGTCAACGTGGCCGGATACTTCGGCTGGTGGTTTGACAACCGGGTGATGGAGCGCGCCGAGCTCTCGGCGCCGGGTTCGCTGCGTGAGCGCCTTGTTCCATACCTGGAGCGCGTGGAGCGCATCGTCGCTCCGCCGTTTGGACAGAGCCTGTTCGCGGTGCTTGAGTTGCCAGCCTAGGGCTGCCATTTACCCGTAAATAGCCACTGAACAAGTTTGATGATTTCGCTCACACTGGGGGGATGAACGTTCAGAACCAGATCAAGCGCGCGCTGTCTACGCCAGAAGCGATCGAATATGTCCGCCTGTTAGTGGAGCGGAGGAAGCGGAGTTTTTCACACGAACCGAGTTGGCCGAAGTTGTTT
>JAYTKJ010000551.1:0-8073 GCA_043730365.1 Acidobacteriota bacterium | reverse complement strand
ACGCCAGTCGGTGGTGCGGCGATTCCTGGTCACTGGCCTGGGGGACGCCGACGAGATATTCCGGCGCCTGTATGGGCAATTGCGAGAACTGGGCTGGGGTCGGGGTTGACACGGTGGTTGGACCGCCGCTTCGAGTTTTCCGTGGAACGAGCCGAAGCCTCCGTATTTGCTTTCGCGACCAGACCATCTATCAATACCTTGACGTGCCGGCCAACGTCTACGAGGCACTTGTAATGGGTCACGACCGATGCTGGCGACACCCCCAATGGAGCAGCCCGTTCTCCCGGCTAGCCTTCCGGGTAGTCGGTCGCGTACTAGAACCCCGCGTTCGCTATTGGGGAGGTCGACCGGCTTGCCGCATGGATTGGGATCGCACCGGGCGGTGAAGTTTGATGGCTTCCGCGGTTTGGTACTATCGTGGAATCGGTTGCAGTCGAACTGGGAAGGCCTTAGGTCAGCTTTCACGTTGATACGAATGAGAAATCGTCGCGCCAATGACATCAATTGAGCGGTTTGACGAAGCTAGCTAAGGTCCACGAAGTTCCAGTACTAAGGCTCTAATCATAGCGGTTTGGCTCGGGTACCTTATTGGAATGAGTACTAGGACCAATTAGAATCGAAATCAGGATTTGGTACTTGGTACCAGGAGTACGAAAGATGATGATAGAGGGAATCACAACAGGGAACGAGACTGAAGCGTTGCTCCCCCTGGAGGCTCCGGTGGAGAGCCCAGCCAAGGAGCCGCAAAAGATCCGCGTAGTCTTGGTCGACGATCATCCGATTGTTCGCGATGGACTTCGCAAACTGCTAGAACTTGAAGACGACATATTGGTGGTTGGCGAGGCCGAGAACGGCCGTCAGGCGCTCGATGTGATCGAAGAAACAAATCCGGACGTGTTGCTGCTGGATCTGAAGATGCCGGGCATGGATGGCATTACCGCCTTGCAGACACTTCAGCACAGCCCCCGCAAAACGCGCATTATTATTCTCACCGCTTCGGAAGACAAAAACGAGTGGGTGCAGGCGATGAAGCTTGGTTGTTCGGGCATCGTGGTCAAACAGACCCAGCCCGATCTCATCGTCAAGAGCATCCGCAAGGTCTTCTCTGGCGAAATCTGGCTGGACTCACACACGACGGCTGCGGTGATGCGGCAGTTTGCTTCGCCGCAGGATCAGATGGCGGGGGGCAACGGCAAAGGCGGGCGCGAACGGTCGCCGCTTTCGGCCCGTGAACGCGAGATCGTCGCGCTGGTGGCCCAGGGCTACAAGAATAAGGAAATGGCCGAGAAGATGTTCATCAGTGAGCAAACGGTGAAGAACCACCTACACAACATCTTTGACAAGCTTGGCGTTTCGGACCGCCTCGAACTGGCGCTCTATGCGATTCACAAAGGGCTGCACCTGGCCCAGGCAAAGTAAGATCCTACCTCCTCACTGGCAATTGGATCCTAGTGGCCGCCTTCCTTCACCGGGGGGGCGGCCATCTCATTTCTGTCGTTGATTGACGCTAGATCGCGTTACGGCGCGCTGCCTGACCAGTAACCACGAAATGGATACTGCGCCTTTGGTTTTCCGTCCAGCGTAATGGCGCCTCCAGGCAACCCCAGTTTGTACCCGGCCACCCTAACTTCAACTTCATTTGGGCGTCCGGCGTCAAAGCGCATGCTTACTCGGACATGTTCGCGCCGCAGCCCCGGAATAGACGGGCGCAGCACCACATTTTCCACCGCGTGGCGGAATTCAGGTGTGGGAGTTTCAGTCAACGAATCGTAGGGAAGGCTGGCGGCCGAATGCGCGCCTTCGATCACCGCCTGATGGATATCCTCCACCAAAAGATATGCCTCAAAGAATTGCCAGCCCCCCACGAAAACGGGTGTTAGTACTGCCAACGCGATAGCAAACTCAATCAGGGCGCTTCCACGCGTTTGGGAAAGCCTTTTCACCGCACCACCTCCGCCCGCCAAACCCCGCTCGCGGCATTGGCGCGGAAGCGGCTCCCGGCCAGATACCCACCGGCCAACTCGGTTCCTCCGGCCGGCAAAAGTAGAAAGGCTCCGAACCCGGTAACCCGGCGGTCATCATCCACGATGGGCAAGGCCACCAATCGGCGGCCGTTCCCGCGGCCGTTGGCCGCATACTCGGCATAGGATGCCGACGTGGGATCGGAGTCAGACCGAATGATCTCGCTCAGTGTCGCCTTGCTTTCCCTTTCAGCATGAAGCGGCAGCCGGTCTCCCACCTTGACGGGGAACGGCACTCCGGACAGGATCGTTTGCCTGACGACACCAAGTTGGGCGGCCACCGTCAACCCAGCCAGGAGGCGCCCGTCGGCCTTGACCGCCACCGGCAACAATCCGGACTCGACGCGCTCGACAGGACGTTGCTCGGCCCGGACCTTGGCGTCCACGGGCAGGAATTTCTCTTGCACCACGCCTCGCAGCAGCGTGAGCGGCATCTTTGAGGAAGCCCAGACACGGGCGGCTCGCAGCTCGGTAAGCGAGAGCGGATCTGCCAGCCAGGGACCAGACGCCGACGCGGCAAACTCGAGTGTTATCGTGGAACCGGCGGGCGGCTCATGCCGGCGCCAGACATCGCCGCTGCGTACGCGCGCGCGCTCCAAGCCGTTAGGGGTGCCGTCAAGCTCCAACACCGCCGCCAGAGCTACTGCCTCAGCGGTGGACTGCAAGGCCTTCTGGGCCACCAGCAGCCGGTTCAGATCGATGCCGAGACCGAGTCCAGCCATCAAGAGGAGCAGGCAGAGGCAGACTGCCACTATAACGATGCCACGTTGTTTCCTATGGTTCCGACGCATGCCCGCTCTTTAACTCTACCGGTGGCGAGGCGGCGCCGGACTCAGGTGGACACCTTAGTCTGTGGCTCCAGATACCTTAGCTCACCGGGCCGGCTTCAGCAGGCGCAGATGCACGCGCGCGACGTCACCCATATAGTGGTCGGCTGCAAACTCCCCGGCGGCGCTGGCGATGTGCCGGCTGGCCTCTGGGGCACGCCGATAGGCTTCGTGGAAAAGCCCGATGTAAAGGTGAGCGTAGAAGAGCGCCTCACGGTCCCGGCCACAGCGGGCCAGAACTTTCTCCGGCGTCGACTCACCCCGAAACATGGCGTACACCTCCATCATCGGGATGCGCGTGTCGGAGTGGATCTCGATTAGCGACTTGCGCGCCTCGGCCGGATTCTTCAGCCGCGCCACACACAGGAAGTGCCACACCGAATTCTCCACGTCCTCCGGGTTCACCGTTTTGTGGACCTCGAACTGCCGCCGGCAATCGTCAAAGCGGCCGGCATAGTAGAGCGAGATGCCCCGCTGCCAATGATGAGGGGCCAGCCGCGGCTCCAGACCGATGGCGCGATCAAACTGCTTGATCGACTCGTCGATCTTCCCCTCGCGAAACGCGGCCTCGCCTCTCCGGTTCAACTCGCGGTAGTCGACTTCGGCGGCGGCTTGGAAGAAAAAGAATAAGGCGGCCAGATGGGGCAGCATATCTATGGTCTATGTTCGCAGAACGATTGCGGCGACGAGACCCTCCATGGTGTGCGGGTCTGCCTCGGCGTCGACAGTGAGGCCGTGCTGGCGCATCGTATCGGAGGTGGCGGGGCCGATGGAAGCCAGCCGTACGCCGTCCAGCGCGGCGCGGTCCACGAGGCTGAGGAGGTTCTTGACGGTGGAAGAACTGGTAAACGTCACCCAGTCCGGCTGGCGCTCAAAGGCTTGGCGAGCCCGGGCCGGTGCGTCCGGGGGGATCACGTTGCGATAGGTTTCCACCACATCCACCTGCGCGCCGCGCTCGCGAAGAGTTTCGGGGACCAGATCCCGGCCCACCGCCGCCCGGGCCAGCAATATCCTGCGGCCCTGCATGTCGAAGCGCTCGAAGGCCTCAGCCAAACCTTCGGCGGCGAAAGTGTCCGGCACGACATCCACTTTGATGTGGAGGCGCTCGATCGCCTCTCTGGTGGATGGCCCGATGGCAGCCACACGCAGCGGCCATCGGCGGATATCGACGCCCAGCCGGGCCATGCGCTCGATAAAGTAGCGCACGCCGTTGGGGCTGGTGAACACCAGCCAGTCATAGCGGCTGAGGCCGAGAATCGCGTCGTCCAGGGCCGACGTGTCCGCGGGAGGCTCGATCGAAATCGCTGCCAGTTCGATGGCCTCGGCGCCGGACTCGGCCAGCAGTCGCGAGAGCGACCCCGCCTGATCGGCCGCCCGAGTGACCACGACGCGGCGGCCAAACAGCGGCAGCTTTTCGAACCAGTCAAGCTGGGGGCGCAGGCTCACCACATCGCCGATCACGATCGTGGCCGGAGGTTTCATCCCTGCCTCGGCCACGCGTGCGGCGAGTTCAGCCAGCGGCGCGACCACGGTTTGCTGCATCGGCCGCGTGGCCCAGCGCACGGCCATCGCCGGAGTTTGCGCAGAGCGGCCCGCGGCGATCAGACGGCGGGCGATTTCGGGCAGGGTCGTCAAGCCCATGAAGACCACGATGGTACCTGCCGAATCTGCCACACCCTGCCAATCGATCTGCGCTGGGTCATGGCCGGTGAGAAAGGTCACGACTGAGGTGTGGTCACGATGCGTAAGCGGCACGCCGGTGTAGGCGGCGAGTCCGAGGGGCGCGGTCACACCGGGCACGACTTCAAAGGGTATGCCAGCGGCCGCCAGCGCCTCGATTTCCTCGCCCCCGCGGCCGAACAGAAATGGGTCGCCTCCCTTGAGCCGCACGACGGACTTGCCCGCGCGGGCGCGATCGATCATGAGACGCGCGATTTCGTCCTGGGAAATGGCGTGATCGGCTTTCTTCTTGCCGACGTAGATGCGCTCGGCGGTGGGCGGAGCGAGGCGGAGGATTTCGTCGTTGGCCAGATGGTCGAAGAGCACCACGGCGGCGCTCTCGAGCACTCGGCGGCCTTTAAGCGTGAGCAACTCTGGATCACCGGGGCCTGCGCCGACGAGATAGACTCGGCCGGGACTCATGCAACCGCTCCCTGTCGGTCACGGCTCCGTTGCTGAGCCGCGCGCTTCAGCAAGCGGAAATAGTTAACCCAGACTCGCCTAGCCGTCATGCGGCTCGGTGCAGGCCTAGCATAGACTCGGCCGGGGTCAAGTGAGCCCATAGACTGCGTCCAGAATCCGGCGCGCTCCGTTGGCAAGCAGGTGCGCGGCCATTTCGGCGCCCAGACGTTCGGCATCGGCAGGATCGCCGTGCAGATGATGCGCGATCACCTGCACACCGTCCGGCGACGCTACTACGGAGGCCAGGCTCATTCGTCCTTCGACGACTGCGGCATGCGCTCCGATCGGCACCTGGCAGCCGCCGCCCAACGCCCGCAGCACGGCGCGTTCAGCCGTAACGCACCGCAACGTAATCTCGTGAGTGAGCCGGGCACAGACCGCCGCCGCCGGGTCGCCACCATTGCGCGTCTCGATCGCCAGCGCGCCCTGTCCCACGGCCGGGCACATTACGTTGGGCTCCAGGAGTTCGGCAATGCGATGCGCCCAACCGAGGCGCCGAAGTCCGGCGGCCGCCAGCACAATGGCCTCGTACTGGCCTTCGTCCAGCTTGCGCAGGCGCGTGTCCAGGTTGCCGCGCACGGACTCGATCGCGAGATCCGGCCGCAAGGCGCGAAGTTGCGCGGCCCGGCGCAGGGAGCTAGTCCCCACACGGGCGCCGGCGGCGAGATCGGCCAATCGCGCGCCCACCATGGCGTCGCGCGCATCCTCGCGTTCCGGCACCGCGGCCAGCATAAGGCCTTCGGGCAGATCGGTGGGCATGTCCTTGAGACTGTGCACGGCCAGATCGATCCGCCGTTCAACCAGCGCCTCTTCCAGTTCCTTGGTGAACAGGCCCTTGGTGCCCACCTTGGCCAAAGGCACATCCGTGACTTTGTCGCCGGTTGTCTTGATAATCTCGAGGCCGGTCTCAACGCCGAGCGCCGCCAGTTGCGAGGCCACCCAACGCGACTGCCATAGGGCCAGTTGCGAGCCGCGCGATCCGATCATCAGTTTTGTTGTTGCTTTATCCATCGATGCGAAACACCCGCCGGATGACGTCAATAGCCTGGTGGCCGGCGGGCTCGCTGGCTTGACGGCGCAGTTCGGCGATCGGCGCGTGCGCCACTTTATTCACGATGCCGCGCACGAGCGCTTCCACGGCCTCTTGCTGTTGCGGCGTCAACTCCCCGAGCTTGCCGCGAACACGCTCGAGCTCGCCTTGGCAGACGGCCTCAAGCTGCTGCTGCAGGCCCACGATGACCGGCCCCATCTCGCGCGCCCGCAGCCGCGTGATGGTCCGCTCCACTTCGTCAGCCACGATGCGCTCGGCTGCCTCGGCCTCCACCTCGCGGCCTTTGCGGTTCTCATCCACGGCCGTGCGCAGGTCGTCAATATCGTAGAGAAAGACATTGTCGAGCTCGTTGACCGAGGGCTCGATGTTACGCGGCACGGCAATGTCGATCAGGAACATGGGCCGGTTGCGCCGCACGCCGATCACCCGCTTCATGTCCTCGCGCGTCAGGATGAAATGCGGTGCGGCGGTGGAGGCAATAACCACGTCCATCTCCGGAAGAACGGCGGTGAAATTCTTGTAGTCGACTATGCGGCCGCGAAACAGCTCCGCCATGGCGCGCGCGCGTTCGGGCGAGCGGTTGGTGACCGCGATCTCAGACACTCCCTGGCGTTCAAGGTGCCGCGCGGCGAGCTCACTCATCTTGCCGGCGCCGATCAGGATGACCTTCTTGCCGCGCAGCGATCCGAAGATCTGCCGCGCCAGTTCCACGGCGGCGTAGCTGATGGACACCGCGTTCTGGCCGATCGCCGTTTCGGTGCGCACGCGCTTGGCCACGCCAAAAGCGCGCGTCATGACGGTATCGAGGAAGCCGGTAACGGCGCCCTGGCTCTTGGCCACCTCGTAGGCGTCTTTCAACTGCCCGAGAATTTGCGGCTCGCCCAGCACCATTGAATCGAGGCTGGCTGCCACGCGAAACAGATGGCGGATGGCGTCCTTCTCCCGATGGTGATAGAGGTAGGGGCGGAGCCACGCCGGATCCACATCACGGACGCGCGCCAAAAAATCGGGCAGCATCGAGCAAGCGTCTATTTCGTCGTCGGCCGTGACGGCGATCTCCACGCGATTGCAGGTGGAGAGGATGACGCTCTCTTGTACGCCGGGAGTCAAACGCAGCTCGGCGACAGCGCCGGCCAGCAGATCGGGCTCGAAAGCGAGCCGCTCGCGCACTTCCACGGGCGCGGTGTTGTGATTGAGGCCGGTGAGCGAGAGCTTCATTCCTATCTCATCAGCGCCGGGCGCAGGCCCACGTGCGCCACCCAGGTCAAGGCCGAACATCCGAGCACGGCCAGCGACATGATGGCCGCCTTGCGCCCGCGCCAACCGGCGGAGCTTCGCAGGAAAACCATCACCAGACACAGCGCCCAGGTCAGGAAGGAGATGGCGATCTTGGCCTCGCCAATCCAGCGCGTGCCCGATTCAATGTAGGCCCAGGTGGCTCCGGCGATGGTGGCCAAAGTGAGCAAGGCGAAGCCGATGCCCATGCTGCGGGTAATCATGTCGTCCAAGGTGCCCAACGGCGGCAGGCGGTTGAAAAGGCCTACGGCTTTGCGCTTCAGACGGCGTTCCTCCACCAGATAGAAGACCGAAGCGCCGGCGGTCAGGAACAGCGCCGCGTAGCCGAGCAGAACCAGCGCAACGTGCAGCAGCAGCCAGGCATCGCGGAGGCGGGGGCTAGTCCACGAGGCCACGGGGATTTCCGTGGCGCCCAGCAAGGCCATGATGAAAACCAACGGGAAGGCTAGCACCGCCAGCGAAGCGAACTGGTAACGCCAATAGACGAACAGGTAGACCAGCGCCATCAGCAAGGCGCAGAGCGAAACCGACTCGAAAAAATTCTCGGCCGGCAGATGCCCCACCGCAAACCACCGCTCGACGATCGCCACCGCGTGGAGGATCACCGCCACCGAGAACGCGCCCAGCGCCGGGCGAAACAGCGTGGTTTGGCGCCTTAACACCGTGATCATGGCGTGGAGCATGCCCAGGGCGTATA
>JAYTKJ010000550.1:0-3896 GCA_043730365.1 Acidobacteriota bacterium | reverse complement strand
CCGGGCTGCGCATCAAGCTCGCCGAGTTGACGTATCGTCTCTTCTTCGGCGATCCCGGACGACCCGATACGCTGCTGCGGGAAGTCGAAGCGCTGGCCGATCAGATCACGAAACAATGGCCCGCGCTGGCTGACGGTTATCGTCTGACCGCCCAGGCGCTGCTCGAACGGCGCCGGCTGCGCGAGGCCATCGCGACACTCCAAACCGGCCTTGGGCGTCTCCCCGATGAACCGTCGCTGGCCACGCAACTCGCCTCGGCTTTCTATCAGGACGGCGAGGGGGAGCGGGCCGCTGCCATTCTCCGGAATCTCCTCGACGCGGGAACCAAGTACCCGCCGGCTTATGACCTCTACTATCTTCAGCTGATGGAGGCCAGGCAGAATGAACAGGCAGAGGGCGTGCTGCGGTCCAAATGGAAATCGATCGCCACCGTCGAATCGGGGCTCCAGTTGGCCGCCCACCTTGCCGCCGACGGCAGAGCGGAGGGCACCCTGGCGCAACTCGAGGCAGTGGCCGCCAGTCACGCCGCCGATCCGCTGGCCGCGCTCCGCATCGCCGACTTCTGGATCAACCGCGCCGAACCGGAGCGCGCCAGCCGGTGGCTTGAGCGCGGGAAGCGCGCCCACCCCAGCGCCAGTGCCCGTTACGCCGGCCGCCAAATTGAGCTGCTCCTGGCGGCCAACCAGCGCGAGGCGGCGCGCCAACTGCTCGCCGCCGGAATCAAGGACAGCCCCGGCAACGCCCTCCTGGAGGCATATCGCGCGGCGATCGACCTGGACGAGCCCGGCGGCGGCGAGAGCGTGCGGCAATCGCGGGTACACCTGGAAGCGATCCTCAGCCGGATGCCCAATTCTCCCTTCGTGCGCTATCACCTGGGACGGGCGTATCTTCGCGACGGCGATGTGGCCCGGGCCGGTGAGCAATTCGAGCGTTGCGTGACTCTGGACCCCAACTACGCGATGGGTTGGCTGGCGTTAGCCGAAGCTCACTTGCGGCAAGGCCAGTACCAGCGCGCGGCCGACGAAGCGAAACATCTTGAACTGAGGGGCGCCACTTTTGTCCCTCTCTATCTGATAGAAGCGCGCGCTGAGCTTGGTCGAAATCGCCCGGCCGCCGCCGAACGATCCCTCGAGGCCCTGCTGCGCATCGCTCCCTCCCATTCCGAAGGCCGGCTGCTCATGGTTCAAACCAAACTGGCCCTTGGTCAACCCGGCGAGGCCAGGCTACTCATGAAGGACTTGCTGGACAGCGGTGTGGAGCAGCAGCCTGACACGTTGGCCGCCACCGCCCGCCTGGAGGCCGCGCTCGGGCAGCCGCAGGTGGCATTTAAGAGGCTGGTGCAAGTCCAGACCCAGTTCCCCGCCAGCAATGCGGTGGGCAGCGCGCTCGCCCGCCTGGCTGCGGGAATGGCGAAGTACGACGTCGCGCTGGAACAGTACCGGCGTCTGGCGGCCCGCAACCCCGGCGCTCTCGAGTACTCGCTTGGGGTGGCTAACTCGCTGGCCCTCCTGAAGAAAAACGCCGAGGCCGCCGATCAATATAGGAAAGTGCAGAACATGAGCGGCTCCGATCCTCGCCCGTGGCTGAACTATGCCGTGATGATGGCCGAGAGTGGCGATTGGGACCAAGCCTCGCGCGGATACCGCGAAGCGCTGCAACGGGATCCCCGTCATCCGCTGGCGCTCAACAATCTGGCGGACCTGTTGGCTCGGCGAGGAGGCGATCTTTCCGAAGCCCTCAATTTGGCCGAACGGGCCGGCCGCTTACTGCCGGATGCGCCGGAAGTGATTGACACGTTGGCTCACACTTACTTACGCAAGGGCATGACCGCCAATGCCGTCGCCAGCTACCGCAAGCTCATGGACCGGGTGCCGAAGCCTGAGCGCGCTCGCATTCAGGCGCGCATCGAGCAGATCGAGCGCGGCGATGCGGCCGGAGTGCTGGCTGACCCCGGCCTCGGTAGCGCCCTGAGGATGTAACGGAATGGCTCGCTGGAAACTGCGCAAGAGAACGTCGACTTCGCCCCTGGAATCTGGCGCCACCGTCACCACGATGGAGCCGGACAATTCGCCGAGGCAGTTGGCCGCCCCGGCCGGCTCCGGCGCCACTGAACTGCTCGGCCTCCACCATGCGCTGGAGGAAATGGCGCAGTTCCAGACGGTGGTCAATGCGGCTCGACATGCTTCTCCTCCAGCTCCAGTCGAGTCCCCCGGCGAAGTAACCGAGATCGGCAGTAGAAAACTAATCCGCATCACCGGCTCGATCCAAGCCGTAATTGAGCCCGCCGTCGATCCGGAGCCTGCGCCCGTAGTGGACGCTCCTTACTTGCGCGCTTGGCTGCCAGCTGCCTGCCGTGAGTCCTTCGAGATTCTGGCCGCGCCCTGCCCGCCCACGCTGGCCGAAGCCTTTCGGAAATTGCGGGGCCGCTTGATTGAAGAGCGCCAACGCTGGGAGTCCGCCGGCCGCGTGTTGACCTCGATCGCAGTGGTCAGTCCTCGCCGCTGCAGCGGTCGCTCGGCCACCGCCAGGAACTTGGCCGCCTGCTTGGGGGCCGCGCCGGATGCTAAGGTTCTCCTCGTCGACGCCGACGCCGGGCACCCATCGCTGCACCGCCGGCTGCGGGCCCCACTCTCTCCAGGAATGTTGGAGGCGATCACCGCCGGTGATGACTGGAGCCAGCACATCCGGCGCGTGCCTGACTCCGGGCTCCACATCCTGACGCTGGGATCGCCCCAATCTGGCTTGGACGCCATGGACCACGGGCAACTACCGGCCTTCCTCGAGCGCTTGCGGGCTGAATTTACCTGGACCATTCTCGATGCTCCTTCCCTGGAGGTTGCCGACGGTGAGGCGCTGGCGCACTGCGCCGACGCGGCGCTCCTGGTTTTACGCAACCAACGGGAATACTTCGACGAAGCCGAGGCCGCGGTGCGCCGGTTGGACCCCACCCGCCTGCTCGGTACGATCCTCAATTTCGCCTAATCTGCAAGTTTTTAACTTTGAGAATTCTACAGTGTCACTTTAGATTTCTCAAACCTCAATCTTCCGGGCATCAGCGTGTTTCCGGCAACTCCGCCACGAAATCCCCCACTTCCATTGCCCCCACTCCAGGGGTCAATCCGCTCATCCTCCGGCCCGTCAGCGAGCCCACCGTATGCAAACTGCTGCCGCTGGTGGAGCGGCTGGTCTACCTGGCGCGAATCCCGGGGCGCTGGCTCACCCCACCGAGGCCGATCGCCACGGCTGGGGCCAAGCTGGCAGCAGAGCTGGTGCATATCGAGACCGGCAGCAAATCCAAGCCGCAATAGAAAACCATCACGACACGGCCCAGGGCACTTTCCGGGCAGGCTTTGCGATACTTGCCATCAATGGATTGGGATCGACAGAGCGGACGAGTTGATTGAGTTTTTGTAGCACGCCAGCCCCAAAGCCACGAGGAAACAAGGCTGAGTGTGGGCCAACATGAGGTTCGAGATGCAGCACGATTCTTCGCTGCTCAGCAGCGATAGCGCGGTTGGCGTGTTCCTTTTCGGCTGGGATCTCTGCTCGCTTCGCAGCATCCTCCAATCCCAGCAAGCTTTCAGCAACCTTGTCGGCAACGGTCTGCGCAAGCCCCGAGATGTTCGATCGGTCTGGCGGTGAACTGATCACCCGAAAATTCTTCGCTTCAATCAACCAGAGGGTCACAGGAATTGCCTGCCTTCGCATTGCTACCAGATCGACGGCCTTCTTTCCCTTGGGCTTCAACACGTCCTGGTAGTATTGCCATTCGTCGTATTTCTCGGCGGCCATGAATGGTTGAACCTAAAAACGGTAGTTAGCCGGTAGCGCCGACCAATCGTCCGGTGGTGCCAAGCACCTTGCCGCGAAGAAAATGCTGAAAGGCGGTACTGAGG
>JAYTKJ010000549.1:0-7447 GCA_043730365.1 Acidobacteriota bacterium | reverse complement strand
GTTGGCCCTGCCCCCGAAGTCGCCGCCGCGTCACCTCCCGCCGCCATGGCACCTGCACCGGCTCCCGTCGACGCTCCGCCGCCAGTGCCAGTGACGATCACAGCGGCGGCCGGCAAGGCTCTTCGGGTTCGAACGGCTTCGTCAATCTCCACCAAGACGGCCCAGAACGGCGATGTTTTTACCGCAGTCCTGGCTGAACCGCTCGTCGCCGATGGTGTGACGCTGGCCGAACGGGGTGCGACCGTTACGGGAGTGATTGCCAATTCGGATCCGGGTGGGCGCGTGAAGGGCGTGGCCAGCTTGGCGGTGCGCCTTACGCGGCTCGAACTTGCGAACGGACGCACCGTGAATCTTGCAACCAACTCCTTCGTGAAGACTGCCCCGCACACGAAGAAAAAAGACGCCGTCAAAGTCGGTATCGGCAGCGGGATCGGCGCGGCCATCGGAGCCATCGCCGGCGGCGGGAAGGGAGCGGCCATCGGCGCCGGGGCCGGGGCCGGGGCTGGCACGGGAGCCGTTTTGGGCACGCGGGGCGATCCTGCCGTGATTCCGAGCGAGAGTCTGTTGACGTTCAGGCTCCAGCGGCCTGTTTCGATGACGCGGTAGCACAAGACTCGCCGGGCGGAAATCACCCGGCCGGCGGATGAGCTTGTTAAGAAGGGCACAATCGCGGCCTCGTCGTCGGTCAGCAGCAGGTAATCGTCAAATCCCTTCTCGGACGCCAACTTCCGCAGCAACGGATAGGCGGGCTTGCGTTTGTCGTCAGACTTCTCGTAGGTTACCTCAGTCGGATTCCAGTACTCGGTTCCAGGCAGGATCATCGGGCTCTTTACGTCCGAGTAAGTGCGGTAGTAATTCTGGCAGGCATCCTGAAAGATCTCCTGGACCGTGCCGCCATTGCCCTCGGCAAAAATCACGCCGCCGAGGGCCGACGCCAGCAAGCCCTCTTCCCGCGCACTGTTCTCGAAGTACTTGGCAATCTGGGTGGCAAAGACATTGGGCGGCTCATGGCCATAGAACCACGTGGGAATGCCGATATTGACGGAACGCGCCGCGTCGGCTGGCGGGCCCATCGCTTGCCAGGCCGAGTATCCGGCAGCCAGCCAGCGCTCGTGGTGATAGCCGGGCGCGTGTTTCATCGAGTCGATCACCTGGGCGAGCAGCGACTCGGCATCCGCGAAGCCCGCGGCATAGGCTCCGAGATTGGCCGCTTCCATCAAGCCGGGCCCGCCACCAGTCATCACCAGATAGCCCTGACGAGAGAGCTGCAACGCCAGCTGCGCAATGCGCGTGTATACCGACTCATCCCGTTGACGGTCATGACCGCCCATGATCGCCACCGCTCGCCGGCGCGTTTCGCTATCCAGCAGGTCTTCGAGCGCCCCGGACACGGACGCATCGTGCAGACGCCGCATCAGCACCATGTCGACATCGGCCAGGCGTGGCTTGCGCGTGTGCGGATCAAGGTAGGAGTTGTAGATCCGGTGATCCAGGCACCGCTCATAAGACGCCTGCGGATCGGCCGGGTCGAACTGATCAAACAACTCCGCCGGTGAGTAGAGCCCCGGGGTGAAAGGATCAAACGGTAGCCCCTCCACGGACGGCATCAACAGGCATCGCACGTCGGCCGCGGCCTCGGCCAAGACATTCTCCATCCTGCAACCAAGGAAGACGCAGCCGGCCAGCGGCATCCGGGCCAACTCAGCGGAAAGCGCGCGGAGATCCTGCCCTTGAAAGATGGCCGGGCGCGGCGCCGCCATCCACTCGGTCAGTTTTCTGGAGCTGTCGACATCGAACTTCACTGCTTGGCCCCCAGCGGTTTGCGCAGCCACACGTAGCAATGGTTGCCCAGCACGTGCGCGCGATCGCCCCGCAGAAAAATCAGATCCAGATAGCGCAGCGGAAACAGCAGCCAGCCGGCGGCGATATGCACAGCGCCCCGCCACCAGCGCCACGGCAACAGCAGCTTGAGGAATTCCAGCGTGAAGACGAGCATGGTGGCCGCCGGCCCCGTGCGCCATCCCTCGGCCACCGGTTCAAGATTCGGCGCAAGCAACCGGATGGCGGCCGGCGTCAGGCGGCGATAGTCATGCGGGTAGGCGTGAAAGGGATGGCAGAACGGCGTCACCACGTGAGCATAGCCACCCGGCGCGAGCACGCGTTCTATCTCGGCCATCACCAAATCCGGATGCAGCACGTGTTCGAGCACGGCATCGCATTCGACGCGGGTAAATCGCGCGTTGGCAAACGGGAGCCGTTCGGCATCGGCCACCACATCCACACCCGGCATCGCCACGATGTCCAGATTCACGTAGCCGTCCACGCGCCGCCCGGCGCCACCGAGATACAGATTCCATCGGCCCAGCGGAAAATCGCGCGGCTCACGGGGGTTCATCACCAGCGGAGGGGGAGGCTCAATCCAACGCCGCCAACGCGTGCTTCGAGACCGGTAGCGCTCGGCCAGTGCCGACTCTTCGGCCCGGCGGTTCACGCTATTTGGCCTCGAGCACCTTGGTGGAAAGCGGCGGCGTGTTAGTGCAGGCAATCGAGTCCGACATGCCGCTGGCCAGAAACGCACACGCGTTATCGGTGGCGGTCCGCTTGGCCAACTCCGGCGTAGTGGCCGACGCGGTGCGGCAGGCCTGTTGTCCGCGAAACTCCATGCAGACCTCCACGCGATGAGCCGATAGATTGCGCGTGGAGGTGTACATGATGATCAGAAACGCGATTCCAAATAGCGCGACGATCCAGAATCCCTTGTTCTTCATGCGGCGCTACTCGGAAAAGAAACTGCCCATGCGGCGGAACTTCTCGAACCGGTCAGTCACCAACTCCCGGCCACTCATCGTCGACAATTCCACCAGAGTCTTGTCGATAGTCTGGGCCAAGTGAAACGCCGCCGCATCAGGCTCGGCATGCGCTCCCTCGCCCGGCTCTTCGATGATTCCGTCGATGAGACCGAGCGACTTCAGATCCTTGGCTGTGATACGCAGCGCCGCCGCCGCCTTCTCTGCATTCTTGGAGTCTCGCCAGATGATCGCCGCGCAGCTCTCCGGGGAAATCACGCTATAGACGGCGTTCTCCATCATGAAGATCCGGTTACCCAGGCCCAGCGCCAGTGCTCCACCGCTGCCCCCTTCGCCAATCACCACGCAGATCACCGGCACTTCCAGCCGCGCCATTTCGCGCAAATTGTAGGCAATCGCCTCGGCCTGGCCGCGCTCTTCGGCGTCAAGACCAGGGTAGGCGCCCGGCGTGTCCAGCAGCGCGACGATCGGGCGCTTGAACTTGTCCGCCAGTTCCATCGCGCGCATCGCCTTGCGGTAGCCCTCCGGTTTGGGCATCCCGAAATTGCGAATCAGCTTCTGCTTGGTGTCGCGGCCTTTTTGTTGCGCCACAATCATCACGGGCCGCTCCCGCATCAGTCCCATTCCGCAGACGATGGCCGGGTCGTCGCCAAAGCGACGGTCACCGTGGATCTCCTGAAAGCTGGTCACGATCTTCTGGATATAGTCGAGCGCGTGCGGCCGCTTGGGGTGGCGCGCCAGTTGGACCCGGGCCCAGGCGTCGAACGAAGTGGCAGGCGGCAACGCCGCGGGTGATGACATTGGCTTCTCCAATTAGGATAAGCCACGGAATTAGTCCAGCGCCGAGGCCCCCTTGGGTGCAATGGTGTCCGTGCGTGTTGTGGTCCCGAAGTCTTCCGGTTAGTTTCGTACTGTCCGAACTTCGCCAACCCCCAGGCCGCTCCCCCCCCGTCATCGCTATGGTCGAAGGTTCGGGGACCGACGCCGTCGACAGCGGGCGCTGGAGCGGTTCTGGGCCAAGAAACTGCCGAGGGGGCGGGAAGCCGTCGCCCGGCATCAGGTGCTGGCGTTGCTCGTCGTGAATCGGTTGATCGATCCGGGCAGTGAGTTCCGCGCCCATCGGCGGCGGTTCGATCAAAGCGCGATGGACGCCTGCTGGGGCAGGATTTCGCGGTGGCCAGATCTGTTCGCCGCCGAGTTCGATCTGCTGTTGTACGGCCTGACCACGCGTGTGTGGAAGGGGCCGCCGAGCAAAACCCAAAGCCGCAAGACAAACGCGGGCCCGCAGCAAAGTGAATTGCATGTTTTTTTTCGCTCCGAAAGACACAAGAGGGGTGGAGGGTGTGAGGGCGTCCTGAGTTCCGGCGCGCCTGGCGACGCCGGTTAGCGGACAGTGGTGGCCAAGCAAAGAGTGTAGCGTAGCGCGGCGTTGCGCTATTCTACGTGAAGTTCTTCGCAGGAGACTCGTATGTCTGAGAACGTGAAGCAGGCGGTGCCCTTCTTTCATGTGACCAATATGGACACATCGCTCCGCTTCTACATCGATGGCCTGGGCTTTGCGCGCACGAATCAATGGACGCCGGAGGGCCGCATCCGTTGGTGCTGGCTTGAGCTAGGCGCCGCTGCCCTGATGCTGCAGGAGTACTGGCGGGATGGCCGCCAAGGCGGTGCGCCCGAGGGGGTCCTTGGCCAAGGCGTCACCATTGGTTTCATGTGCCGGAAGAAACCGTCTACTCGGCTAAGCCAGCCGCACTTACTTGCGGCGAGCTTCCACAGACTTGAGGATGGATTGAAAGCGCGGGTCATTTCGCAACATTGCCAGCCGCGGATTGCGCCGGAAATACGAGACGCGTTCGTCGCCTCGGGCGATGGCGAGTTGCAGCCATTCGATCGCCTGAGACTGCTCTCCGATCAAGGCAAATAAATCCGCCGTTGACGATGTTACGGCCCAGGTCAACCGGGCGAACTTCGAAGTGTCCTCATCCATGGCCTGCAGAGCTTCCTTGTGTTTGCCCTCCGAGGCGAGCAGAATCGCCCATGCATGCCGCCACATGTAGTTCTTCCCGAATTCAAGCCGCATTCCCTCCAGCATTGTCCGAGCCCGTTCCGGTTTGCCACCGTCTAAATAGGCCATGGCGAGAAACCAGGCGGTCGCCGGATGACGGGGGCTTTGCTGAAACGTCCGCTCTAGGACTTGGATTGCGCCAGCGGTATTGCCCTGCGTCCGCAGGATTTCTCCGAGCAGCATCCGCGAAGGGCCTTCCATCGGATTGCGCTCGAGATGTGCGCGAAGGATGGCGAGAGGCTCCTCGGCCTGTCCCTCGAGCATTCGTAAGATCACTACCCACACGGGGCTACCTTCATTCCCACCTTTACTACGCCACCACTCGTTCATCTTCGCCACTGGGATGCGATCGAGCCGCCCCTGCGCGAGATAAACCCCGGCTTGCGCCCCTAGCAACAACCCATCGGAGGCGGGCAGTGCCTTTTCGGCTTGATGAAGATCCTCCTCGGCTTGAAGGAGCCTGCTTCCGTCGTTCGCGTACCCGTTGTAAATATCGATAATCGTCATGAGTGCCCGCTGCAGGCGGGCTGCGGCAAAATCGGGATCCAGTTCCAAGGCATGTTCGAAAGTCTTTCGCGCCAGCGGGATGTCGCTTTGGAAGGCAAGGAAATTAAACGCCAGGTTGTATTGATCGTTTGCCTCTTGTTTTGCGGACGGCATTGAACCGTCGATTAATCCTCGTGGTTTTGAGTTGAATGTCCACCAGGCGCCGCAGCCGAGCGCGGCCAGGGCGAGAGGGGCGGCGATCCACCATCGGGACCCGGGCCTAGTGAGCTTCCATTCTGTTGGGGTCCCGGGAATCTCCGGCGTCACCTTCGAGACTAGGTCGAGTGCCCCGTTCGATGCCTGCGTTTCCGGAGCGACAACCGCGAAACGGATCGGGGCGATAAACCGGTACCCCTGGCCTGGAACGGTCTCGAGGTAGCGTGCTTGGTCGGCTGAATCGCTCAAAGTCTTTCGAACCAAGTTGACTGCGGTGTTGAGACCTTGTTCGAAATCCCCGAAGGCGGTGCCCGTCCACAACAGGCTCTGCAACTCCCCGCGGCTGACGACTTCGCCGGGACGTTCGACCAGATGGTGAAGAATCTTAAGCGGCATGCCGCGCAGCCGGATGGGTGTGCCGTGCTTGCTGAGCTTCCCGAGAGCTTTGTCGAAGCGGAACGGGCCGAAGTCAATCAGTGTGCCCGGCTGAGGTTGGTTTTTCACGGAATCCGAATCCTACTTAGGCACTAGGGTAACGCATTTTGAATCAGTCGATTATGGCCTGAGGTGGAATCTGATGCGGAACTATTGGACGGCGGCCGCTAATCCGGCTAGAGTGCGGACATCCTTCGTATTCGACTCGGAGGGCATTCTCAACAAAGGAGACTTTTCCATGAATTTACAGATCTCATTCCCCAGGCGGCCAGCTCTGGCAGTGCTGTTGACGGCTCTGTCGGCATCCGCTCTTCTCGCCCAGGGGAACCCCGCTCAGGTAAACACTGTTCGGATCAAGGGAGCATTTCAAACCCGGACCACGGCCGTGCTTCAGAGTGGAATTTTGCAGGCCAACGGGAGTGGCGCTGGCACGGCGTCGCACATCGGTCCATTCACCTTCACCGAAAAGGCAACCGTAGACTTGGCTACCGGGCTTTCCACCGGGGTTTTCCAGCTGACGTCCGCCAACGGCGACATGATCAATGGCTCGTTTGTGGGGCGAGCACAGCCTGATAACGTTCCGACCGGAAGTCACTTTATTGGGCTCTTGGTGATCACCGGCGGCACCGGACGCTTTAGGGGCGCGACCGGAGGCTTCACGATGGATCGCTTTTTCGACGACACCAACGTGCCGATTTTCAATTTGGGTTACGGATCTTTGACCGGCACGATCAGCACTCCAGCTTCGAACAAATAGGGTGTGGGAAGAGACGGGGAGCCGCGTGCGCTGCGCCACAGCTCCCCACGTTTCGTTGGCCTTCACGATCAAAACCATATCGCAGAACGAGGCCAAGGTCCCTCGCTGTCGTGACCGGGCCAGTGCTCGATAGGAGCAGCGACAACTTACGTCATTCTTGAAAAGACCATCCTTCGCAGGAGCCGCACATGTCCACCGAATCCGCCGCCGCCTCTCCCAACGGGAAACAAGCGGTGCCGTTCTTTCACGTGACCACATATGGACACATCGCTCCGCTTCTACATCAATGGCCTGGGCTTTGCGCGTACGAATCAATGGACGCTGGAGGGCCGCATCCGTTGGTGCTGGCTTGAGCTAGGCGCCGCCGCACTGATGCTGCAGGAGTACTGGCGGGATGGCCGCCAAGGCGGTGCGCCCGAGGGGGTGCTTGGCCAAGGCGTCACCATTTGTTTCATGTGTGCGGATGCGCTGGCCATCTATCGGGAGCTAATCTCCCGCGGCATCTCCGCATCGCGTCCGTTCGCTGGCAATGGTCTCTGGCTTAGCTCCGTTACCGACCCCGATGGCTACCGCCTGGATTTCGGCCTCGTCCGGGGAATCTGTGGGTAACTGGGGGCTCAGCGCTGGGGGTTCGTGAGGAAGCGGTGGAGCTTGCGGCAAGTGGAATCGAAAGAGATCTGC
>JAYTKJ010000548.1:0-11656 GCA_043730365.1 Acidobacteriota bacterium | reverse complement strand
TCGATGAGCTCGCGGCAATTGTGGATCGCGCTATTGCTGGCCGGCTATAGCGTGATGAGCTATGTCGATCGAACGCTGCTTTCGGTGGCCGCGCCCAGCATCATCAAAGAGTTCGCAATTAGCGAAACAGAGATGGGCATCGTGTTCTCCGCCTTCCAGTTGAGTTACATGCTGATGATGACGCCGGGCGGCCGTTGGGCGGATCGCTTTGGCGCGCGGCTGGTGCTCACGATCATGGGCGTCGGAGCCGGACTGTTCACCGCGCTCATGTCGGCTGGCCCGCTCCTCGGCAAGCTGATCGGCTTCATCCCGGCGATGGTGCTTTTGCGTCTCGGCTTTGGGGCTTTCACCGCGCCGCTTTATCCCTCCACGGGCCGCGTGAATGCGAACATGATTCCGGTGGAGAAGCGCACTTTCGTGCAGAGCATCATCAACTCCGGCGCCGGGCTCGGAGGCGCTCTGTCGCCGCTGCTGTTCACGTGGATGATGGTGGCTTTCGGTTGGAGAAGGTCTTTCATTTTGGCTGGCGTTTGTACGGTGGCACTGGCGCTGGTGTGGAACGCCACGATGCGGGAGACTGCTGCGAGCCGCGCCGAGTCGTCCGCGCGCCCCGATTGGGGTAAGCTACTACGCAATCGCAATCTCCAGTTGCTTACGCTGGGCTTCGCCGCGGTTGACTACTTCGAATACATCTTCTTTTACTGGCTCTACTACTATCTGGGCGAGATCCGCAAAGTGCCTGCGGACGACATGGCCGTCTGGGCCAGCATGCCGTTTATCGCCTGGGTGGTCATGATGCCCATGGGCGGCTTGCTTGCCGACTGGGCCGCCTCGCGCTTCGGCCTGCGAAAAGGATATCGCGGGGTCGCCGTCTTCAGCATGGCGGTCAGCGTTGCTGCCCTGGTTGGCGCTCTACAGATGGACGGAATCGGCGCCACCATTACGCTCTTGTCTCTGGCATTCGGGTCCGTCGCCATCGCCGATGTAGTTTTCTGGGCCGGTACGATCGCCATAGCCGGACGTCAGGTGGGAGCGGCAGGAGGCATCATGAATACCGGCGGCAACTTCGGTGGCGGCCTCGCGCCGATTCTGACTCCGATGGTGGCTGCCCGATATGGCTGGTCCGCCGGTCTCTATCTGGGCGCGGCTGTTGCTGTCATCGCGTTGGTGTGCTGGCTGTTTATCGACCCGGAGCAGCCCAACCCCAGCGAAGGCGTGAGACCATTTTCTTCGTAAGCTGGAATGTGGCCCCTCTTCAAGACATTCTGATTCTCGATTTCACGCGTGCCGTGGCCGGTCCGTTTTGCACGATGATGCTCGCGGACTTGGGTGCGCGCGTCATCAAGATCGAAGAAGAGCAGACCGGTGATGAGACGCGCCAATGGGGCCCGCCCTTTCTGGACGGCGGCGAGAGCACGTACTTCTTGTCGATGAACCGCAACAAGGAAAGTGTGGCGGTGGATCTCAAGTGCGAAGCGGGGTTGCTCCTCGTGCGCTCGATCGCGGCTCGTGCTGACGTCGTGATGGAGAATTTCCGCCCGGGCGTTGCAGACCGGCTCGGCATCGGTCATGCGGCGTTGTCGGCCCTCAACCCCCGCTTGGTTTACGCTTCGGTCTCCGGCTTCGGGCAAACTGGCCCGCAACGGGAGAAGGCGGGGTACGATTTGATCCTGCAGGCGATGAGCGGCTCCATGCACTTGTCGGCGTCGCCGGAGCAGGGGGCCGTCAAAGTCGCCTTTCCCGTCGCCGATATTCTTGCGGGCCTGTTTGCATCGAACGCTATTCTGGCGTCGCTCTACTCCCGAAACAAAAACGGCCGCGGGCGTTACATTGAGATCAGCCTGCTGGAAGGCATGTTGTGTGCGATGAGCAACCTGGCCACCGGCACGCTGAACACGGGACGCGAGCCAAGGCGCGCGGGAACGGCGCAACCCAATATTGTTCCGTACCAGTTGTTCCAGTGCCGCGACGCACCGATTGTATTGGGCGCGCCGAATGAGAGACTGTGGGCCAAAGTCTGTGAAGCCTTGGGACACCCGGAGTGGCTCGCCGATCCGCGGTTTAAAGGCAACCCGCAGCGCAACGAGCATCGCGCGGAGCTAGTATCGCTGATGGAAGCCGCCCTCCAGGGGGACGATGCTGTAGCGTGGATCGATAGGCTTGAGGCCTTCGACATTCCTTGCGGACCGGTGTCCACGCTCAGTCAGGCACTGTCGCAGCCGCAGGTGGCCGCGCGCGGCGCGGTGGTGGAAGCCGAACATGACAGACTAGGGAAGATCCGTCTGGTGGCGAATCCGATGCGCATGGATGACTATGCGCCGTCCTACCGCGCGCCCGCCGCGCTCGGTGCGGACACGGCTCGCATTCAGGCGGAGTTTGGGGAGCCAACATCAACATGACCGACTTCGAAAAATTGGGCGTCTTCTATCTGGGCCGCGAGTACGATCTGGAAAAAAAGAAGCCGGGCGAGGATCTGATCCTCTACGATTCCAAGGACCTGGTGACCCACGCCGTCTGCGTCGGCATGACCGGTAGCGGCAAGACGGGCTTGTGTCTCAGCCTGCTGGAAGAAGCCGCTATCGATGGCATTCCGGCGCTGGTGATCGACCCCAAAGGCGATCTTTCGAATCTTCTCCTGACTTTTCCGGATCTGAAGCCAGATGATTTCAAGCCATGGGTGAATGCCGATGACGCCAGCCGCAAGGGCGTCAGCGTGGATGAGTTTGCCAAGCAGCAAGCCGAGCTGTGGAAGAGCGGTCTCGCGAAATGGGGGCAGGATGGCGCCCGCATCGCCGCGCTGAAAGCCGCGGCGGACTTCACGATCTACACGCCGGGCAGCAACGCGGGCGTGCCGGTTTCGATCGTCAAATCCTTCGCCGCTCCTAGCGCTGAGTTGGCAGAGGATCGCGAATTGATGCGAGACCGCGTGTCGGCCACCGCCACGGCGTTGCTCTCGCTGATCGGCGTGGAAGGCGATCCGCTGCAGAGCCGCGAACACATTTTGGTCTCGACGATTCTCGATACAGCCTGGCGCGAGGGCAAAAATCTCGACCTCGCGGTGTTGATCCAGCAAGTGCAAGCGCCGCCGGTGAGCCGCATCGGTGTGTTGGACGTGGACGCTTTCTTCCCGTCCAAAGAGCGCTTCAAGCTGGCGATGCAGTTGAACAATCTGCTGGCTTCGCCCGGCTTTGAGGTCTGGCTCGAAGGCGATGCTCTCGATGTCGGCAATCTTCTCCATACGCCGGCGGGCAAGCCTCGCATCTCAATTTTTTCCATCGCGCACTTGAGCGAGGCCGAGCGGATGTTCTTCGTAGCGCTGCTGCTCAACCAGACTTTGAGCTGGATGCGTTCACAGCCGGGCACCACCAGCCTCCGTGCGCTGCTCTATATGGATGAGATTTTCGGCTACTTTCCGCCGGTGGCGAATCCGCCGACGAAGAAGCCGCTGCTTACGTTGCTCAAGCAGGCGCGCGCCTACGGCCTTGGTGTCGTGCTGGCGACGCAGAATCCCGTCGATCTTGACTACAAGGGCCTTGGCAACACGGGCACGTGGTTTATTGGGCGGCTGCAGACGGATCGCGACAAGCAACGCGTGCTCGATGGCCTCGAAGGAGCGGCGGCCACGCAAGGCGGCAAGTTTGATCGCGCGAGCCTCGATCGACTGCTGTCGGGGCTGGGCAACCGGATCTTCCTCATGAACAACGTGCATGATGATGGGCCGGTAGTTTTTGAAACGCGCTGGGCGCTGTCGTACTTGCGGGGCCCGCTCACGCGCACGCAGATCAAGCTGCTGATGGACCCGGTGAAATCGGGTGCGCCCGCTAAGCCCGCCAGCCGGGCAACGTTGAATTTTGCCGCGGCCAAGCCGGTGCTTCCGCCGGGGATCGATGAGAAATTCGTGCCGGTGCGCGGTGCGGCTAAGTTGTATTCACCTGTGCTGCTCGGCGCGGCTCAGGTGCGGTTTGTCGATCCCAAACAGGGCGTGGACGAAGCGCGTGAGGTGGTCTACGCGGCGCCGATCACCGATGGCGCGGTGGCGGTGAATTGGGAGGAGGCCGAAGAGACCGAAGTCGGACTTGATGAACTCGAGTCCGACGCGCAGGCTGGTGTGGCCTTCGGTGAATTGGCCTCGGCGGCCACGCAGGTTAAGAATTACAAGACATGGTCCAAGGATTTTGCGAACTGGCTGTACGGATCGCAATCCTACGATCTTTTCTACAGTGCCTCGACGGCGCAAACGTCCAACGCCGGGGAGAATGAACGCGACTTCCGCTTACGACTCCAGCAGGTGGCGCGCGAGCAACGTGACACCACCATCGCCGCGCTGCGCGATCAGTACGCTAACAAAATGAAGCCGATTGAGGACCGCATCTTCCGTTCACAACAGGCGCTGGAGCGAGAGCAAGCTCAATCCCGATCGCAAAAACTCGAGGGTGTGCTCAGCGTGGGTATGAGTGTTTTGGGTATGGTGTTCGGCGGCCGGAGAAAATCCAGCATGTCGGGCGTGATCTCGGGAGTGAAATCAGCCACCCGAGTCTATCGCGAAGGTGAAGACGTGGATCGCGCCGGAGACAGCGTCGAGCGGCTGCAGGAGCAAAAAGCGGCGATGCAGGCGGAGATGGAAGACCAGATCAAGCAACTGCAGGCCAGCCCCGACCCGATGACCGAGCCGCTGGAGAAGATCCAGATCAAGCCGAAGAAGACGAACATTACGGTACGCTTTCTGGGGCTCGTTTGGAAGCCGGAATAGTCAGGCGAGCAGCGAGACTTCGTGGTACTCCAGCGCCCACTCGCGCATGAAGCGCACGCGCGCGGGCACGATGCGGTAGAGGATGAACTCGGGGTTGTCAATGGATTTGAGGTAGGCGCGCAGTAGAGGATTGGCGTCCCAGATCTCCTGGCGTTTTGGTCCGCCGGCGACTAACCCGGCCGTGCCGGTGATGCGCACCTGGTCATGATCCTTGGTCAGGTAGCAAAGCTCCACGCGCGGGTTGCGCTCCAGCTCGGCGGTCTTCGAGGATGAACGCATGGAGGCCACCCACACGGTGAACTCTTCGGTGTGAACCGGGGACACCGGCCGCACGCAGGGCTGCTCGCCATTGATCGAAGCCAGCATCGGAAATTTGTCGGCGGCAACGACGGCGAGCGCAAGTTCGCGGGCTTCAGCCGCGGTGGGAGGAGGCAGTGGTTTCATATTACTCGACCCTTCCTAGCTTAGTAGCTAACGGCGCTTCAGATCCCGGAGGTCGACAGTGGCTCCCTCGGTGGGTTCGGCGCGTGTCCGAGCCCGGATCGCCTCTCCGAGCCGCTTTTCGATCTTCGCAGCTTCTGTTCTCTTTCCACCCTGCCTCAGCAAACGAGAATAGTTCAACGCGATCTGCAGTGTTTGCGGATGCGAAGCAGGCAGCGTTCGTTCGCAGATTGCCAATGACTCGCGCAGCAGAGACTCGGCGTCACGGTGGTGGCCTTTTGCTCCGAGTGCGTCACCCAGGTTGTTCATGGCCTTGGCAGTCTCGGGATGCTCGCGGCCGTAGACTTCCTCGAAAATCTCCAGGGCGGTCCGGAACCACCGCTCCGCGTCTGAGTAGCGCTTCCGCGAAAGGGCCAAGGCGCCCAGGTTGTTGCGAACCGCGGCAGGGGCGGGATGGCGCGGACCATGTTGCCTTTCGTGAATCGCCAGCGATCGTTCCAGAGCCGAGCCAGCCGGGTCCCATTCGGCGCGGGCCAGGTGGATCCGGGCCAGCGTGTTCAGGACCGGAGCCAGATCCGCTTGATCGGCGCCAGCCGAGGCCTCACCCAACGCCAGCGCGTCGCGCACGACGGCGAGAGCTTGGTCATACCGGCGTTGCAACAACAGGCACTCACCCAAGTTGTTGAGCGTGGCGACCCGTTCCGGCGACGACAGTGGCGACTGCTTTTCCCGAATGGCGAGAGCGAAACGGTAGCTCCGTTCGGCTTCCCGGTAGCGGCCCTGGTGGGTGTAGACGTAGCCGAGTATCGAGAGCCGCTTGGCGGTGTGGGGATCCCGATCGCCCAATGCCTCCTCCGTGATCCGGACAGCCCGCAATGCATGAGACTCAGCGTCGGCGAGCCGACCCAGGGCGACTTCCGACTCCGCCAGATTGGACAGGACCGCGGCCAGCCAGATGTCCCCGGCACCGAAGCAGGATTCGGCGAGAGCAAGCGACCGGGTCAGCAGTTCCGCCGCCTTCCCGTAGGCTCCTTGCGCGTGGGCCTGGACGCCCAGATTGTTCCATTCCAAGTAGCGGGCATCGGCGCACGGCGCGGCATTGACCGCAGAGGCCAGCAAAGCGAGCAAGCACGTTCGGATCATGGCGCCATCCTAAGATCCGGGCGGCCTTAAGCTCTCGAAAGTTTGGTTAAAGAGTTCTTAAAGTGTAGAATTTGAATGCCATGGAGGTCTTTGAGTTTGGCCCTTACCGTCTGGACGCAGCGGAACGATCGTTGCAACGATTGGGCCAGCCGGTAACGCTGACCCCCAAGGCTCTCGACGTGCTATCGGTATTGGTCCGGAACGCGGGCGCGGTGGTGGAGAAGGATCGCCTCCTCGAAGCCGTCTGGCCGAACACATTCGTCGAGGAGGGAATTCTGGCGGTCAACGTCGCGACGCTACGCAAGGCGTTGCAGGACGGCGACGGGCATAGCTACATCGAGACTGTGCCGAGACGGGGCTATCGGTTCGTGGCGGAGGTGCGCCGGCCGGAGACACCCAGCCATTTTCCGGCTAACAAGTCGCGGCGCGGTGCGGTGGTGGCGATCTGCGTGGCTGCCTCGGCGCTCGCTGTCGTCGTCTATTGGTTGGCGCCGAGCGCCACGCCGCCCGCTCAGTTTCGGCTCAGGCCGTTCGTTACGGAAGTGGCAACCGAGACCTGGCCAGCCTTCTCGCCGAACGGCGGCGCGGTGGCCTACCTGCGTGGCCGGCCCGCCAGCTTCGAACTCGTGGTTCGTTCACTCGATGGATCCGCTCCAACCGTCCTGGACCAAAACCTTCGAATGGGACGAATCGCGTGGACACGCGACGGGAGCCGCGTCTGCTACGGTCGCGATGGCGGCTTCTGGTGCGTGGGCGCGGTGGGCGGTCCGCCGCACCTGGTGTTGCGCGGCGTGACGTCAGCGCAGTTCGGGCCCGGCGACGGGTCCCTGTTGTTCATTCAGGTTTTGCAAGGTAAGCCGCGGCTGATGTCCAGCGCGCCGCCTGGAGCCGAGCCGAAGCCGGTAATGGAGGTGGAACTCCACGGTACGATCGGTGAGCTCGTTTCGCCGCTCTCTCCCGACGAGTCGCGATTGGTGGCTGCGGACCCATCCGCCTGGGATTGTTGGATTGTTCCGTTTCCTGCCGGAACGGCCCGCCGGGCGGGATTCCGAACTCGCGCCGCGGCTTGGTTTCCAGACGGCCGCCGTGTCCTCTACGCCGAAAGCAAGATCGAGGCGGGTGGCTTGCTCACCGTCGGGGGCGAAGGCTCGCAACCCGGACGCCAAATTCTGCAGACACCGGTCTCGATCTTCTCGGCGTCCCTCCGGCCAGACGGCGCGCAGGCGATCATCGCCACAGGGATGCCGGATTGGGATATCGTCGAATTCACGATCGATGGAAAGTTGGTAGGCAAGGCGGCAGCGTCTGCCGCGCAGGATGTCGCGCCGGACTGGTCCCCCGCCGGCGATGGGTTCCTGTACGTTGGCAACTCGACAGGACCCTATGCAATCTGGAAAACTGGGGCTATCGGTGTTGCGCCTGTCTGGTTGGCGAACATCGACCGGAGCAACTACGCGAAACCGCGATTTTCGCCGGACGGAAAGCGTATCGCTTATGTGGATTCTCAGGGACTGAAAGTGATCGCGGCGCACGGAGGGGCGCCGGCGCCGGTTGTGCAAACGGGAGACCACGTGTCTTCGCTGTGCTGGTCAAGTGACGGCGAAACTATTTACTTCGCACGGCGGGGAACGATCTGGAGAGTGGCCGGCCAAGGTGGGGTTCCGGCGCCGGTCGGGAAAGGAAGCTTCGTGATCGACGCTTCGGCGGGAGGAAAATGGATCGCCTACTCGCCAACGGAGGGACGGAGTTTGTACTCTACGTCGGGCGAAGTGCGCATGATGACCCCCGATGGCGCCGCTGATTTTCCGTTGGCGTCCGGCATACCGATCGCCGGGGCGTTCGCGCCCGGCGGCAAGCGATACTACACCTTGAACCTCGACCAGCGTTCGCTCAGCGAGTGGGTTGTCGATACACGGCGGTGGACCCGCCGCGTCAATCTCGATTTGCCCGCCCACGACGGCGTCTTCGATCTCGCTGTCCATCCGGGCGGCGAGCGCCTCCTGCTGATGAGCGGAGGATTGCGCTTGGACCTCTGGCTTGTAGAAGGTTGGCGCCCGTAGCTTATGCTGGTGACACCCCCATGCGTTCGCGCCTTCCTATGATCGGCCTGCTGCTCCTGGCGGCAATTCTCATTCCGTTCGTCATTTTGGAAGATGCCATTCTGGCCTGGACCACGCACTTCACGCAATCGCCCGGTAACGCGGCAGCGGTGGCCATCACGCTCGCGGCGCTGCTGGCTGCCGACATCGTGTTGCCGATTCCATCCAGTCTGGTTTCCACCGCGGCTGGAGCGCTGCTGGGATTTCTGCCGGGCACGATTACTTCCTGGGTTGGCATGACGGTGGGTTCTCTGACAGGCTACGCGCTGGGCAAGGTGTCTTCGCCGCGATGGCTCAATCCGGCTGACCGCGCACGTTTGGAGAAGGCCCGCTCGCAGTATGGCGACTGGATCGTCATAGTGCTGCGGCCGGTGCCGGTGCTGGCCGAAGCGTCATGCCTCTTTGCGGGAGCGAGCGCGATGCCGTGGCGGCGTTTTGCTTGGCTGGCTTCGCTGGGTAATCTCGGGATCTCGCTTGCCTATGCTGCGACGGGGGCTTTTGCGGCGAGCCGGGAATCGTTCCTCCTGGCATTTGCGGGGGCGCTAGCGATTCCGGGCGTGGCGATGTTGCTGTGGCGGCGTAATACTTCCGCCACAAACGCCCGCTAGAATTGTAGGTTCAACACATGATCGCTCGTATCTTTCTTACTCTCTCCGCCATACTGATTGCTCTTGGCGTGGGCACCGTGGTTCTGCAATCGCAGCGTGCTGCCCGGCGGTCACCAGGTCCGCAGCAGGATGGCTCTACGCTGCTGAACAGTGGATGGACGCTGCGGCCAGCCGGCAGGCAGGTGCAACTCGACACGTTTCCGATGGCGTCGGTGCTGACCCCGGACGGCAAGTTTGTGGTGGTTCTCAACGGTGGCTACAATCCTCCGTCGCTGCAGGTGATGGATGTTAAGACGGAGAAGGTGGTAGGCAAAGCCGGCGTCCCCGACGGATGGCTCGGCTTGGTGCTTACCGCCGATGGCCGACGAGCCTATGTGGGCGGCGGTTCCAAGTCCGCGGTCTTCGAGTTTTCATTATCGGCAGCCGGCGAGTTGAAAGCGGAACGAACTTTCGAAGTAACGCCGGCGGCGACGCGCACGCATCAGGATTTTATCGGCGACGTGGCGCTGAGCCCGGATGGACGTTCGATCTACGCGGCCGATCTCTTTCACGATCAGATCGTCGTCATCAATCCGCAGTCCGGCCGCGTGATCGAGAAGTACAAGACCGGGCGGCGTCCGTATCGCATCCTGTTTCATCCTGACGGCAAGAGCTACTTTGTGACCAGTTGGGCCGATGGCACGCTCTACCATCATGAGTCCGAGGGCGGCAAACAGATTGCGGCCTTGCGCGTGGCGGCGCATCCCACCGACATGGTGTGGCGCGCAGGGTCGCTCAAAGGCGAAGACGATAAGGAACTGCCGTTCAAGGCCCGCATCTTTGTGGCGGCGGCCAACACCAACCGGGTCTATTCGATTGGCGTCGATGCCAACAAGGAGCTACGTTTGCTCGAGGCTATCAATGTCTCGCTCACTCCGCGCCAGCCGTTCGGGATGACTCCCACCGCGCTGGCTCTCAGCCCGGATAGAAACAAGTTGTTTGTCGTATGTTCGGATGCGAATGCCGTGGCCGTAGCCGATATTTCTGAAGCGGCGGCGGTGGTGGAGGGCTTCGTGCCCTCGGCCTGGTACCCGATTGCCGCGCGCGTGTTGCCTGACGGCCGACTGATGATCTTCAATGGCCGCGGGCCGCGCAGCTTCCCCAATCCCGATGGGCCCAATCCTTCGGTCAAGCCGAACCCGCTGCATGAAGGCCAGCGCGTAGTGCAGTACGTAGGCCGGCTGCAGGTTGGCTCAGTGTCGATCATTGATAAGTTGGATGAGGCTGCGCTCGACCAATACACCGCGACGGTGCGCGCCAACACCCCTTACCGCGACGAATTGCTGGATCGAGCAGGCGTTCCAGATGGCAACCCGGTGCCGTCCTCGCCCGGGCAGCCCTCGCCGATTCAACACGTCATCTATATCGTCAAAGAGAACCGCACCTATGACCAAATGCTCGGCGATCTGGAGAAGGGCAACGCGGATCCTTCCCTATGCCTGTTCCCTGAGAAGGTCTCGCCGAACCACCACAAACTTGCGCGCGAATTTGTTTTGTTCGACAACTTCTATGTGAGCGCCGATGTGAGCGCGGACGGGCACAACTGGACCACCGCGGCGATTGCGCCGGACTATGTCCAGAAGATGTGGCCCAACAGCTATGCAGGCCGGCGCAAGCATTATGACTATGAGGGCGGTGAGCCCGCGGCGCGTCCGCCGGCCGGGCATTTGTGGACACAGGCGGCGTCAGCCGGTTTGTCCATGCGCAACTACGGCTACTATGCGGAAAATCTACCCGCCAGCGCCGGCCCGCGCCAGATCAAGGGCGTGCGCGACCCGGCCCTCGGGCCGGTCACTAACGTGAACTACCGCGCTTTCGATCTGGACTACACCGACGTGGATCGCGCCAAGGTCTTTATCGAGGATCTCAAGCAGATGGAGGCGGCGGGCAGTATGCCCCGGCTGCTGTTCATGCGGTTGGGCAACGATCATACCTCGGGCACGGCAGCCGGAAAAATCAACGCGCTGTCGGCCGTTGCCGACAACGATCTGGCGCTTGGCATGATTGTCGAGGCTGTTTCCAAGAGCAAGTTCTGGGGCGCCACGGCGATTTTCGTTCTGGAAGACGATGCGCAGAACGGGCCTGACCATGTGGACAGCCATCGCTCGCCGGCTTTCGTGATATCGCCTTACACGCGCCAGGGCATCGTGGATTCGACACTCTACAACACTACCTCGATGCTCCGGACCATCGAGCTAATCCTCGGTTTGAGGCCTATGACGCATTTTGACGCGGCCGCGCCTCCGATGTGGCAGGCGTTTTCCACCAAACCCAATCCAGCGCCCTACGCAGCCGAACAGGCCCGCATTCCGCTTGACCAGCGCAACGCCGCCAACACCGCGACGGCGCGGCGTTCGGAGGCCATGGATTTCTCCGAGGCAGACCGGATCGACGATGACGAATTGAACGACATCCTCTGGCTGGCCCTCAAAGACACGCCGCCGCCGGCGCCCGTGCGCAGTTACTTTGCCACCGTGGGCGCGCGATAATATAGGTTTGCCTCAGATACATATCTGCTTCGTCTGGCACATGCACCAGCCTTTTTACAAGGATCTGGTGAGTGGCCAGTATCATCT
>JAYTKJ010000547.1:0-21630 GCA_043730365.1 Acidobacteriota bacterium | reverse complement strand
AAAAAGACCAAGGGCACGGCCGCTCCTGGTTGGGAGCGGCCGTGCCCTGGTTTGTTCGCTCGGTTGAAGAACTGAAGCGTTACGGAGCAATCGCGATGGTGGGCGAATTGTCCGGGAAGATGAACTGGCCGTTGGGACGAACCAGCAGGATGCCCAGCGAACGGGTTGCGCCCGTCTGGGTGCCCGAGGGGATTTCGAAAGAGACTTCGTAAACTCCCACCAAGCCCTTGGCGTATTCGGCGGAGACCACGCGGACGCCGTTATCGTTGAGTCCGACAATGACGTCAGTGGAGAGTTTCTGCCCGCCCACGCCCGTGCTGCCGGTTCTGGCGGTTGGCGCCACCTGACCCGCGCCAGTGATGTAGACGCGGATGATCTCGTTATATCGCGCCGGATTGTCCGGCGTGACATAGGAGCCATCAGGCTTCAAAGCGACGGCGAAGCGACGCCCCTGGCCGTCGGTGGTTTCAAAGGTGCCGGGCTGGTAGTCCCTTACCTGAACGTCGTTGATCGTCGAAGATCCCGCGCCTACCCGTGCGGTCACATTAACCGGGAAGCCGACGGCAACTTCAAAGGGAACCTGCACGGTCACAGACTCCCGGCCATTCAGGTTGCAAACACTGAAGATCGGCGCCAGGGTGGAGCCAAACTGCACCTCCACCTGATTGAGCCGCGTGGGCAATTGGCCGATCACGGGCACACTCTCGATGCAACCGCGCAGATCAGGCGCCAAGCCGGCCCCAACCAAGGTGTAGATTCCGCCGGGCACCACCGCACCGCGTTCATTGGAGGCGGCGTTGTAGAAGTCGGCGGAGTTGACCTGCGGACCGGGCAGTTGCGCGGTCAGGTTGAAGATGGTTGGTTGGGAAATCCCCTGGGTAGTTGCCGAGATCACGATCGGTCCGGCGTTAGCGCCGGCGCGAGCCGAAACCTGGGCGCGGCCGTTGTTGTCGGTCGTGGCCGTCGGTGACGAGAGCGTAGCCGAGCCGCTGGTTACCGCGAAATTCACGGGAACCCCGGGGACCGGCTGTTGGCGATTGTCGAGCACCAGCACCACCAAGGGGGTGGCGAAGGCCGAGTTGGTGAAGGTGGATTGCGGATCGCCACTCACCTTGTTCAGCGCCGAAACGGTGACGTTCACCCGTGCCTCAAATGTCACGGTGGGTTGCGTCCCACCGAGGGCGGTGGCGCGCACCAGTACCACCCCGGGGGCGGTGCCGAGTTTGAGGCTGTTGCTGGCCCGGCCATTGTTGTCGGTGATGGTGGTGCTGTTGTTCAGAGACCCTTGCCCCTGGATGATTTCCCAGCGAACTGTGGCGCTGCCGAGCGTATTGCCCCCACCGTCGCCCACTTCGACAACCAACTGGGCGGGCAGGATTTGGTTGATCTCGCCGGTTTGATTGTTGCCGTTGGAGATCTTCAGCGCGTTGGGATCGCCGGCATCTACCCGGAGCGGGAAGGGCTGGCGGCTGAAGCCTCCGACATTAATGAAGATCGTGCCGGTACCGGCACGCCCCGTCAGTTTCAGGTCACAAGTGATCACGCCCTGTTCATTGCTAAGGACGATGGGCTTGGGGGTGCACACCGCACCCGGGCCGGGATTCTGAACGCTTTCAACCGTCACTGAGAGACCGACGTTCGGGATGACCGGCCCCGATGGGGCTTTGACGGTCACGGTGATGGCGCCCGGCAGAATTTGGCCCGCCTTGCCGGTCAGTCCGCGGGTCTGGTCATTGGGAGACTGGAAGATCGTGTCGGGATTGGGAGCGGGGCCGCCTGGGTTGGAAGCCGGAATGGCTGTCACATACATGGTGGCGGTGACATCGCCAACCGTGGCGGTCAAGACGTTTTGGGTGAAAAAGGCGTTAATTTCAACGCCCGGCGCGCGGAGGGTGTTGGTGCTCTCTCCGGCCGCGTTGGTGGTGGTGGTCAGGCGCCCGTCGGTGCCGTTGGGCGTGCCGAGTTGGAATCTCGCCAGCCCCTGGGCGACAGCCCAGGTTACCGTGGCATTCGCAACTGGAAGGCCTGCCGCGTCGAGCACGCGGACGGTATAAGGTTGCGGCGCGTCATTAAATTCTTTGACAACCTGGCCGTCCCCTGACAGCACGATGATCTGGGTGTTGCCGGTGCCGCCGGTCCCGCCACCACCGCCGCCGCCGCTGGAGACGGAGCCGCCGACGAAGTTGAAAACGGTCGTCAGCCCGGAACTTGCCAGCGATAACGATACCGAGAATGGACCAGCCGCGGCAGGAGCCTGTGCCGTGACCATGACGATCCCATCACTGTTGGTGGTGGTTATACCAGGACCCACGATCGAGGCGCCCGAGGTGGTGGCGGTAAAGATCGCCTGCACTCCGAAGAGCGGGCGGCCGCTGCTGCCGATCACCCGCACGCCGAAGGGTAGCGTGCGCCCGCCTAACGCGGTGGCGGGTTGAATGGCGTTGATGGTGGGGATCCCGTTGGGCGCTTCCTGGGTGACGGTAGTGGCGGGGCCTGCGAAGTTCAGCGGGCCGGGCACAAAGGTAAGAGGAGTCTGGCCGGAGATGTTCGGTGGATTGCCCGTGAGCGAGGCTGTATAGATCGTATTCTGGGCCAGGAACGGTGGAAGTTGGCCCAGAGGCGCGCTAATGTACATGCGTTGGGCCTGCGGGTATTCTGGCGTAATGGCAATGCTGTCCACGACAGGAATTGTGCCGAGAGATCCGAAGAAGGCCTCGGTGACTACGGGCGGCTGCAACACGCCAGTTGCCGGCGCTAGCGGCAGTTGAAGCTGGAAGATCTTGCGGGCCTGCACCGAGGTGTTCGAGGTGACCGCGTAGGCGCGGTCATTTCCGACAACGAAGACCTTCTCGAAGGTGACGCCGTTTAGCGTGTCGGTGGGCGTGACGATGGCCGATTGCGGGTTGATCAGGTCCAGGCTCAGGTAGACAAGAGCGTGACCTGATTGGCCCGCCGTGTTGCCCGCCAAGGCGCGCGTGCCATCGGGAGTGAACTGAACGCGCGTGAGATTGGCTCCGGCGAACGTGAACTGGCGGCGCACGGCTGCCGCGTCGAAGGGAGTCGCGCGAGGGTCGATTTCGAGGATCCTGTTCTGCGCGCTCACGTAGAGCAGCCCGTTGGGGCCCATGGAGGCGAAACCTTGCGTGATGCCGGGCAGCGGTAGATTTCCGACGATTGTGTTCGAAGTCAAGTCCACGCCGGTTATTCGCTGGCCCTGGGCGCTCATGACGAAGGCCCGGGTCGAGTCCTGACTGACGGCGATGTCATTGGGGTTAAGGCCGACGTCCAGGAATTGGGTGCGAATTTCGCTGTCGTCCTGGGTGCTGTAGATTTTGAGGTTGCCCGCGACTACCAGGAGTTTGCTTCCGTCCCGCGTCAGGGCCGCTGCCGTTACGTTCTGCCCAAAGCTCAGTGGCGTTCCCACGGGGGCCAGGGCGCTGTTGAGGATGATCAGGCTGCTGCTGCCGGACCTGCTGATTACATAGTATTTGGTGTCGGCCGGATTCAGGGCTGGCTTCGCCAGCACCAGGAAGGGCTCAGAGGTGGTGGTGAAGGTGCCCGCCGACGTCAGGGGATTCCCGCTGTAAATTGAGGCGGTGTTGGCTGTTGCGTTCCCGGTAAAAGTAGGGAGTACGAAGAGGTTGTTGCCCAAAATCGGAGAGGCTAGAAGAGCACACAGGGCTACTACCTTAAAGGCATTGGGTTTACGATACAAGACGACCTCCTTGGGATCGATTAATTAAACACTTCTGGTGGGGACGCGGGGACGCAATCATGATAGTAACACGACTGGCGTACTAAGGTGTCGGGGGGGTGGTGTTTCGGGGGGGGAACAAGAAAACGGGGGAGGCCGTAGCCTCCCCCGTTGCTTCAGGTGGTTAAACCCGATTTAGTGGCTAAGCGATTCCGACTTCGAGCCAGTGCGGCTACCGATGCTCGCGTCCATGATGAGAGCGAGGTAACCCATTGCCAGCCGTTGCGCGCCGAGATCGCTGATGAAGGCGAACCCGTGGCCGTACTGGAATTGGCACTGAGCGATGACGTAACCCTGGAACCCGGCTGTGGCCTGCACCGCGCCGCCGGTCGACAAGGACCAGACGAAGTGCTCACCACCGGTGATCGAGGGCGACGGGTAGGAGAGGCAAACCTTGGAGGTGCCCACCGTACCGTAGAAGTTCACCGTGCAAGAGCCAGTCTGAAGGGCGACCCAGGGGCCGGGATCCTTCGAGGTGTTGGCGATTGCCAAGCCGGTGTCAAACCCACCCTGATTCGACACGAACGGGAACAGGATGTTCGTGCGGCAGGAGTTGACGCTCAGGAACAGCTTGTTGGTAGCAGTGTCCACGAAGCGGGGCAGCGGAGCTGACGTCGACGCCGTGGGGGACGTGCTGATCGGGGCGTAGTTGCCGTTCACGCTGGAGGTGCCCAGCGCAGGCAGGTTGGCGGTGGTGTTCGAGACATAGGCGATAACCACCTTGGGTTTCACCAACTCGAACGCCGTGGTGTCGGTGTCGATGATTTCCCAGACGGCCTGTCCGGTACCACCTACGAGCGAAACCTGTGAGACCGGACCAATGGCGGCCGGAGTCGAGCTAGTCGCAGCCGTCGAGAACGGGCCAGCGCCGTTCGGGTCAGTCACAACTAGGCGGGCGAAACCGGTGTTTACGGTGCCGAGCGCACCACCGCTAAAGCCCTGATTCGACGTGATAACGACGCCAGCTTCAACCCAGATCTGGATGCCATTCTGGGCCCCGACAAAGCGGGCCATCAGGCGTGTGCCATGATCGGCCAAACCCAGAGAGCCGCTGCTGTTGCCGGCGGTTACGCTGGTGTTTTGTGCGACCGAAGGCCACCGGTCTCCGTTCGGAACGGCCTTCATGTAGCCGGATTCCGTCTGGTAGATGCGGCCGAGAACGTCCTGGCTGATCGGCACGGGCGAAACCGGGCCGGTCGGACGGGCATCGTTACGACGGCGGAAAGCCGTCGGGAACGAGATTTCCTTGAATTCCAGCGAGAAAGCGGTGCCGTCGCAGTTGGCGCCCTTAGCAGCGAGAGCCTTGCTGGCATCGCCAGCGAAGTCCTTGTTGCCAGATTCGCACTGCAAGCAGGTGACCGCGTCCGTCACCGCAAAACCGAGTGACTGCTGCGCGGAGGCAACCGTCGGGGTCGGATTGGTGATCGGCACAGCAATCGGGTTGAACACGCCGGATGCGCTCGTCGAGATGAAGAGCTGCACCGCAGCCTGGGAACCGGCCGGAACGCCCAACTGGCTCGCATTGACGCGAACATTGGTGATGCGGATCTGGCGAGTTACCTGCGTGCCTGGGGGGTCAAACGGAATGCCTTGCCAGATCAGCGAATTCGCCGAGATCTGACGGGCCTGGTAGGCATTGCCGCGTTGGGTGTTAACCTGAACCGTGGCTCCGGTGCTATTGAGTGTGTCCACCGGGTTCGTGTTGCCTGCCCCAGTGAAAACCGTGGGGTCATAGGTGCCGATACCGTTGCCGGTGCCCGCGTGAGCGCTGCAGTTACCGGAAATCAGACTCTGGCCCGATCCGACGGGAACCGAGTACACATAAGCGTTGCTGCCGCAGAGGGTCTGTTTGTCTGTCGTCGGCTCGTCAATGAACAGGAGCGCTTCCGAGAAGCTACCCGTTCCAGCACCCGCCAGCAAACGGCTGGTGATGTTGATGCTGGGCTGGGTAAAAATCTGGAAGTTAACCTGTCGGAGGTTCTCACGCGCGGGGGTTGGAGTTCCACCGTTGCAAAGAATCAAAACGTCACCGACGAGCTCCGCAACGCCTTCGGCGCGGATTGTCGGAGTGCCAGCCGCCTGAGCGGTGCACTGTAGCGATACTTGTTGCTGACCGAACGCCGAACCTGCCCCGAGGGCTAGTGTCGCGAGGGCCAGGAACGACTTGCGAAAATCAAGCATTTCCTTCTCCTTGTGCAATTTCGAATATCTGTGAATTGTGGGAAGTCTCTTTCAACCTGAGCCTCAATTTCCCGCGAACAGAAGGCTTCAACCTACGGCCGCAGACATGTGAGCCCGTTGCGCTGCCGGTTGGCATCGCCCCGCTGTCTCCAATCTGTCGTCCGTTCACCATCTGCATCTTAACTGTCAACTCTACCTATCTTGTTTTTGTTCTTCTCGAGCGTGCTCTCGGGACTCATTCGTTAAATGAATGCAAACTCTTTGACCGCCTGAAGACGGCCAAGATAATTAGTAACATTTCCCGGAAAGGCCTGTCAAGCCCATCTGTCCAGAAACTAAGGACATATGAGCGCCCAAACCCTCGCCGATCCTTCGACTGGCTACTAAAGTACCAGTCTTCGATTAGAACATACTGGGCCATAGGCGTCAATACGATCACACTCGGATTCGGCTTTTTTTCATTGAATGGCGACAAACACGGGTTGGGATACCCCCTCCCCCTGGCCAAGCGTTAGGCGCAGCGAAAGCCCCGGAGCCGACCCGATTGGTAAAAAAAGATTAATCTGATAGAGCCCGGGAAAACCGGGCGCGGCTCCAGAGTACTGAGTTAACAGCGTTTCACCCTCAAGCCTTCCTTCGACAGGAGTGGTGGTAACCTGCAGGGCTCCCTGGGTCCGAAGGGGGCCAAATCCGGTGCCAAAGACGGAAATCACCTCCCCCCGGCGGGCCGGATTGGTGGCGCTGTTCACCGTCCCGTTCTGATTGACGATCGCCCCCCGGTTTCCTCCTAGCGTGAAGATGCCCGGAGACGACGGCCCCAGCGAAATTGGCTGCTCAGCCGAGCCAAACGGCGATTCCACGCGCAGGGTGTGCTGGCCGGGCCCCAGACTGGGCGGAATCTGGAAGTTGATCTGGAAGGGAGTCGCGGCCAGGACAGTGGCAGATTCGCCGTCCACGCTGACCGACGTCTGGCGTCCGGTGATGGCTAGTCCGCTACCGAAGATCGAGGCCAGAACACCGGGTGAGAGCTGCGGCAGGAAGGTGGCGGCGTTGAGCACGGCTACGCTGGTGAAGGCCACCTGCTGCACCGAGGCGGTCCAATTGGACGCCGGCCGAGTGAGGCCAAAGGAGCCAGGCAATTCCGGCGCGGCGGAAAAGCGCCCGGCCACGGTACCCAGATCCGTGAGCAGAAACGGCTGCGAGCCCTGGCCGGCCAGGTCCAGCTGGTATTTGGTTTCCAGGCCCGCGCAATATCGAAAGCGAAGCGGGCCGGCGGAGGCGGACGGAAGCGCTTCAGCGGTGGCGACGCTGTCCGGCCAGGAGACGCCGAAACCGCAAGACCCGGCGGGCGAGAAGATTTCAGCCTCGGCCCGATCGGTCACCACAAGAAAGCCCAGGGCCGAACCGTTCTGCGGAATCAGCCGCAGGGCAGCGGCCAGCGTCCCGCGCCAGGCCTTCCCGGCCGCGTTGAACTCCTGCAAATACTCAGCCAGCGTGTTGCGGCGGAAAGCGGGATTGGGGTCATGCACCAGGATGTCGCCGTTGCCCGCCACCCCGATCGCGACCACAAAATGGGACCCGGCGGTAACCTCTCCGGCCTTCAACGTGAGCGCCAGCAGCACTGGCGCGTTCAACGCCAGCGCGTCTCGAATGGGCCCGAATCCCGCGGCCGAACCGAGGGGCAGCGCCGCTACGTCCAAGCTGCCATTGACGAATTGGGCCAGTCTCCAGGGATTGACGTTCTTCTCCCCGGCGCCACCGGGACGGCCGATGAAGGCATCGCAAACCCGCGCGCCCTGGGCGTCAAAGACGCAGGAGTCACGCAGAAAGGTATTGAGCATGATCGGATCGGCGGGGCCGTTTGGCGAAGCCAACTCGCCCGTGCCCTGGAAATAGCGGAGCATCGAGGCCGCCGCCACCAGAAGCGCTCCCTTTGAAGCGATCTTGGCGGGCTCGTTGCCCAGATTCGGGTCACCCGCCAGTCCTGTTTGATTGAGGCGCGGGTAGTTAGCCAGCGCCCCGGCGCGGGATGTGGCGGCGAACGTCACCACTTGGCGACCCGCCTCGGCCGTGGCCAGCGCGGGCACTTCAGCCAGCGGCAATCGCAGCCACGCACGCGCCTGGCCGCGCTCATCGGTCACCGCCCCCGCGTCTTCCACCTGTGCGCCGGGCGAGGCGTTGAAACGGACCGGCAGACCCACAAGCGGCACGTTGTTTTCGTCGGTGACCTGCACCACCATTGGCAGGGGCAGGCGCGCGCCGGGCACGCCGGCTTGCAGGTCCCCGCGCAACTTGGTGAGCTTGGCGAGCAATTCAACCCCGGACTGCACCAGATACGAACCAACGGCCAACGCTCGCGTACTATTGACGTCGGCCGCCCGCAGATTGACCAAGCCGGACGCAGCCGATGGCGGCACAAACACATCCCAGGCATACGCCCCTGTCTGGGTCTTGACGATAAAGTCCGGCTGGCCGCCCACGGTGATACGCAGCGTGGCGCCGGAATCAAATCCTCCGGCGGCGATCCGGATCCGGCTACCGGCCGATACCGTACCCGGCGTGGCGCTGATCTGCGGCCGGCGGGCGCGCTCTTCCAACGTAGCCTCGCCATCGCCGGGCGCATAGGTGAGGGAGCCGCCTTCGAAATCCTGCCTTCGCCGACCGCCCGAGGCAGATTCGTCCCCCGTGGGCAGGCCCAAGGTACCCGGAGCACCGCCCAACGCGGCGAATTTGGCCAGCACGAGGCCCGAGACGAGGAACACGCGTCCATTGAGCGCGCCGGATTGGTGGGCCACGTAGGTTCCGCCAGAGAAATTCTGGGTGAGCCCGAGCGTGGCCGCAAAACTCAGCACGCTCTCCACCGGTCCACGCGGAACGCCCGCCTGCCCGGACTCGTAGCCTTGCACGCCCCAGCGCGAGAGAATCGGCGCAGTCACCACTTGCGCCAACGGGCTGCCGGCCAAGGCGCCACCGGCGAACAATTGGCGGCCGCCTGCTGTCGCATCGGCCAGTGGATATCCTAGCGCGCCCGACGGTCCACCAAGTTCGAGATACCTCGTCAGCAATGCCCCGGTCACCAGATAGGCGTTGGGAGAATCGTCGCCGCGAGCGAGCAGATATCGCACGGTCGAGTTTGGATCAACCGGAGCGAGTTCCTGAATGAACCCGCCGCCAGCGCGGCGCACCGGGCTCGGCGAAGGCAAGCGCACCGACAGGCGGGTGCGGGTGACGGCGTCTACAAAAGACTGCTGAATCGTAGGGTTCGGCGCGCCTTCGCCAATCTGACAACACGGGGCAGTGACAAAAAACGTCAGGGCGCGGCTGCTCCGGCCCTCGCTGACTGCGGTGATATTGGCTGCGCCACCGCCCACGGCCTTGAGCGTCACCGTTGCGCCAGACGGCTCGACAGTGAGTACGCGGGAGTTGGTGGAAACCCAGGCAATCGCCCGTCCCTCCAGCACTGCGCCGTTGCCCGAGTACGTTTGCGCCCGCAGCGTCACCGTGTCGCCCAGGTTCAACCGGTCTGTAGTGGCGGTGCCCGATACCGCGATTGAGTTCACGGGCAGACGCAACTCTGGGGCCTTGCCCGCCTCGTATTCGATGTTGCCGCCCTCAAACGTCTGGCGCTTGCGGCCGTTGCCGAGCACCTGGACCTCAGCAGTCGGCATGCCGAGGAACCCGGCTTCGGCGCGATTCTCCTGATACAGGCTGTAGACGGGCTCAGCCACCAGCAAGAGGCGGCCGGTCAACGTGCCGGCCGTGAAATTGTAGAGCGAGCCGCCGGCGAAACGCTGCACCGTGGCGGTGGACCCGGTGGCCAGCGGTGACACCAGGCCAGGCTCCTCGGCGTTCAACACGGGCCCTAGAGTTCCTATGCCTACGGTTCGCCAGCGCGTGAAGAAGGGATCCTTCACATTGAAGTTGAGGCCGTTTGAATTGCCCGCGGTGAAAACGAAGAGCGCGTAGTTCTTGTCGAACGACTGAAAAGTGCAGACCAGCTTGCCGGTGGACGGGCACGTCTGGGTATCGGTGGCCGGATAGCCGGCGGTATTCGGGCCCACGCTATTGAAGTAGGTGTAGAGGTCCGGCGTCATCTGGAAGACCGTGTCCACCCCGGGCTGCACGCTGGTGTCCAGGCTGTTGGCGCGAACCAGCGCGTACTTGACGCCAGCGGTCTTGGCCGCGTCGGCAAACTCCTGCACCAAGCCCGTGGAGCCGAGGCGCTTCACGTCGCCGAGCGGCGGCAGCGAGGTCAGGTTTTGAAACGAACCTCGATAGAAGGACCGCAGAAACTCGCGCCGGATGGTCTCACTGACGGGCCCGGAGCCGATCTCGGGCGTGGTCTGCCCCACGATGGCGGGGAGGAAGGCGAAAAGACACAGGGCGGCGGCAGCAGCGGATTTCATCACAGGTAGACAGTCCGGGACCTTTCATATTAAACCGTCCGGGCACCCGGGAAGTTGCGGGCCACCGTGATCCTGCCCGTCAGAACGTAAACTTCGGCCCGAGCTGCACAATCCGTTCGGTCTGCCGGAAACCGAAGTCGCTGGTCGAGAATCTGGAGCAGAAGATTCGCGAGGTCATCGCACCCGACCCAGTGGTGAAACGCCTCCGCTCGGCGCCTGGCATCGGCGAGATTCTCGGGCCGGTCATCGCCCTGGAGATCGGCGACATCACGCGCTTCCCGCGTGCTGAGAAACTGGCTGGCTAATCAAAATCCTGTCAAGGGGCGGCTCAAAATAGTTACGCTTTTGCAGAATAGCGTATGATACCGTAATAGGCAAGGAAGTCCGCTATTTCGCCCTCTACACTAGCTTTGTCATGCCCCGTGTTTCCAAGCTCAACCTGCCGCCCCTCGACTGGGGCAAAGAGCCCATCGGCCAGCGCGCCGCGCGCCTCCGCAAGGAGCGCGGCTTCACTCAGGTCGAACTCGCCGGCAAGATCGGCATCGTGCAGACGTTGGTCACCGATTATGAAACCGACCGCTTGCGGCTTACCGCCGAAATGGCCGTCCGCTTCGCCATGGCGCTCGACGTTACACTCGATGAGTTGTTGCATCCCAATGCCGCCAAGTCAGCCACGCGCAAGCCGAGCGGGAAAGTGCTGCGGAGGCTCGAGAGAATTGAAGATCTGCCGGCCACGCAACAAACCACGCTGCTGCGCAAGATCGACACGTTCCTCGAAGTCGCCGCTTTGAAGACCGCGCGCCGCGCTTGATGGGCGGCTAAAAGGAAAATTATGGATAGACAACAAGCCCATCAGTTACTTGACCTGCTTGGCCCGGCCCAGTTTACGGTAGTCGCGCAGTTGCTCGAAGTGTTGGCCGCCGGAGCAGGCGTGGAGCCGCTGGCCCATTCGCTCGCGCAAGCTCCGGTGGAAGAGGAAGAGCTCACGGTAGAGACGGGGGCGGCTCTGGATCGCGCCCGTGCTTCGCTGGCGCGAGGTGAGGGCATTTCGCACGAAGAGATTCTGCGCGAGTTCGGGCTGACGGCGTGAAGCCGGGCGACGCTCCCGAGCGGATCGCGGTCATCTGGTCGACAGACGCGCGCACCGGTCTGCGCGCCATCGACCGGGAACCGGCGATGCAGATTCTCTACTGCTTGGACCGCTACTTGTTGAGCCGCGCCGGCGATGTGAAGAAGCTCAAGCCGCCGCATACCGGGTTCCGTCTTCGTTGCGGCGACTACCGGGTGTTCTTCGATTTCAAGGGGGAGAACGCGATTGAGATCACTGGCGTGCACGATCGTCGCCAAGCCTACCGCTGATCTGGAAGACGAAGGTGCGGGCCGCCGTCCGGCGCGCTGCGCGCGGCCTGGCCGGACGACGCCGGAGTTTCAATTTTGATTAGCCTCCAGCAGGACGGTTTCCACCGCCGCGCGCCCGGGCCTGCTGCCATAATGTCCGTTATTACTGGCTGTCCTGAGCCGGCCGAGCGAATCATAGGTGAAGCTCCGATCGCGCCCTCCATGCGTAACGGCCTTCAAATGGTCCGCCGCGAAGTAAGTGTAACTGGTGGTCAAATTGGTTCCGGTGTTTGAGGAGGCGCTGGGCCCACAGCCGATCGTACCGGTGGCATCCTCCACCACGCTAATTAGCCGCCCCATCGCATCGCTGATCGATTTTCTCCACTTCCCGGCAGCATCCCGAGTCAATGTCTCGTTGTCCACGTACTTCGTGCGAGCCACTGAGTTATCGGGCCAAGTGACTGTTCAGAGGACCGTCGAGTTCCTCGGCTTACCCGAGGTTCGCCGATGAAATGGCTTTCTCGTGCTGAAACGAAGTGCGTTGCCGAGCCGCGGGCGGCAGCGGTCCTCTACCCCCAAAACGGTGAAGCCCCGACCACTGGCCAACCCGTCAGAACGTGAACTTCAGCCCAAGCTGCACAATCCGTTCGGTCTGCCGGAAGCCGAAGTCGCTGGCCGAGGTTACTTTGCCTGCCGTGGGATTCAGCACGCGGCCGGCAGCATCGCGGACTACCGGTTGCATCACCGGATCGTCAAACTGAGCATGGTTGAACGCGTTGAAAAGCTCGGCGCGGAACTGCACCTTGTACTTCTCGGTAAACAGGAAGTTCTTGGCGAAGTTGACGTCCCAATTATTCACGCCACTGCCCTGAATGATGCCTTTGCCGGAATTGCCGAAGCGGCCCGGCGTCGCGTTGGCGATGGCCTCGGTGTCAAACCAACGGTCAATGGTGCGCGAGCCCCGCGAGAGGTTAGGATTGCGCAGCGCGTCCGGGCGGGCGCCGGTGAAGAGCACGTTAAAGTTGCCCGGGGTGAGATACGCACCTTGAAACGCGGTCCAGATGGGCGCCACCTGCCAGCCGCCGAGGAGCAAGCGCGGCAGCCGGCTCTTGGCGTTCTTGAAGAACGGCAGGTCGTACACGGTGCTCATGTTGAGCTGATGCGGCCGGTCAAATATCGCCGGCCCCTTGTTGTCTTTGAGATTACGGATGGTGTTGGCGCCGAACGAACCCGCGCCGATCGCCACGCCCACGGTGCTGGAATCGACGTCGGTGAGCGTCTTGGAGAACGTATAGTTGAGCAGAAAGGTAAGGCCGTTGGAGTAGCGCCGCTCGATGCGTCCGGTAAAGGCGTGGTAGTTGCCGGCGGCGCGCGATTCCAGAATGCTCACGCCGGCCAGCGTGGGATACGGGAAGATCAACCGGAAGTCAGGCGGCTGGGGCGGGTTGGGCGTGAGTTCGTTGTAGTCAAGATTGGTAGGCAGACGCGTGCTCTTTGACCCGCGGTAGGCCACTTCCACCAGCATGTTGGTGGTGAGCAGCTTCTGAATGCTCAGGTTCCATTGCTGAACGTAGGCGTCGCGGAAGTTGCGATCCACGCCGGCGCGCGTCAGGTTGGTGAGCCGGTTGGCGCCCAGGAGCGGCGCCTCGGCGGAAATTTCGGGAGCCGGGCTGGCGGGGGTGGCCGGGCGATAGGTGCGGTTGGCCTGGAAGGCGAATGGATCCTGGAAGCCGCGCGAGCGGAAGTCGTTGCCGATCGGCGGGCTGAAAAAGACCCCGTAAGCTCCGCGGACGACGAGGTCCTGCGTCCCGCGGGCGCGCCATGCGAAACCAAGCCGCGGACCGAGGTTGTTCTTATCCTGGTTCATCAGGCTGCGCGGCGTGCCGTTTTGTCCCGGCAGCAGTTGTTGGCCGGTGGAGCGGTCGAACGTGGCGATGCGGTCAAACCGGTCATAGGGTCTGCCGAAATACTCCCAGCGCAGGCCGGCGTTCAAAGTGAGGTTGGTCGTCACGCGCCAGTCGTCCTGCACGAAGGTGGAGGCGTTGGAATAGCGCAGACGCTGCTCAAAGGGCGAACTCTGCACGGCGTAGGTGGCGGGGAACCCGAACAGAGCATCGGCAATGGCGGCTTGGCGGGTTGGCGTGGCGACGGGAGGGAGGCTGGAATAGACGCCGGTGAAGCCGTAGTTGCCGTTCGGAGCGCCCCATTGCGTGGAGTTGAGCTGCTTCTTCTGGAAGTTGCCGCCAACCTTGATCGTGTGCTTGTTGCGCACGATGGCGAGGTTGTCAACCAGTTGGGTGGACTGGGTGATCCAAAGAAAAAAGGCGTTATTGGTGGAGAAGCCAGCCTGCGAAAACCCGGCCACCGAAACGGCCGGCGCGCCAAAGGTGAGCGGTTGGGTGGGCACGCCCTGGATGCCCAGCTCTTTCACCCAGTCACGCACAAACGAATCCGCCGAATTGCGCGTGCGGTTCATGCGGACAAAGCCGGTGTAGAACTCGTTGACGATGTTTGGCGAGATCACATGCGTATCGCCGAGCGTCAACTGAACGTGACGCTCGGCCTGGACGGCGTCATAGCGAAAGGCCTGCGTCAATGCCTGCCCCGGCCCCACGTCGGAGGGCTCATTGACAGTGGTGCGCCAGAAGAGATTGTTCTTGCTGGTGAGCCGGTGATCGATGCGGCCTGACGGCACGGTGAAGTCAAACCGGCGGAGCGGAGCGTTGACGAAGTTGCGCGCCGGGTCAGCGTTGTTGGGCAGCGGGTAGAGGTTCAGCAGACCGCGGCCCACGGCGCTGACGCGACTGGCGGGAATCCGGTTGCCGGGCAGCGGCACCTTGGAAAGCGGGTCCACCACGGGCGTCACGGTTCCGCTGAAATCGCCCGCGCGCTCCTCGGGCGTCGGCACGATGGTGGTGCTGGTGGTGCCGTTGCGCTGGCGCTGCCACTCCCAACTGAAGACGAAGAACGTCCGGTCCTTGCCGTTGTAGAGCTTCGGAATGAAGACCGGCCCGGAGGCGATGAAGCCGAACTGGTTGCGTTTGTTGGGCGCGGACTTCCCGGTGCGATCGAAAAAGTTGCGGGCGTCCATCTTGTCATTGCGAAGAAATTCAAAGAGCGACCCGTGCGGTTCGTTGGAGCCCCGCCGCGTGACCACGTTGACGAAGGCACCCGAATTCCCGCCGAATTCAGCGGAGGCGCCGGCGGTGAGCACGCGAAACTCACCTACTGATTCAAGCGACGGGATCGCGTAGGGATAGTTGTTGAGCTCCATGCCGCTGATCTCAATGCCATCCACCAGCACCGTCGTGGTGTTATCGCGCTGGCCACCGGCGGAGAAGGCCGGACCGTAGTTGGCCTGACGCTGGGTGGCGCTGGCGCGACCGGCGGTGACAATGCCGGAGGAGAGAAAAGCCAGCTGCATGAAGTTGCGGCCGTTGAGCGGCAGCTCGCGCACGCGTTTTTCGTCGATGACCTGGGAAAGGTTTGAGTCGCTAGCTTGCACCAGCGCGGCCGTAGCCTCCACTTGCACCGATTCGCTGACCTGCCCAACTTCCAACTTCATGTCGAGCCGCAAGGTCTGCGCGACGGTCAACTGAATGCCCGTGACGTTCTCCTTCTTGAAGCCCTGAATCTCAGCCTCGATCTTGTACTCGCCGCGCGGCAGGGCGCGAAACTCGTACATCCCTGCGTCGTTGGTTGTCTGCTCGCGAGTCTGATTGGTTTGAAGATCAGTGAGGGTGACCTTGGCGCCGGAGACAACGGCGCCGCTGGTGTCGGTGATGGAGCCGGTCACCACTCCGTTGGAGGTTTGGGCCCGGGTCACTGTTGGGGCAAGCAGCAGCAGGGACATAATCGCGAGGGCGGAATGGTGGATGGCACGCATGGATGGAGAGGCACTCCCTGGGCCTTGGGGGAAAGTATACACCCAACATAACTGTCGGCTTCACAGATACCGGCGCAGCCAGCCCAGCACCTCGGCCATGTGAAACCGCGCGTCCTCACCCTTCAGCACCCAGTGGGTCGCATCGGGGAACACGATCAACTTCGACGGCACGCGCTGCCTCTGCAACAGCTTGTACATCTCGAACGCCTGCGAAATGGGCACCCGGTAGTCCCGTTCGCCGTGGGTCACCAGCATCGGTGTCTTGAAGTTCGCCGCGTATGTCGACGGGCTCTGGTCCACCCATCGATCTTTGCGTTCCCACACCGGGCCGCCGTTGTGCCTTTCCCAGTAGTACGCGCCATCGGTGGAACCCCACATCGAGGCGTTATCGGTCAAGCCCGCGTGGTTGACCAGGCATTTGAACCGCGTCGCGTTCCCCTCGAACCAGTTCATCAGGTAGCCGCCATAGCTGCCACCAGCCGCTGCCTGGCGCGATCCGTCAACGAACGCGAACCGCCGGATCACATCGTCGGCGGCCTGTTCAATCTCACTGGCGGGCCCACGCAGAATGTCCTTGTGAATCGCGGCCGCGAACTCCTCGCCGAAACCCGTGGAGCCTGTGTAGTTCGTCATCAACAGCACATAACCGGGGCTCGTCAACAGATGATAATTCCAGCGCACGAAGAACTGATCCTTGGTCATGTTATGCGGTCCGCCGTGCGGGAACAGCAGCAGCGGATACTTTTTCGACTCATCGAAATTTGGCGGCAGCACGATCAGGGAATGAATCCGCGCGCCGCTCTTGGCCGTGAACCACACGTGGCGCGGCGGCTGCCAATCGATCTCCCCGATCCGTTCTTTATTGAAGCTCGTCAGCAACCGGTGCTGCCGGGTGCGCACGTCAATCCGGACCAGGTCTTCCGGACGCGTCATCGATCCCCAGAGCGCTACGATCTTCAACTCCGCGGCCTTCTCGGCGATCGCGAGACCTGAGTAGACGCCCTCCTGCAAATCCGTCACCGCCGCGACAGGGCCGCCCTCGGCAGGCATCGAGAACAGCTTGTCGTGCCCGTGCTCTTCGGCGATCATGTAGACTCGCGAGCTGTCCGGAGCGAACGCCAAGTCGCCCACTGACCGGTCCCACGCCCCTGTCAACACACGCGGCTCACTATGGGCCATCCAATCGATCTTCGCCAGCCTCGACAAACTGTATAGCTTCTCGTCACCGCGCAAGGACTCAAGAACATACAAAGCCTTCCCATCGGGGCGGAATCGCGGCCTCGAGTAGCTGTTCGGGCCTGACGAAATGGCCACCGGTTCGCCGCCGCGAGCCGGGACTTTGTACACGTGCGTCGTCGTGGGGGCGTACGCTCCGAGGTCGCGATCGGCCGAGGCGTTGAAAACAAGCCATTGCCCATCGGGACTCCACACCGCGTCCAACTCGCCATCGCCAACGCCGCGTGGGCCGTCGAATCCCTCGCGCGCAGTCAGCTTCGTGCCCGCGAGTAAATCGAGAGCCGCCGGTTCGCCAATCAAATGGACGAACAGATGCGGCCGACGGTCGTCGAGCCAGCGGTCCCAAAACCGGAACGGAAACGATTCATACACGCGCGCGTTGTACTTCCGCGCCTTGCGCTCCGTGGCGATCTTCTTGTTGGCCTCATCGTCGCTGGCGTTCGGATATACCAGGCTTTGGAAGCTGATCGCCTTGCCATCGGGCCGCCATTTAGGCGCCGATGCGCCGGTGGAACTCGAGGTGACCCGCACAGCTTCACCGCCGTCGAGAGGCAACACGTAGATTTGAGCCTCCTCGTCGCCGTTGCGCTTAGCCGCGAACGCCATGCGCGTCGAGTCTGGTGAAAACACCGCTCCGCTCTCGCCCCCCTTGGTCGACGTGATGCGCCGCGGCGGCAGCGATTCGTCGAGCGTCACCAGCCACAGATCCGAACTCTGTTTGGACTCGTCGTAGGCAGGCTCCAACAGAGAGACCACGGCGTAGCGGCCATCGGGACTCGTCGCGGGTGAACTCGCGCGCTTCAACGTCCACACATCCTCGTGGGTGATCGGACGCTTGGCAGTCAGCGGCAGCGCGACAAGCAGTATAACAACAGGAAGCATCATCATGATCCTGATAATACAAGTTGCCAGCCGCGTCCACCGCGATCCCGGATGCGAGCACCCGGGACGAGTGACAAGTAGGGCACTCGGTGAGCCTGGCCGAAGAGTATACGCCTATATAGAATGCGTCTTTTGGGGTGCCCGGCGTCCAGAGTCTACGGCGCGGGCTCGATTGTCACCGAGCGAAGCCTACCTGCGGATTTGGGGTTCCGACGGGCCCAAAGCGGGATCGGTTATAATTCAGCGAGTTTGTGCGAATCGGCGTTTCAAAACACGATTGCCTCGTGACCCGCTCGATCCGATCCAGGAGGACTGTCCGTGCCTAACTCTCTTACTGGCGATTTTGACGCAGTACTACAGCTCAGCGGAGGCGTTGTAAACCGGCTCCTCGCCAGCATGCATCAGAATGCGTACGCCCGAACGGACCTGCCTTCGTTCCCGCACATCATTTCGCTGCGCACCGGAGACGAGTATGTGCGCGATCGCGATGGCGTGCGCGGATTCCTGCGTGCCCAGTTAAGCACCCCGCGCATCGAATTGGTGCACGGTTCCACCACCCGGTTCCGGCTCGAAGTGGGCATGCGCGCGCGCTACAGAGCAGACCCCGGCACCACCCCCATGGCGGAGTTCATTCGCGGAACCGTGACCGCCGACTACGAAGTGGAAGATGTGGACCCCCACTGCCTCGGTTGGCACGGTATCGCCTCCAATTTTGTTTGGATCCGAATGGTACCGGGCTCGGTTGAGTTCCGCGGGGAAGCTTTTAACCAATCTCCCCAGTTAGTGGTCCTGTATCCCGACGATCCGAACGAGATCAATGCGCTCATCACCCGGCGGATTTCCCTGCTGATGACGCGGTTTGAGGCGGCTCCGCACCAGGTGTCAGGCCGGTTTCGCCGCGGCGCCATCCGCAGTCTCGCCATGGACGGGCAATCGGCTGTCACCACGGCGCTCGGCCTTGGCGGAGGCGAGCCGGCGGGGAACATCGCCAGCGTAAACGGCATCTTCCTCGGCGGCGCGGGTTTTGCAGTGGCGCTGAACCGCGACGTGATTCTTCGCCTGGCCGAGCCCGCACTCGCCGCCATCCGCGGCGCTAATCCGGCTATCCACATTCACATCTCCACGGGCCAGTACAACCCGATTCCCGACTTCGACACGGTCTACCGCGTATACACCAACAACCCGGCGTTGGAGTGGCACCCGCTCGGCGCCTTTGGCATTCTCAAGGTGAAGTTCAGCGGCGGAGCCAACACCAACTCCATCCTTCCCAACATGACCTTTGAAGTCGAGCAGGACATGGTGCTCAACTTCGATGGTGGCTCCGAGCGTCTGACTCTAGCAGCGGGCGCTACCAAAGTGGATGCTCACGTCGGCGGGCCTTTCGGAGGCCTGGCCGAGGGTAAAGCCAGGCAGGCCATTATGGATATCGTGAAGGGTATCGCGCAGTCCGCCGCGGCGCAGGCGCAACCGCTGCTCGATGCGGTGATCAACCGCAAGAGCGAGTTGAACACCCAACTCCGCACCTTCGACGATCAGGCCGGCACGAGCTTCGATACCGCCGAATTCACTGGCGATGGCATGGTGCTACGCGGGACTGTGTTCCTTACCCGTCTGCGGTCTCCGAAACCGCACTTTGAGCGGGCCTCGGGAGAGGACGCGTTCACCGCGTTCCAGAGTTGGATCCCGGGCGGACGTATCGACCAGATCCGCTGGTCCTGGACATGGCACGAAGGCGGCAAGCCGGGCAGCATGAAGAGCAAAGATATGTTCCTGCTCCGCCGCCCCGAAATTCGCCGGTCGCATTGGGGTGGAGTGGTGCTCGACCGTATCGAAACCGTCCCGCTGCCCGGTCTCGACGGACGGGGGCGGATCTGCCTGGAGATCCGCGGTGTGCAGACCGAATCTGGGAACGGTGATTTGGTGCCGGTCACGGCCCGCACCGTGTGCACCAACTTCGGTTTCAAGCTTGTTGTCTTTTCCCTCAATTACCTCCTACTCCGCGTGTGGCCGAAACTGGACTTTTCGCATCCCGTGCCTTTCCCCGAACTCGCGGTGATCGATGCCCACTCGCTCGGCGGCTCACCGGCCGCCAATACGCTCGTGCTGAGCGTGGGCGAGAAGTGGGACCGGGGCGCCGCGGAGTTACTCGCCGAGGCGCTCGAAGGGTCCATCCGCCAGGATGCCGGGCTCGGCGTGCTCGTGCTGTTCGCCGACAATACGCTCGCGCACGCCGGCCAAGGCGTGGTTGCCGAGATTGAGGAGTGGGGCCGGCGTTGGGGCACGCCCGTCATCGTCAATGAAGACGTAAACGGCGGCTGGACCGCGGCGCTCGGCCTGCCCCAGGGCGTCGAGGCCTGGAGGCTGATCAGCCCCGCCGGAGGAGTGACATGGATGAGCGACGGGCGGCCGCATGCCCGCGCCCTTGCCACCGCCTTCGATGAGTGCCTGCACCCCAGTTCTTTCTCGCCTCTGGTGCCCGTTCGCGCCAACGTGCGGCTCGGCCTCGGCGTATCGGCCTCGGCTCTCCATCCGGGCTTCCCCGAGTTGTACGAGCGCGGCAATTGCCCGCCAATCCCCCTCGGTCGGCTTGGCGTTCGCAAGACTGTCGTCTGTTTCGCGATCGCTGCTTCGGCCTCGTCGGTGGGAAAGCTCCGGGAACTCAACGCGCTTGTCCGCAAGACCGGTGAAGAAGACCCGCCCTTCGTCGTGGCCGTGGTCTCCGGAGTCAACGCCGAGGAGGCGGGGCAACTGCGGGAGGAACTCGATCTGGGGTTCTCCTTGCTTCCGGATGAATCCGGAACCATCACGCGCAACTTTGGGATCAGCCTCTGGCCCACCTCGGTCACGCTCGATCCGTCGGGCATCGTCACCGGCATCGACGAAGGCCTTCACCCCCAAAGCGAAGCCGGGAGCGAGGAATAAATATGACTACGCTCTTGCTGATTGCCGCGCTAGTTTTGCCCGTCGTTTACCTGTTGGGTTTCGCGGGCTGCACGCCGTTTGGTGCGGCGATCACACCCGAGCCGGGAACGACACTGCCGGGCCCGCCGCTGGTTGTGCAGCCAGACCCGCAACCGCCCATACCGCCACCGGAGCCGGCCAAAACGTATGACCAGATCATTCGTGCAGAGCCGAATCTGGTGAGCTACTGGCGGCTGGGCGAACTCAAGACGGCCACTTCGACGGCCAAAGACAGCGCGCCCAACATCCCTCTCGATGGAACCTACATAAACCTGCAGGAAGGCGACACGATGAAGCGCGCCGAATCGGGCGTGCTTTCACAGGCGGCCGCCACGCCGGTGGATCCCTCCGATAAGGCTGTGGAGTTTCTCGGCAGCAGCGGGTCTGTCGATGTGGTCTACAGCGCTCTGCGCAATCCGCCGATGGCCTTCAGCCTCGAGGCGTGGATCAGCACGGTGGAAGGTCAGCCCAATCCCCAGTACGTAATCAGCTCGGGCACCGTCACCGGAGACGGTACGCTCGCCCGCGGTTATGTGCTCGACATCGCGTTCAACAACAACATCCGTGCCCGCGCGCGGCTCGGCATGGCGGCCGGGGCGGCAATTGGCCCCCAGATCCAGCTCGAGTTCAATCTCAAAGACCCTTCCGTGCAGCAGGTGATCGGCAATTGGTGGCATCTGGTGATGACCTTCGATGGCGCGGCGAAGAAGCTGACGCTGTTCGTGAATGGCCAGCTCCGCGCCACTGCCAATGTCCCGGGGGGCAACACCTTCGCGCCGGCGCCGGCCGGCACAACTCTTCGGATTGCCCACGGTCCGTCGCCCGGAAGCGAGGCGTTCAACGGCAAGATCGACGAGGTGGCGTTCTATAATCCGCCCCTGACCGAGGCGACGGTTCTGAAGCATTTCAACGCCGCGCTGGTGAAAGGCTAGATTTTTCGCAGAAAGTATAACGCTTGAGAGTACCGAAGTCAGAGGGCGGGCGGC
>JAYTKJ010000546.1:0-4983 GCA_043730365.1 Acidobacteriota bacterium | reverse complement strand
CGAGATCGCCGCAGATCAGCGCAACGTAGGCGAAGGCGCGGTCCCGGCGAGTCTGTGCAGTGGCGCTCACAAAAATTGGAGGATACCAGACTCGGCTATCGTGGTTGCCGTGCTTCGATACGATTCAACTTGCGATGCCTGGGTGCTGGCGCGCCATGCTGACGTGCTGGCCGCGTTGCGCGATCCGCGGCTTGAACCTGGATCGAGTGGCGGCGCAGTCGACCCCGCGGAACATCGGAAAATGCGAGAGGCTGCGCGAGCCATCTATTCGCCCGAGCAGCTAGCCGTGTGGCACGCGGATTGGGAACGCTGGACCCTTGAGCGATTCGATGCCTTGCCGCGCGACGCAGATCTCATTGGCGATTTGGCCGCGCCTCTCGGACTGCAGATCGCCGCACGGGTGACAGGCATCGCTGTAACCGGGGCGTCCACGCTCCGTCCGATTGCCCGAAAGTTGTTCGACGCCGAAGCCGCCGCCAATGCCACGATGGCGCTGCAACCCCACTTTGACTCTGCGCTCGGCCTGCAAGCCTTCGCCGCGTTATGCCACACACTCCCCGCGTTCCTTGGAAACGCGTGGCTCGCCATGCTGACGCACCCCGTGGAAATGGCGCACCTCAAAGCCAATCCCGCCCTGCTGTCCGACGCGCTCGAAGAGTTGCTCCGCTTGGCCGGCCCCGCCGCCGTGCAGTCCCGGCGCGCTGCCGCGCCTGTCGAGTTTGGCGGCACTCGCATGGACACGGGAGCAAGAGTAATGCTTTGCCTCGCCGAAGCCAATCGCGACCCCGATGTTTTTCCGGACCCTGACCGGCTCCAATTCGAGCGCCGTCCAGCCGGTCATCTGGCCTTCGGCGCCGGACCGCACGCCTGCGTGGGCGCGCCTCTCATTCGCCTGGCCGCTCGTCCGGCCATCGCCATCTTCGCCGCGCGATTTTCCGGCGAGACCATCTCCTTCCGTCCTGAGCCCGAACCGGGAGTGGCGATGCGCTCACTGCGAACCCTCGAGATACGCCGCTGATTCTCGCCCCGCCGAGCGCAGCCGCAACTCAAAAGGCGCCACCAGATCGCCGGGCAATCGCGCGTTCACCTGCTGCACACCGGCCAACCCCGGCGCAGCGCCTGCATATTCGATGGCGAGCGCGCGGCCATTGGCGAAAGCCTCGACGCCGGGCAGCGCGAGGCCTGTCGCGTAAATCGCCACCACCCGCTCCACACGCGACACCCCGAGGATGCCGGGCGCCGAAGCCTCCACGCGCACGTCCATCCGCGTCGTCGATTGCGGGCCGCCGGTGAACACCTCAATGGCCGCCATCTCGCCAGGCTTCACCTCGTCCGGGATCACCGCCACGATGCGACCCGGCGCCACTGAAACCAATGGCGCGCGCCGTCCGTTCACCCGCACCTGCGTGCCGGCCAGCCGCACGGGCAAGGGTAGAGCGGCGGCGTTCATGGTAGAGCCCGTGGTGAGTCCCGCGCCCGTGATGGCCGCCAGTAGCCCTGGAGCGACGACGCTGCCCATGCCTTCGGTAGCCGCCAAACTTGAGACCCGTGCCACCGCCGGTTGGCTGCGCCTCGGCGCCGAATCCGCCGCTGTCCCCGTTTGTCCCGTCAGATACCGTAGCGCGCCTTCGAGCATGGTTTGGAAGCGCCGGTCAAGCCACGTTTCATCGAAGTGACCGAGCGCCGTATAGAACACGCGGCCCTCCCCATAAGGCCGAACCCAGGCGAGTGCAAAGTCTTCATCGGTGCGATTCACGCCGGGCAAACCCAGGTCGATCGAACCCGGATCGAGTGTCATCAGCACGCGCACTCTGTCGCGTGAGAACGCCCGGAACTGATAGAACTCCTCCACCAGCCGGAAGGAATTGCCCAAGCCGCGCGACGCTGGATGCTCCGGATCTTCAATCTCCACCGTGGCCTCATGAACCCACGGATGGCCGTCAAAATACGCGCCAATCAACTCGCCATACTCGGGCCATTGGTACAGCGTGTCGGTGGCGCTGTGCACGCCGCCGAAACCCTTGCCCCCGCGCACAAACGCCAGCAGGTTCCGCTTCCGCGTATCGGACAACGCCAACTCTCCGCTGGTGAAGAAGAAGACCGCGTCGAAGCCATCCAAGCGGCCAGCATCGAAGTACGAAAGGTCCTCGGTGCTCACCACCTCCACGCCGGCCCGCGCCCCCATTTCAGCCAGCACGGTTCGAGAAATGCCGATGCTGCCATGGACGAAGCCCGCCGAGTGTGTGACGTACAAGAGCCGCTTGGGCGTTTGGCCCCAAGCCGTGAAACAAACCAGGCACCAGAGCGCGGTGATCCTCGACATCGGACCTCCTCTCGCCGATGTTACCCTGAAGTTCATGTTTACGGTGCGCACCATCCGTCCCGGCGATCTTTCCTCGCCCGATGGCGCGCGCGTCGAGGTGGCTCAGTTTGACCTCGAGCCGCAACTGCCGCAGGGCCGCACCGTCTGCAATCTCTTTGCCGAGTTCCTCGCCGAGCGGCCGGCTGAGTTTCGTGAGACCTTGCCGTTCCTCAATAAATTCGAGATCGAATTGCAATGGGCCGCCGCGGCGGGCGGATCGGCCTTCGCTTCGTTTTTTCACGAGGGCCAGGCGCTCGGTATGGGAATCATGTTGAGCGGCGCCGAACCGAAATCGGACGCACAAATGCTGGAGGCCTTGCGGGTGTCCATCCTTGAACCGATGATGGGGCCAACCGTGGCGGCCAAGTTGACAAGCATGGACGAGCGGCCTGGCGTGCTGCTGGTGGAATTGCCTGACCAGCCTGAGTTGACTCCCACGCTGCACCTGCTGATCACCGCGCTGGCCAGCGTCTATTTTCGTGCGGTGAGGGCAACGGCCGCCGCGAGCATGGCGGCGCAGTAGGAGTTGAACGGAAAAGCCATGCCCCTATTCAGTCTGTTAGTCAAAGCCCCGTTGATCTTCATTTCCACGATCCTGATGGGCACCATTTCGGTGGCGATTTCTTTTTTCGATCCGCACGGCCGCCGGCAACATGCCATCGCCAGAAACTGGGCCCGGCAACTCATCCTGATCGCTGGTATCACGGTGCGCATCCGCGGCGAGGAGAATCTGGACCCGCAATGCAACTACGTCTTCGCCGGTAACCATCTCAGCCTGTTTGATACGCCCGTGGTGCTCGCCAACATCCCGCGGCAATTCCTTTTCCTGGTGAGCGCCAAGTACGTGAAGATTCCCTTTCTCGGCACACACCTGCGGCGCAGCGGCCACTTCTCGGTGGATACCAGCGACACGCGCGGCAGCTTGAAGATCATGACGGAAGCGGCCAGGCGGATCAACGAGAAGAGTCTCTCTATCCTTCTGTTTCCCGAAGGGCGCCGTTCGCCCGATGGTGAGTTGCAAGAGTTCAAAGAGGGTGCAGCCTACATCGCCATCAAGGCGCAGGTGCCCGTGATTCCGTTTGCCTTGCGAGGCACCCGGGAAGCGCTGCCGGTGGGCAGTCTTGATCTCAAAGGCGTGCCGGTGGACTTCATTATTGGAGAACCTGTCCCCACCGCCGGACTGACGCTCAAGGATCGCGAAGAGTTCACCGCGCTGCTACGTGAACGCATCGCCGCGCTGCAGCAGCAGGCCGCGGAGACCCTGCCTGAGCCCGTCGGAGCCGTTCACTCGTGAGCCCCGCTTCGGCGCCACCGCCTGGCTTTCATCCAGGCAGCCGGGCGCGCAATCTGGACCGGCTCAAGGCGGAGACCTTCGATATCCTGATCGCCGGCGGCGGCATCAACGGCGCCGGCATCGCGCGCGATCTGGCTCTGCGTTCTCATCGAGCCGGGCTCAAGCTCAAAATCGGCCTCATCGACAAGGGGCACTTTTCCAGCGGCACCAGCGGGCGCAACTCGCAATTGATCCACGGTGGCCTACGCTATCTCAAATATTTTGAGTTTGATCTGGTGCGCGAAGCGCTGGCCGAGCGCCGCACGTTGCTCCAGATTGCGCCCCATCTGGTGGAACCGCTTCCGATGCTCCTGCCGTTCTACTCCGGCTTTGACCGCTACTTCTACGGCGCCGGTTTGTGGCTGTACGATCAACTGGCCGGCGAGTACAACATCGGCCGCCGCCGCTATCTACGCCCTGACGACGTGGCGAAAATTGAGCCCGGGTTGTCGCGAGGCGGCATGCACTCGGCAGCCATCTACTTCGATGCCCGCGTCCAATCGGCGCGCCTCACGCTGGAGAATTTGTTCGACGCATCGCGCCTTGGCGTCGCCATTGCCAACTACACTTCCGCCGGCGCCTGGCAGGGTCGCGATCGCGACGGCCTGATCGCGGTACCGGTCATCGAGCAATTCACCGGGGAGCAGTTCACGATTCGCACTCGCCGCATCGTAGACGCGCGCGGCCCTTGGGAAGATTCCGGCAACGTGAGACTAGTGCGGGGCTCGCACATCATCATGCCCGCCTTGAACCGTAGCGAGAACGCCATCGCCTATTTCGGCGACGATGGGCGCATCATTTTTGTGATCCCCTGGGGGCCCGGCAATCGGCTCTCGCTGGTAGGCACCACCGATATCGATCACCACGGCACGGCCGATCGGGTGCGGATCTCCAATGAGGAAGTCCGCTATCTGCGTGGTGTGGTCAGCCGGCTATTTCCCGGCCAATCGGCTGGCGCTGAGCCGCTCGCCGCGTACTCCTCGCTGCGCCCGTTGATCGTGAGCGGGTCTGCTTCGGCCACCGCCGCCAGCCGTTCTCACAAGATCTGGATTGAAGATGGCGTCCTGAAAATCACGGGCGGCAAGTACACCACCTATCGCTCCATGAGTGAAGAGGCGGTGGACCTGCTGCTCCCGGAAACGCGGGGCGATTGTGAAACCGCCGATGTGGCCGTGGGCGGCAACTCCCCGGAACAGTTCAGGCGAGACCTATTACAAGCGCCGTCCTTGGCCGCCCGCTATGGGCGCGAACCTGCGGGTCTTGCCTCGCTCACCCGTCTCTTCGGATG
>JAYTKJ010000545.1:0-13295 GCA_043730365.1 Acidobacteriota bacterium | reverse complement strand
TCTTCGTCACATCCGCGTGCAGTCCTGGGAGGAACTGCGAGACCGAATCCTGTTGGGGATCGCCGAAATCAATGCGGCCCCGGTCGTCCATCGCTGGGGGAAATTCGAGGCGCTTGATGAGTTTATGTTTTAATGAAACGCTATACTAGATCAATGGCCAACCCGGAGCTGCTTCTCCAATCGCTGAAGGGCTACCAGGAACGCCAGCAAACCGCCCAAAGGGAGCGAATCCGGTTGTGAACAAGGTGTTGTCGGAATTTTGCGTCGTCATGTAGCTTTTCGGCGCAGTCGACTTACCAGTGCGGCAATTGAAGGCCTCTAGCCTAGCCTTCCTACGGCTCACACTGGATGAATGCGGAAGCAACCGCCGTCTCAGGTCCCGGCGTGGCGCTGACGAAGGCGATGGACTTGCCGTCAGGGGACCATGCAAAGCGCTTGCCCATGGAAGGCAGCGGGTTGTTGGTGCCATCGAGCTCGGCCAGCAACCTCAGGCCAGATCCGTCGGGCGCAGCCACCAGCAACCCGGACTTACCGTTCAGCTTCCCGGAGAAGGCGAGGCGTGAGCCGTCCGGAGACCACTCGGGTTCTGACGACGAGTCCGGCCCAGGCATGAGGCGGACTGACTTGCCATCAGCCGCCGTCAGAATCCATAGCTGCGAATAGGGGCGGCCCGGCTTGTCATTGTTCTGGACGGTATAGGCGATGCGCCGCCCATCGGGTGCAAAGCGGATATCGCTCACCGAGCGGAGGCGGGAGAGATCGGGTGCGGTGAACGTAGGAGGAGAAGGAAGGCGCGTGCGGCTGACATATTGATTCAGGATAGCCATAGCGGATCCGCGTTGGGCAGCGGGCCGCTGGCCAGAATGATCGACGCCAGATCCCCAACCCGGGGGGATCTGGCGTGAAGGGCCCGGTGGCCCGTCTCAGCGGCCGATAATCACTTGACGCCGAGCTAGCCGATGCAGAGGTTATAGTTCACGAACAAAACAGTCACCGGCTGCGTGGTGGTCCAAGTGAAAGTCACGGGAATAAATGGATTCGCGGTGCCGTTCAGATAGGCGTCTGCGCCGGTGTCAGGACACGCATACAGGGGAGGGGCGCCGTAAGGGCCAGGAAACAGGACCGGCTGAGTCGGGTCCGCCAGGTCCTCAGTTACGCTGTAGGTTCCGGTCACAAGCTGGCAAGCCGAGATTTGGCCGCTGGCGTCTGTCGTCAACTGGTTTGTAACGCCGGCCGGATCGGTAACCTGAAAGTGCCAGCCCAGCACGGGAGTCGACACGCCGGTAAGCGGGTCCAAACGTTGTTTCTGAATGGTTAAGCAAAAGGCGGCCGGCGTGGCCGACAGCGCTTTGAAATTGTCGGTTTTTGATTTGGAGCTCTTGAAGCCATGGAAACACCCGCTGCCGCAATTAGGGTTATCCACGTTTGACGGGTTGCCGACGAAGTCACCGACTGGAGTGGCCCAGACCTTGTAGACATTGCCGGTGTTGGGTGTATTGGCATATTCGCACAGGCCTATCGTGATTGCACCATGATCCAGATCAGTTCCTGTCGAGTGGGTGCCCGCAGAAGCGGTAATGACGCCACCAGAGACTGTAAACTTGCGGTTGGACACGATATCGGTGCTGAGCAGAGTTCCACCACTAGGGTCGGTGACCTGGAAGTAGTAGTCTCCGTTCGGCAGGCCGGCCGCCTTCGCCGGAGCATTCGGACCCGGGCCACCGTCAAGGTACACAGCGCACTTGGAGCTAAATTGGTTAGCGTTCACCGCGCTACCGTTAGCCGTCGTTGTGAAAATCGCCCCCGACACACCCGCTGCTTCAACAGTAGTGGCCACGACCAGGAAACTCAATGCAGCCGCTACGTTTCGCGGAACTAATAAATTTCGAATCATCAGAACTCCTTGAAAAATGTGAACATGGAATAATCGAACGACAACTAGCCTCTCCCGAGCCGATCAAAGCGCGAGTGAGGCCGTAGGCAAAAGCCGAGGACAAGGCTTTAGGCAAGGCCGCGGGCACGGCGACGTGAAACAAAAGTACCATCAAGGGAGCCTGCCGTTCAATTGGGAGAAGTACTTACCAGGGTCGGAATTCCCCTTCATGTGCTGTACCCGGCGCGCGCCGCTAGGGTACCGGCCCCTCTATCGTTGGCCGGATTTGGTATCGATATGAACTCATATGTGGCGCGGAACAATCGGCTTTTTCCTGTTCTGCTACTTGAGTCTGGGTCAATCGGATTCATTGGGTGAGCTTTGGAGCCGCGAGATTGGCAGGAACGTGAGGCGGCTCACGATCAAGCCGGGTCTGGCGTCGTCAACGTCGTTCCGGCTGGGCCCTGGAGTGACCCTCGTCTACGTTGCCCCACCGGATGTCGGGGTCAGGTTGATCGATCCGCACGGCGCCGTAATCACGCGAGAAAATGCGCCGGACCGGTCTATCCAATGGTCGGGCGGGCCAGGAGGATTCAGGCTGCCGGCTTCCATGGAAATTGCTGGTGGCGACACAGGGTTGATCGAAGTCGAGTCGGCCGGCGTCTATACTATCGAAGGAAGAGTAACGAGAGGGAACCAGCAACGGTTGTGGGCGGTCAGCATGGTGGAGCCCCTCAAAGCGGCTCGCGCTGCCGCGCTCAAAGGGGATCTGGAGGTTGCGCCCAGCGGCCCTGTTCGTGCAAACGATCTGGTCCGCTTACGAAATGTGTACGAAGAACAGAAATCTCATCGGGCGGACTGGTTGGTTCCGTGTGCCCGGCTTGCTGGAGGAGCGCCAACCACTCGTCTATCGCGGGGGCGGATGCTACACGGCGGCTTTTGTCCCGCGCCGCGATGGTGGGCATGGCGTTGAGGCTTGGGTGGAGGGTTCCGTCGATCAGGCCCGCGGTGGTCTGGACGTGCGGCCCGATCCGGTCCGCATCTTGAAAGCCGCAAGTCGCCTCGTCGACAAGAACCGTGACGGAGTAGTGGAGCGGCTCGAAGTCCCGGTGACGCTACAGGTCAATACAGGCGGCGGGTTTTCCGTGGATGTGATCCTGCAGAAAGGCGGCAAGACGGCACACGCTTTTGTTCGGCTGGCCTTGGGGCCCGGTCTCCACACCGCCGTCGTTTCCTTCGGTGCCAGCGAGGTTGATGCGCTGGAAGTTGATGGGCCCTATCAGATTGCCAAAGTCAGCGTCAGCGACAACACAGAGTACGACGTCCGGAAAAATCTGGGTTGGACGCCGGCATTGCGCGCCGGAAACATGGAACGGTCCGGTCTGCGCATCCTGCCGCGCCTTTCGCTCACCGGAATCGATACGGACGGGAATGGGCTCTTCAACGTGCTTCGCCTGCAAACACGGGTGTCCGGACCGGGCGGCCGCTGCCAATGGGCTGGAACACTCTATGGGGAAGAAAACCGCAAGGCGGGCGACGCGCGCGCCAACGGCGTATTGCGACGGGGAGTGGACAGTGCGCGGCTCGATTTCGATGCCGGCTGGGCGCGGCGTGCCGGGAAAGCCAAGGGTATGGAAGTGATCCTCTCAGTCCAGTGCGGCGATCTGAAAGACATCAACGCGTTCCCGGTAGTGCTTCCTCCTTTGGAGGCTTTGGAGCGGACGCAGCCCGATCTGCGAATCGGCGGTCCCACAGAGTTGACGATCCACGCCGGCAACTGGGCTCACGTTCCCCTACGCCTCACGCCGCTCTCCGGGTTCCATGGCCCGGTGCAGCGCGCGGTCACTGGGTTGCCGCGCGCTGTGTCGCTGGCCGATCAAGACCGTGATCAATTTCCGGTTCAAGAAACATCCGAAACCGAACACACTGCGCTATCCCTCACGGCGGCTATAGACGCGGTGCCGGGCCGTTATCCGTTACGCATTTCCTTTCGCCAGAACGACTGGCATCGCGAAGTGGACTTGGAACTGCTGGTGGCGCCCACGCCACCGCCACCACCCATGCCGTTACCGAAGCGTCCAAAGCAACACTACGAGTCCTTCCGCAGCGCGCTGTCTCGTCCAGCCGCGGCCGTGCGGGTGATGTTGCTGGTGGACCGATCCGGTTCGCTTCACGCTGCGGGCACTTGCTCGGACCTTTTGGAAGACGCCCTGGAGTTTGGCCGGCAGTTTCGAGCCGGCCAGGACGAGATCGGTGTGGCTACGTTCGCAAACAGAGGCATGGTTGGGTTCGCGCCTTCCACTTCCTTTACCGATCAACTGGCACAAGTGGTGGCGCCCTGTGTTGGTTGGTCCAACCACCTGGAAGCGTTTGACACCGCAGTGGCGGCCCTTGGCCGGCAGGGCCCGCGCGCGATCCTCATCATCACCGACGGTGAGCCGAATGTCCTGCCGATCGAATGGGCCTGCCAGCCGGGAAGTCCACGCCAGCGCGTCAGCTTGCTCGGGCAGCTCACGGATGTGACTGGCAAGGCACTCGAGTGTCTGCCTGAATTCTTGCCGGAGACCGATGCGCACGGTTTCTCGTTGACTGGGCGGGCACCCGTCGGGCGGCTGAACGGACACATTCGACCAGAGAGCCTTAAGCAGGCTGCAACCAACGCACTTGACCAGCGCATCGCGGCCGCACGCGCAAAGGGGATTCGAACGTACGTGGCTGGAATCGGTTTGGTAGTTTCAGACCTGGCCTATCCGGACGGCGCCTTCATTGCCCCCACGATCGACGATCTGCCAACCGCAATCCGGAGGGCTGCCGAAGCGATGGCCAGAGAGTTCCAATAGCCCGGTCACAATTATTCACATGGCTGTTGATCTGTTTGGCAAGTGTTTGTCGCACTACTAGACATGAGACCTTCACGGGCGTTCATCGGATCGCAACGAAAAAAATCACTGAGTTGATGAATCCGGATCGCCGCCTGAAACGTCTGGCCATATAGATGCACTAAGAGGGTGTGAAGCCGGAGAACGGATCGTTATGATGATATCTGCCCTAGTCACGGGATTCCTTATTTTTGGCCTATTTTTGGCCATGTTGTCGTCTTCGCCCAAGACGCCCCGCTAGTTCCTCGCTGTGTGCTAATGCCACACAACCTGTGAAAATCGGGACAACTGGTTCAAATAAATTCCAACGGTAGAATAGAGCCTGCATGCGTGCAGGCTTTTGTGTTTTTAGTTTCCTATCTCTTCAGATAGGCATAGCCCAACCTGTTAGATATGACTACGTGTTCCGAAATACGCTCATCGTCGATGGTTCGGGCGCAGCGTGGTTTAAGGGAGACGTGGCGACTCGCGGCGACACCATCGCTGCCATGGGACTGCTGCCTCCTCACACGGCTGGAGCGACGATCGACGTCGGCGGCCTTGCGCTGGCGCCGGGATTCGTCGACACCCATAGCCATTCGCGTCAGGCAATCTTTGCCGTGCCCTCGGCGGAAAACCTGATTCGCCAGGGAGTCACTACCTTGATCGAGGGTCCGGACGGCAGTTCCCCGATTCCGCTCAAGCCGTTCCTGGCCAAACTGGGTGCGACGCCGATTGGGGTTAACTTTGGATCGATGGCCGGGCACGGCTCGATTCGAGCAGCCGTGATGGGTAGCGCAAATCGCGCGGCGACCGCCGCCGAACTGGCCCGCATGCGGGAGCTGATGGCTCAGGCAATGCGAGACGGCGCGTTTGGCCTGTCGACGGGCCTCTTCTACGTGCCCGGCAATTACGCCACTACCGAAGAGGTCATCGAGATTGCCCGCGTGGCCGGGCAAATGGGCGGCGTGCACACCTCGCATATGCGAGACGAGGCGGCCGCGATCATGACGAGTGTGGCCGAGACCATTCGGATTGGTGAAGAAGGCAAGCTGCCCACCCAGCTCACGCATCACAAGATTATCGGCGGACCCAATTGGGGGCGTAGCGTCGAAACATTGCGGCTAGTGGCGGAGGCGCGGGCGAGCGGTGTGGACGTGACGGTGGATCAATACCCGTACACAGCTTCCAGCACCGGCATCTCGGCGTTGTTGCCGCAATGGGCACTCTCGGATGGCCCGGCGGCGATCAAGGAACGGCTGAGCGCGCCGGAAACCCGGGCGAGGATCAAAACTGTGATCGTGGACAAGATCAAGACGGATCGGGGCGCGGGCGATCCGAAGAACATACAGATCGCCAGTTGCGGCTGGGATGCGTCGCTGGCAGGCAAGACGCTGAGCGACATTGCGGCGGAGCGTGGTTTGGAGGCGAGCATTGAAAACGCCGCTGACATCGCCATGGAGATGGTGAGCAAGGGTGGTTGTTCGGCAATCTACCACGCCATCGATGAACGCGACGTGGAGCGAATCATGCGCTATCCGTTCACAATGATCGCCTCCGACGGCGGGGTGGTAGTGTTTGGCGCCGGGGTGCCGCATCCGCGCAACTACGGCACATTTGCGCGGGTGCTGAGCCGCTATGTGCGCGAACGCAACACGCTGACTCTGGAAGACGCCGTTCGCAAGATGACTTCCCTGCCGGCCGGGCGCTTTCGCGTTTTTGATCGAGGGTTGTTGCGGCCCGGCATGAAGGCGGATCTGGTGGTGTTCGATCCAAAGCGCGTCCGGGACGCCGCCGAGTTCGGCAAACCCCATCAGTATGCCGAGGGATTCGTCCACGTGTTTGTGAACGGGCGGCCGGTGTTGAGGGACGGGCGGATGACGGGTGAGCGGCCCGGCCGGGTTTTGCTAGGACCGGGCAGCGGGCGGTAGGCGCGGGGTACGCGCGTCATACTCAACGTAGTCTCCGCGCGGATCCACGCAGCTTCGCATGGTGAGGCCGCGGGACGCGATCGCGCGCGGCGGGCCTGGGTCTGGTGTGATCACCGTACGGGAAACCACATTCTCCGAACCCAGGAGTTTGTCGATCTCCTTGAAGCCCGGGAGCTCGGCCGGAAGCTCTTCGGCCCACTTGGCCTCAAACAGCTCCAGCTTCTCTCCCACCGGAATGACAAAGTCTACTTCCTTGCCGGTGTGGTCCCTATAAAAATAGAGATCGGCCTGATAGCCGCGGTGGGCGTAGCTGCGGACCATCTGCCCGAAGCAGAGCGTCTCAAAGACCGGCCCCAGCATGGTGCTGTCCCGGAGGGCTTCGGGCGACTTCAGGCCGGCGAGAAAGCAGGCGAGGCCGGTGTCAAGGAAATAGAGCTTGGGTGTCTTGACCATGCGCTTGCCAAGGTTGCGGTAGTAAGGCTCGAGAAAGCGGATGATGCCGGAAGTTTCGAGCACCGATAGCCACCGCTTGACTGTATTCACGGCGACGCCGAGGTCGCTCGCCAAGCCATTGAGCTGCAACATCTGCCCGGTCCGGGCAGCCGCCAGCCGGAGGAAGCGGTTGAAGTCGCGCAAATTGCGGACCTCGAGTACTTGGCGCACGTCGCGCTCCAGGTAGGTGGCCACGTAGTCTGAATAGAAGCGCTCGGCCTCGATGGCGCTTGCGTGTACCTCCGGGTAGCCGCCGGTGAACATCCACTCGAGAATCTGCTGGCGGTCCACGGTCCGGTTGGCCCCCTGCTGCAACTCGTGCAACGAGAGCGAATGCAGGTTGAGAATCGATATTCGCCCAGCCAGGCTCTCGCTGGCGTCCTCAAACAGCGGGAACACCTGCGAGCCGGTTAACACGTAACGGCCATTGAGGTCCCGGTCACGGTCAATGGCGTCCTTCAGATACCGGAACAGATTTGGTGCATACTGAACTTCATCTATGATGAGAGGCGCAGGGTGACGACGGAGGAACTCCAGGCCCGATTCTTCGGCTTCCTGAGCAACCGCGGGCAGGTCAAGTGACACGTATGCATAATCGGGCAAGGCCATCCGCAACATGGTGGATTTGCCGGTCTGCCGTGGCCCAGTCACCAGTAGGGCCGGGCGGTAGCAGGCAAGCTCGCGCACGGCTGGAATGATGTCACGTGGGTACTGCATGTTAGAATCATAGCAAATAGTAGATGTTAAAACAAGCTTTGAAGTGATGATAAATCGTCAATAGATTTAAGTGGCTATTAATGATATGTTTAGGATTACGGCATGAGCACAATCAATGTGATTCGGCACGGGCAAGCCTCGTTTTTGGCTGAGAATTACGATAGGCTTTCAGCCGTCGGCGAACGGCAGGCTCGGCTGCTTGGGGAGTACTGGCTCAAAGAAGGCGTGATGTTTGATCAGGTGGTGTATGGCCCGGCAGAACGTCAGATTCGAACCGGCGAGATCGTGGGCGACTTGTATCGACAAGCAGGTCTTACTTGGCCGAGCCCGGTGATGGACACGGACTTTGACGAATTCCCCGCCGAGCCGGTGGTGCGCCGGTTCCTGCCGGAGTTGATGGCCCGTTATCCGGCTTTGGCGGCCTCAATGGCTCAGTTCCAGGCGGCCACGGAGGTGCGGGTCAAGCAGCGGTTGTTCGATCGGGTGTTGCGCGAGGTCTCACAGCGGTGGCTCGAGGGCGAAGTGGGTGCGCCGGACATTCCGTCTTGGCACGATTTTTGCCACCGTGTGGAAGCGGCCTTGAGGCGGGTCCGGGAGGGTGCTGGTAAGTCCGCGCGGATTGCCGTGTTCACCTCAGGCGGGCCGACGGCGGTGACGGCGCGCGTCGCCCTGGAGTTAAGCTACGCGGCTACGCTGGAGCTGACGTGGAGTCCGCGGAATGCTTCCGTCTCGGAGTTCCTCTTCACCAAGGACCGATTTTCGCTGAGCACCTTTAATACGACACCCCACCTCACTGACCCAGCGCTGCTGACGTATCGTTAGAAAGATGCGGGAGGATCAACACAACCCGACAGCGCCACCCCGAGCGGGGGAAGAGTTGGACGTGGCACGGCTGGAAGCCTGGCTCGGCCAAGGGCCCGTTACCTGCGGGCAGTTTCCGGCCGGCCACTCCAACCTCACTTACCTGATCTCGGTGGCGGGCAAAGAGTACGTATTGCGCCGGCCGCCTTTCGGCACGCGCGTGAAGAGCGCGCACGACATGGGTCGCGAGTACCGCGTCTTGTCTAAGCTTCATTCGGTCTACCCGCCGGCGCCGCAGCCGACTGTCTATTGCGAGGACCCGGCGGTGATCGGGGTCCCCTTCTATCTGATGGAGCGCCTGCCGGGAATCGTGATTCGCAAGGAACTGCCGGGTGCCCTTGCTGAATCGCCGGAGCAATGCCGCCTCCTGTCGCTTGCATTGGTAGACAATTTGGCCGTTTTGCATGGCCTTGACCTCAACGCGGCGGGGCTAGCGGATTTCGGACGACCCGAGGGCTATGTGCGCCGCCAGATCGAAGGCTGGAGCCAACGATGGAGGGATGCCCAGACCGAAGACGTGCCCGCGATGAACAAGGCCGCCGATTGGCTGACCGCCGAAATGCCCGCCGAATCGGGCGCGGCGCTGATTCACAACGACTACAAACTGGACAACATTCTGTTGGACCCCGGCAACCTTGATCACATCACCGGGCTGCTCGATTGGGAGATGGCCACGGTGGGCGACCCATTGATGGATCTGGGTACCGCCCTCAGCTATTGGATCGAGGCGCGCGATCCGGCCGCGTTCCAGCAGCTTCGATTTTCTCCCACTACCGCGGCAGGCTTCATCACACGGGGCGAGTTTGTAGAACGCTACGTGGAGCGCGGGGGCAGAGCGCCTGCCAACCCCGTGTACTACTATGTCTATGGACTGTTCAAACTCGCGGTGATTCTGCAGCAGATTTACTATCGCTATGCACACGGTCACACCACGGATGCTCGATTTGCGCCGCTGGGAGAGGTGGCCAAGGGTTTGGGGCGGCAGGCGTGCGAGGCGATGGCGCGGGGGCGGATTTAGGATTTCAATCAAGGAGGCGGCGGGCGATGGCTACAGGAGACTTGCTTATTAAGATTACAGACATGGCTGGCGCGCCCATCGGCACGCGAGTCGAGGTTGATCTGAAGCCGATTCCGGGCAATGCCGGAGCCGGCGGCGAGAGAATGGAAGTTGCCGTCAACATGGGTGACTCGAAGGAATTGCACATCACCGGCATCGCTTGTAGCGGCGGTCCGGCCACGGTTTATCAAGTAGGCCTGAGTGCCGCTCATTACCGGCCCTATGGCTTCTTCCAGCCCATTCTGGAAAACCGAGTCAATCCTGCCAGCGAGGACGTGGCCTTTTGGTTAAAGCCGGGCGACGTCAAAGACGTCTCCGCGCCTGGCTTCGGCGATCTTGCCGCGCGGTTGCGCCGGATTCTCGAAGGCGCCGACATGCGGCGAATCAAGTCCGAAGATGGAGACCTGTTGGGTTTGCAAGGCGCCGCGCTCTATCGGCAACTGGGGCCCCTGCGGAAGGCCTGCCTGTTGAATATCGCGCGGAAAGCGTCGCACCGGGCGACGGCGGATGACTGCTGGAAGTTGGTGGGGCCTCTGTTGGTGAGCCGGCAGGATCGCATCTTTGCGTTGGTGGATGCGGGCATGCCCGAGTTCCTGCTCCGGAGCCCGGTCTTTGGGTCGGCCGACCCTGCCCTGCATACGCCGCTCACCGGTTTCGAGCTCACCGGGCAGAGCGCGAAATCCAACGATGCGCATGCGAACCTACAGGTGACGCTGATGCGTCACACGGCCACCGGGCAGTTGGCAGCCGACATCGACATCGACGAATCCTCCGGCATCAAACACGGTCTGGAAGTCATCCGCAATGCGGTGGTCAACCAGCGCACGAATCCCTACCTGATTCATGAGTTCCTGCTGGCGGCGGACCGGCGCGAACACACGCTCGACCCGGGCTACGGCTTTCTCTTCGCGTGAGGCACCGTGCGAATTGTGCTTGACTCCTCTCTATATTTCTATTATTATGGAAATATAGAAACGAAGCGCACTCGCAACGATGGCACGCAAACCTTCCGATGAACAGGTGGCGCGGTATGCAGACATGTTTGCCGCGATGGGAACCGAAGCACGGCTCCGGATTCTGCGGCTGCTGCTCTCGGCCCATCCGGGCGGCATGACCGTGGGCGACATTGGCACAGAACTCGGCATACCGGGTTCAACGCTGTCGCACCATCTAGAAAAACTGAAGAACGAAGGACTCGCCAGTGTCAGGCGCGAGAGCCAGTTTCTCTGGTACTCGGCTAACAGCGACACGCTGCGGGAACTGCTGGGCTTCTTGTATGCCGAGTGCTGCACGCGGAATCAGGCGGTGTCGCCAGAGCAGATCGTCACCATTTGCAAGTAGGGAGTAAACATATGAACATCAAAGAAGTAGTGCAAGAGAAATACGGGCAGGCTGCCCTGCGGGTGACAACCGGCGGCAGTTCCTGTTGCGGAGCGGAGGCTGCCTGCGGCGCCGATGTCGATCCCATTACCTCGAACCTTTATGACGAGAAGCAGAAGCAGGGGCTTCCCGCCGAGGCAATCCTGGCGTCGCTGGGTTGCGGGAATCCCACCGCGCTGGCTGACCTCAAAGCCGGTGAGACCGTCCTCGACCTTGGCTCTGGCGGCGGCATCGACGTGCTGCTCTCGGCCAAACGAGTAGGCCCTACCGGCAAGGCTTACGGGCTCGACATGACCGACCAGATGCTGGCCCTGGCGCGCGAAAACCAAAAGAGATCAGGGATTGAGAACGTCGAATTTCTAAAGGGCGAGATTGAGAACATTCCACTGCCGGACAACTCCGTCGACGTCATCATTTCAAACTGTGTGATCAACCTTTCCGCCGACAAGGACAAGGTCTTCAAAGAAGCGTTCCGCGTATTAAAGCCGGGCGGACGGTTTGCCGTTTCAGACGTGGTGACCAGAGGGGAGATGCTGCCCGAGATTCGGGAAAAAGTGTTGCTGTGGGTTGGCTGCATCGCCGGAGCACTGGAGGAGAGCGACTATCGCGCTAAGTTGGGCGCAGCCGGCCTTAGGAGCGCGGAGCTTGAACCGACTCGCATCTACCGGGCAGAAGATGCGCGAGCTTTTCTGAGCGGGCAGGGTCTCGATGTGGATGCGATCGCGCCGCAAGTGGATGGCAAGTTTCTCAGCGCCTTTATCCGCGCAACCAAGCCGGCGGCCACGGCGAGTTGCTGCGCGCCGGGGTGCTGCAAGTAGTGGCGGGCAAGCGGCGAGTGCTCATCCTTTGCACCGCCAATTCGGCGCGCAGCCAAATGGCCGAGGGGCTGCTGCGGCAGGATCATGGGGACAAGTTTGACGTCGAGAGCGCGGGCGCCAAGGCGACGTCGGTCCGGCCCGAAGCCATTCAGGTGATGAAAGAGATTGGCATCGACATATCCGGTCACCGTTCGAAAGTGGTGGATGAGTTTGCGGGCGAGAGCTTTGACCATGTGATCACGGTCTGCGACCACGCCAGCGAAAGCTGTCCCGTACACCCAGGGCATACCAATCGGATTCATCGCGGCTTTGACGATCCCGCCACCGTCCAGGGCTCAGAAGAAGAGCCTCTGGCTTCATTTCGCCGCGTGAGGGACCAGATCCGTTCCTACTTACGGGAATTCGCCGCCGAGCATGCTTATGAGATTCCAATGTCGAGGACTCACAAGCGGCCCACGTGATTCCGCTGGATCAAAGCGGACACGCGTTTTTTCCAGGCGGGCGGATTCGACGAACCTGCATTCGGGGTATCGCCGGGTCATATCGGTCGCTTGCTAAGTAGCTCCTGGGAGCAATTCCGCAGGGCAATGGAGCGACAACGCCCGCCTCCAACGCCGTTTTCGAAACCAAGGGTTCTACCGGTCCGCTGCGCCGGCGCTTGGAGGCGACGGATCACCAACCGGTTTCAATCCGCGAATGCTCGTTCAGGCCTTGGCAGCCTTTCACGATACGGTCCAGTGCATTGGCAAGTTGGCTCAAATCTTCAGACTTGTGATTCGCGTTGAGGACAAAGGCCACGCGTTTCGTCCTCCCGATGGTTTGAAGAAGCGATCGGATGCCCAACTTAAGAAGGCCGTCATGAATGTCGGCAGCATCTGGATGCTCAATTGCTTGCACCGGGAAAAATCCGCAGGCCAAAGCCCAGCCCCTCTCAAGCAGCAGCTGACGGAATTCACCCACAAGCCCGAACAGGCGCTGCCGCAGCTGGTCGCCGACCCGGCCGTTCATGTCAAGCGAACACAGACCGGCAGAGATTGCCTCCATAGAAGGAGGGCTGCAGTGGAGGCGCGTCACGCTCCCGTTTTCGAAGCTGTGAATGAAACGCGAGTTCCCAGCTATGCAAGCCACCGGTGCGCCGAAGGCTTTCGCGAGCGAAATTATTAAAATAATATGTTCGGATCGAATCCCTAAGAACGAGAGCGATCCGCCGCCTCCACGCCCATAGGGTATCCTGCGACCGCCGGCGCGTGTCAACCACTTTGAGACACTCTTGCGGAGAGTTTAGTGAGCTTTTTCGTCTGAGTGGAG
>JAYTKJ010000544.1:0-4640 GCA_043730365.1 Acidobacteriota bacterium | reverse complement strand
CTTGAAGCAGTATCTTGAACAACACGGCATTGCAGTGAGGCCAGTTTCTTGATTATTCCTTGTATCGATCTGATGGATGGCAAAGTGGTGCAGTTAGTCCAGGGCCGCGACAAAGCCCTGGAGGGTGGCACTCCGGCCGAGATGCTGGAACGCTTCGCGGCGTTTGGCGAGATCCAGGTGATTGACCTCGACGCGGCGATCGGCCGCGGAGCCAACGACGATCTCGTGGAGTTCCTGGCGGCCCGCGCCCGCTGCCGCATCGGTGGTGGTGTGCGGACCGCTGACCGCTCGCGCAAGTTGGTGGAGCAGGGCGCTCATCGCGTCATCATAGGCACGTCCGCTTTTGCCTACCATGGTGTCAACGGGCTGCTACTGCAGTCGATTGTCGATGCCATCGGTCGTGAGCGGATCCTGATTGCACTAGACTCCAAAGATGGCCGCATCGTGGTCAAGGGTTGGCGCGAGTCCACTAAGTTCACCGCCGAAGAGATTCTGCCGGAACTCGAGCGCTACTGCGGTGGTTTCCTGTGCACCTACGTCGACAAGGAAGGCATGATGCAGGGCACGGATATTGATTGGTTCGCCCGCCTCCGTGCCAGGACCAAGCATGAGCTCACCGCCGCCGGTGGCATTACCACGCTGGAAGATGTGGCCGCGCTCACACGCTTGGGAATTCACTCGGCGCTCGGCATGGCCATCTACACCGGCCGGCTTGATCTGGCCGAGCTCGCCCGGCTCAATTCCCCAGCGGAACCGCGATAATCTCTTCGTCGTTGCGGGCAAAGATGTGGCGATTGGCGTAGGCGGGATGGGACCAGTTCACTGCGCCCAATTCGCGACGGTTTCCAGAGTTCGAGGTCGGCTTAATCAGTTGTGTCCGAGAGATCTCTTTGTATCCCTCGGGCGAGAATTGCGCGATGATCAACTCGCCGCGGTCATTGTTGATGAAATACCGCTTGCCGTGCCGTACGATGAATCCCGAAGCCCAGCGCGCCTTCTCTTTCGTGACCTCCATGGTCTCCCAAACACGCTCGCCGGTCTCAAGCTTGAGGCACCGGAACTGCCCGTAACTGCAGATGCCGTAGATATGGCCGCCGTCAATTACCGGCGTGTTCACCACCGCGTGCAGGCCGTCGGTATCAACCTCGCTATTGCTCTTGCCTTTCCAAATCATCTGGCCCGCCAGATCGAGTAACATCGAGCCGTTGTAAAAGGATGAAATTAACAGACGCGAGCCGCTGACTGCGGGGGTGGCCAGCGTCACGCCCATGTGGGTGCGGAAGGGTTGCTGCCAATTGACTCGCCCCGTAGTGGGATCCAGCGAGGTCACGGCCACCGGATGCCAAATGATCAACTGCCGCTTGCCGCCGTTTTCAAGGATAATCGGCTGACAGTAACCGGGCTCTGAATCGGAGGCAACGGCCCGCCAGATCTCGCGCCCCGTCATCTTGTCGAACGCCACCACCTTGGCGTCCGGCTGGCCACCAACGATCGCGATGAGACGGTCTCCGTCAACCAGTGGCGCGCTGGTGATGCCCCAAACAGGCAATTGGGTGCGAAAGTCCTCGACGTAGTTTTTCTGCCAAATTACTTCGCCGGTGCTGGCGCGCAAGCAAAGTAGGATGCCGCTGGCGCCAACGACATAGACTCGATCGCCGTCAACGGTAGGTGTGGCGCGCGGCCCGATCCCGTAGCTGACGCCTTGATAGTTGGCCGGCCATTCACGAGTCCACAGAACCTTGCCGGTCTTTTCGTCCAGGGCCAGGGCGCGCTCGGTGCCTTTGTTTCCTGAGGTGCGTTCGAAGTCCGTCAGATAGACACGGCCTGCGGCGACGGCCGGTCCGGCGAAGCCCGCTCGCACGGGAGTGCGCCACAAAGCCTTAATGCCGGCGGAGGGAAACTTCTCCAGGATTCCACTCTCGGTCCAAACGCCGCCGCGTCCCTGGCCACGCCACTCAGGCCAATCTTCTCCGCGGCACATCGAAGCAAGGCCAATGGTGAGCAGGATATGTTGAGCTGACCGCGTCATCGGTTATCGCCGCGCGCTGGTGGCATCGACTTTGGGGAAATCGGCTGGAACCGCCTGGGTCACTTTCCCGGTGGCAGCCCATTCGGTGCCGCGTTGGAAGGTGACAATGAATCCGGCGCACTGCATCGCGGAGACGTCGTGACCCAGGATGGTGTGGAAAACTCGCCCCTTGCCGTACCGAATCGTCATCAACGCCGGCTCATGCTCGCCGGTGCCGCCGGTGGACTTGTCAGAGAACGCCGTTGCTAAGACCGAGACCTGTTCGGCTGGCCCACGCAACGCATCGTAGAGTTCGTCTTCCATGTGCATCCAGGTTTCAGGCAGTCCCTTGGTAATCGGGTGCGCTTTGTCGCGAATCACCACCGCGTAAGCGTGCTTGCGCCCGTGATGGCCGCCTTTGCCTGGAGTCGTGTCGGGAACCACTTTGCCGTCACGAAAGCGCAGCATGGGTCCGTCTTTCTCGGTGCGCCCGCCCCATCCGCCCACGCCAATGATGCGGTTGTACTCCTTCCACATCGGAAAGGCGTTATCCGCGGCATGGACCGTCACAAATCCGCCACCGCCCCGCAGGTAGGCTTCGAAATCCTTCTGGGTGTCGGCTGACCAGACTCCCCCACCGCCAAAATCAGAGTAGTTAGAGACCACCACAGCGTAGGGCTTGAAGCTCGGGCGGAAAGCCGCCATGTCGCCGCCCTTCGGAGGCGTGGTTGCTACGTCCACCTTGAATAATCCGGTTTCCTCAAGCCGCTCCTTGAGCACCGGCGTAGTGAGCTGCCACTGATGGTTGTTTTGTCCGTCAATGATGAGAACCCGTTTCGGCGCTGCGTCCAAGCTCGGGACCGCGGCCAATAGCGTCAACGCAACCAAAATACGCATTCCGCTTATTGTACCGAGATCGGCGCGATCAAAGACTTGCGACTACGAAGTGGGGAATTCGCTCGGGATGAGACCGGCCGCCTTGAGTTCGCGCCAGACCGGGGCGGGGGCCTCGGCCTCGCGAACCAACTTGACCGTCTCCACCAACCGGCTCGGAGTCATGGTGGACGTAACGATTTGGGTAACGACGCCCGGGAAATTCACGGCGAGTAGTCCGGCGACGGCTGCGGCAAGATGGAGTAACGGCGTGGACCCGCAGATGCGATAGAAGCGCGACATAAGCGTGCGCTCGTCGCTTGTTGCGACCTCATAGTTATAGAGGAACGGCTTCGCCATGGCTGGGTCTTCCTTCAGCGTGAAGGCCTGCCCATAGTTGATCCCCATCAGCGTGACCTGGAACTTTTGAGCCCCTTGGGCTGCCGCAATGATCTTCATCATCGGGCCGAGAATAGACGGGCAGAAGGTGACGCCGGCGTAATCCAGCACCCCCGGCTCTTCGGAAACAAACCGATGTACGAAGGCAGGCTCTTTGATACCGAGCCCGATGCGTTGCACAAATCCCGCCGTCTTGGCCGCCTGCAGGAATCGGACGGCAGGGCGAACGTCTTTGTCCCAATCAAGCCCGATCTGCTTTTCCATATCCGGCGGATCGTGAAGCGCTACACCGTACAGCGCGCCTCCGCCGAACTCGATGCTTTCCCGGCAAATCTGCTGCTCGACGCCCGCGGCGGATGTGTCCCACCGGTCAGTGAGCCCGTGATAACGGGCGGGGATGCCTTGCAGTAGCGCCTCTGGTTGGTGCTCAACAGCGGACCCGGTAGCAATGCCGAGATAGCGCAGGCATTTGGTTTGGAATCTGATCGACTTCGGTTCCACTCCGAGCAGTTCAAGGGCCCGGCCCAGTTGGAGCGTGGCACGATAAAGGACCGCCGAGTCGAAGGTACGGATCCCGAGATCCAAAGCGGTCTTGACCATTGGAAGCACGTGCCTGTCTACGTCAACCAAGCCTCCGTCTGGCGCTGGCCCGAAGCCGAACCGGTGGCAGCCCATGACGAAGCGGTCTGCCGAAATGTCTCGTATTGCTGGCATGGATTCACAAGAATAACAGCTTCGCCGGCGCTTCGGCTGGCTGGCGAGGCGCTACCATAGGCGCGAGAGACCAGATGTCGCTGCAGCCACTGAGCCGCCGCAATTTCCTTTTCACTGCGCTACCGGCGGTGTTGCGCGCACAGGAGAAGGAGCAACAACCGGAGGCGACTTTCCGGGTGGACGTGAAGGTCGTCAACCTTCTGGCCACCGTGCGCGGCCCTCACGGTGAACTCCTCCGCGATCTGGGCAAGGACGACTTCACGGTGATCGAAAACGGCCGTCCCCAGACCATCCGCTATTTTGCCCGCGAGACTGACCTGCCGCTCACTATCGGTCTGTTGATCGACACCAGTCTCAGCCAGAAAAAAATCCTGGACGCCGAGCGCGGCGCCAGCTTCCGCTTTATCGACCAGGTACTGCGGGAGCGCAAAGACCAGATGTTCGTAATGCAGTTTGACCTCGGCATTCTCGTGAATCAGCCACTGACGGATTCGCGGCGGTTGCTCGAGGAGGCGCTCTCGCAAGTGGGCACTCCCACGCGCCATGAGTTGCAGATGCAGACCGGCGGCGGGACGCTGCTCTACGAGTGTGTGATGCGATCTTCGCGCGATATCATGGCCGCGCAAACGAATCGCAAGGCGCTCAT
>JAYTKJ010000543.1:0-4061 GCA_043730365.1 Acidobacteriota bacterium | reverse complement strand
AACACCACCTCAAGGCTCTGCGCCGCCTCGGCTACCAGATCCCGGATCCGACCCCCGTCCCAGTGGCAGCACGGGGGTGATTTTCGACGGAGCGGTCTTGGGAATTCTAGTCGTCGCCTCGCTCTGCGGCCTCGTCAAATTCCGCGTCCAACCCGGGACTGGCGAGAATCGTAGCAGCCTCAACCGCCATGGAAATGGGCGCGAGCAACGCTACGCCCCCAATGGCATTCGAGAGCAACCAGTCGGCGTTGACGACACCAACGTTTTCAAGAAACGCTGGAATACCGGAAGCCTCGAGCCGGGCCTGCGCAATCTGAGCCTCGAAGGCGAGGTGGAAACGAGCCACCACTACCAGCTCATCGTCGGCAGGCATCATCTGGCGCGCACCTCAAGTAAGCAGCGCCTTCACCACACGCGCCGGTTCCACCCCAGTCAGCCGCGCATCAAGCCCCTGATGCCTGTAAGTGAAACGCAGGTGATCGATGCCGAGTTGATTCAGCAGCGTCGCCTGGAAATCCCGGATGTGCACCGGGTCCTTCACGATGTTATAGGAAAACTCATCCGTCTCCCCATGCACCAGCCCGCCCTTGAATCCGCCACCGGCCATCCACAGTGAGTAACAGCGCGGGTGATGATCGCGCCCATAATCGGTAGGTGTCAATTTGCCTTGCGAGTAGATGGTGCGCCCGAACTCGCCGCCGAATACCACGATCGTCTCGTCGAGGAGCCCGCGCGACTTCAGGTCCTGCACCAACGCATACACCGCCTGGTCCACGTCCCTGCACTGCGAAGGCAGAATCTCGGGCAGGTTGCCATGCACGTCCCAGCCGCGCATATACAACTGCACAAAGCGCACGCCGCGCTCCACCATGCGCCGCGCCATCAAACAGCTATTGGCAAACGTCCCACCCTTGCGCGCTTCCTCGCCGTACAGCTTCCAGATGCTCTCAGGCTCCTTGGACAGATCCGTCAACTCCGGCACCGAGGACTGCATGCGGAACGCCATCTCGTATTGCGCGATGCGCGTGCGCGTCTCCGGGTCGCCAATTTTGTCCTGCTGGATCTGATTCAACTCGCTCAAGCCGTCGAGCATCCGGCGCCGCATCTCCGTTGGTACGCCGTCCGGGTTCTTGATAAACAGCACGGGATCTTTACCCGACCGCAACGCGACGCCCGAGTACGATGCCGATAAGAAGCCCGCGCTCCACAGCCGCGCCGAGATCGCCTGCACGTTCGCCTTCGGATGCGAGTGCGTTGCGTTCAACACCACGAACGTAGGCAAATCCTGATTCATTGAGCCCAAGCCGTAAGCGATCCACGCCCCAATACAGGGCCGCCCCGCCACCTGTTGCCCCGTCTGAATAAACGTAATGGCCGGCTCGTGATTGATGGCCTCGGTGTGCATGGACCGAATCAGCGTGATGTCGTCAGCCATCTTGCCAGTGTTCGGCAGCAACTCAGAAAGCCACATCCCGCTTTTGCCGTGCTGGGCGAACTTGAACACGCTCGGCGCGATGGGGAAGCGGCTCTGCCCGCTCGTCATCGTGGTGAGGCGCTGGCCGTTGCGGATCGATTCCGGCAGATCCTTGTCGTACCAGTCCTTCAATCCCGGCTTGTAGTCAAACAGATCAAGCTGCGGCGGCGCGCCCACCAGATGGAGGTAGATCACGCGTTTGGCCTTGGCCGGAAAATGCGGTAACCCAGGCAATCCCGCCCCCGTGACGGAAGCCCCGCGAGCCGCATTGTCTCCGCCAAACAAAGTAGCCAGCGCCGCGGCGCCCACCACACTCCCGCCTCGCGCAAAAAACTGCCGGCGCGTCTCCGCCAGCACAGTCTCTCGGACTACGTTCTCGAGTGGATCTTGCATCGCCTGCGACTCCTACTTGTTCAGCACTTCGTCCAGATTCATCAACTGGTTGGCCAGCATCGTCATGGCTGCGAATTCCGGCGCGCCCAACGACGGGTCAGGCTTGGACTCGCCCTGCGCAATCAGCTTCTTCGCATCGGCCGGCTTCGAGTCATAGAAACGCAGGAAATCCTGATAGGCCCGCTTCGACGCGGCGCGTTCACGATCCTCGAATTTCCGCGCCACCAGATGGGCCGTCAGGAAGTCCAACTGCCCATCGAAACTCGCCGGGGCCGCCTTCAGAGCGCCCTCAGCCAAATGACGCGCCGCCTCCACAAACTGCACATCGTTCATGGTCACCAGCGCCTGCAGCGGCGTATTAGTGCGCTCCCGCCGCACCGTGCAGTTCTCCCGCGTGGTCGCGTTAAAGATATCCATCGCCGGCGAAGGCGCGCTGCGTTTGAGGAAGGTGTACATCGAACGGCGATACAACTTCTCGCCCGCGTCCCGCTTGTAAAAGCGCGTGTTTGAACCAGTCATCGCCACCGTTTCCCAGATCGCGTCCGGCTGATACGGCCTCACACTCGGCCCGCCCACCACCGGCGCGAGCAGCCCACTGGCCGCCAGCGCATAGTCGCGCACCACTTCGGCATCCATGCGGAATCGCGGCCCGCGCGAGAGCAGCCGGTTGTCGGGATCCTTGCCGAGCTTGTCCGGTGTCGACTGCGCCGATTGCCGATAGGTTGCCGACGTGACCATCAGCTTCATCATCTTCTTCATGTCCCAACCCGACTCGCGAAACTCCACCGCCAGCCAGTCGATCAGCTCCGGATGCGACGGCGGCTCACCCTGCGCGCCAAAATCGTCGGTTGTCTTTACGATGCCCGTGCCGAAAATCTCCTGCCAAAAGCGGTTCACCGTCACCCGCGAGGTAAGCGGATTAGACGCCGAAACCAACCATTGCGCCAGCCCCAGCCGGTTGCGCGGGTACTCGCTAGTCATCGGCGGAAGCACGGCCGGCGTCGCCGGAGTCACTTTGTCCCGAGGCTGATCATACATGCCGCGATAGAGCACGTGCGCAAACGGCGCTTCTTCCTTCTCCTGCATCACATGGGTGATAGCGCCGCGGCGCTGAATGGTCAACCTCTCGTCCGCCAGCACGCGCATCTGCCCCGCCAGATCGACGTAGTCCGAATTCTCGCGCGCCATGTAATAGGTCTCAAAGCCGGAGCGTTCCTCAGCCGTCAAATCCGCCGAGCCCTTCGATCGGGCTTGATCGAGCACCGGCCACACCGCCAGGAGCCGCGCCTGATCCTCATCAAGAGGCCGCGCATAGAGCCGCAAATCCGCGAGCGCACCCCCGTCGAAGAAACGCGTCCCCTGCCCTCCAATCCGCATAGGCACAAAATTCCGAATCTCGCCCTGCAATTTGGCCTGCGATTCGCCCCGGCCCTCGCTGCGCACTCGCTTGCCGTTGATGAATAGTGTCATGCCAGCCATGTCGCGCTTGCCGTCATAGCTGAAAGCCACGTGAACCCACTCGCCCGGCTTGAGACGTTCGGTGTTGGCGCCGCGTAGCGTCAGCCCCCGGCCGGCGAGGCCCGCCAGACGCAAGGAAGGGATGCGGCCATTTACCTCAAACGCCCAGCCGCGGCCTTTGCTGCGCGAATCGATCTGACTCGCCACCACGAAATTGTCTTCGCCTTTCGGCAGCCGGAACCAAGCCGCTAGCGAGAACGGCCGGTCAGCCTCGATCCAATCGACATTGGCCAGCTCGATCGCCGCCTTCGGTCCGAACTCCAGCGCCTTTCGCCCGGCTACGTGAGACTCGCCCAACGTCACGCCCTCCGGCAGCTTGGTCTCCAACGCTTTGCCCCGCATGCTAAAGCGCATCTCCCCGCGATCGAAGTTCACCGCCGCCAATTCGTCGGCCGGTTCCAGCGGCGTCGAAATCTTTGGCCGATCCTTCTCCAGCCATTGCTCGAAGTCGGCCTTGGACTGCCCGCGCGCCTCTTCCATGCGCACCCGCAGCACTGATTCGTCGGACGGAATCGCCTTCCACCGTTCCAGATCGTCCTTCTTGGGCACCACCAGAATAGGCGGCGTGTCGGGAATGTTGCCGTCCAGCGGATTCTGCGTAGTGTTGCGGAAGAATGCCGCCAGCGAGTAAACATCTTTCTGCGAGATCGGATCGAACTTGTGATCGTGACACGTT
>JAYTKJ010000542.1:0-23754 GCA_043730365.1 Acidobacteriota bacterium | reverse complement strand
CCCACACCGCTTTCAATTCTGGAGTGATATTCAGTTCCATGCCCAAGGCTAGCATGCCGGCTAGTTGTGTGGCGATTTATTTTTGGCCGAATCCCTAAGGCGCGCACCGCGCGACGCCTAGACCCATGGCCCGACCGCCTTTGAGGCGGCCCAACTCATCAAGCCACCCGCTTCGCGGGGGGTGTCTGACTTTAGATTCCGGACAGGCTTTCACTTTCCGCAAAGCTGGAACGGCCCGGCCCAAATCGCGCAACCCTCGGCCTTCGGCTCTCCCGGTAGCAGTTCGCTCTACAAAGGAGCCTGGGCGCGCGGCGTATTTTTCGGGACCACCCTTTCGCCCGGTTTCACCACTCGTGAAATCAACGGCATGCGCCAAGTCAACATTCCGCAATAGGAAAGGGACCCCTTTGGGTCCATCCAACTGGATCTCATCTTTTGTGGTGTCACCCGCGAAGCCAATACGGGCCGCCGCACCGTACCAGTCTTCTGCCGATCAGGCCGTTGATCGTGAGCTATCGCATGGCACCTGTCGTATGTCATACGATAAGAACAGGTTTCCATATAGCAAGTCTGGACTGGTCACAATGTTCAGCCGTTGAAAGCATTCCCGGGAAAGTAAGCGGCGCCTGGGTCTTTCGCGGAACCCGGGTGCCTGTTTCGGCGATCTTTGAGAATCTGAAGTGCTCTTCGGTCGACGAGGTGCTTGAGAATTTCCACGTTACGCGAGAGCAGGTGCAGGCGGTTCTGGATTTTGCCGCCAAGAGCGCGGTGCCGCACCCCCAGTAACCGCCCCCTTACCGAATCGCCATCGTCACCGGAGGACTCACCAGGTCCCCGAGGTTCACCACCACCGGTACAGAGTCTCCAGTCACCCCGGCGGGTACCCGCGCGTTGATCTGATAAAGGCCCCCGAAGCCAGGTGCTAGTCCGGCGAAGTCTACGGGCGCCGGAACGTCGCCGAGGCGGACCGTCACCGCACCAGTGATGGGTGAGAGCTGCGTCGACGGCGCTTGCTGCCCGGCAGGCACTTCCGGGAACGTGGCGCCCAAACCCGAACCGTAGATGATGATCACATCACCTCCTCGTGCGGGCGTGTCGGGTGAGCTGATTGTGGGTGTCGTCACTGCGCTGCCCGGGCGCACCCAGTAGACATGTCCCTGCGTGGAACTGCTGTCCACTTTGAAAACTCCGGGCTGAGCGGGCGCCACGTCCAGCGGGACCGGTGCGGAAAGCGTAGTGCCCCGCTGGATCAGCAACTGATGCCGCGTGTTGACCTCGATGCCGGAAGGCACGAGCGCGTTGATCTGGCCCGGGCTCACAAACAGCAGCGGCACATCTCGTCCGCCCAGCAGCATGCGTGTCGTGCTGAGCCGTGTGGGCAATGGGAAACCGGTAGCCGAGACCGTCGCATCCGCCAGGCGCTCGCCGAAGATGGAAATCATTCCACCCGGGGTGAGCGGCGCGAAGGACTGGAATCCGGCCGCGCTCACCACGCCCGCCACCGACACCGCCGGAGGGGCTTGCTGCGAGCGCACCCCTACGGTCAGCGAATTAGTTCCGGCCAGACTCCGTGCGCCATCTTGCGCTTCCACCTTGACCGTCGTGTTTTCGGCCGATCCCCGCGAGGCCCACGTCCCGGCCCAACGGCCGTTCTTGAGCGGTTGCAAGGGAACCGGTGCATCGCCGTTGGAGAAACTGACCACCACGCTACCCGCTTCCTGGACGCCGCCACAATCGTCCGCCACTTCCACGTTCAGCGCCACCGGCCAACCGGCGGTGATTTGTGTAGAGCCCGAGATCGACGTCATGGCCGGCAGGAGCTTGGTGGGTGCGCAGCCCTCGGCTCCCCGTGACGTAGAACGGCCTCCCCCTCCGGTGACGATGACGCGCACGCGAATCAATCGCACGCGTCCGTCGGTGAACTGCAAATTGATCGCGCCGGTATAGACTCCGGGAGCCAGCGACGAGACAAACGGTTGTACCACCAGCCGCGTGGGGCGGCCCAACTCCAGCGTCTGATCCTTGGGCAGCGTGACCAGCAGTGCGCCCGCCAACTCCCCTGTAGACCGGAATGTCTTCAGTGGTTGAGCCACGTTGTAGACGAACGCATCTTTCGAAGACGGTGACCCGCCGGCTGCTGTTGTGAAAACGAGCTCACTGGGATCAACCAACGCTCCGGGATCGGAGCCCGGCGGCAGCACCTCGTGGCCGATCGTCAGAAATTGCGGCGAGTTGGCCGCGCCCGGCGCGTCAATCCGGACCAGCCCATAGTAGGCGCCTGGCGCCAAGCCGGTTTGGCTGACGTTTACGTCGACGCTCGGCACGTCGGTGGCGTTGGCGTCGCTGGATCCGCTGGTGCGGCTGACGTTCAGCCACGATCCGCCCTCAAGCGTTGACACGGAAGCCGTCCACGCCACCGCGCCGCGTCCTATGCTCAAGACTTCGAAAGCGCGGGGAGGCACGCCGCTGCCGCCGGAGACCGTGGTGAACGAAAGGCCCGATTGCGACAACTCGATGGCTCGGTCATTGGCGCTCACTGTTAAGGTGACCGGGATGCTGACCGTTCCCCCGGATCCGGACGCGGTGACACGTCCGATGTAGGTGCCTGGCGCCAGTCCGGTAGGGTCAGCCTTGACGCTGATCGACGCTGGTTGGCCGGGCCGCACTCGCTCCGACGTTGTCACCGCCGACAGCCAGCGGCCTCCGTTGCTGGCCGTTGCCGAGATGGTGAACTCGGCCGCGCCGCCGCCGGAATTGATCGCCAGCAGAGACTTGATGCGCGCGGCACTCCCCCGCGCGACGGTGAACGACAAGCCGTCGGTGTCCAAGCTCAGCTTGGGCGGGACTGCCGGGCCCACCCGGAACGTCACGGCCACGGTGCGCCGGACGGGTGCGGCGAGCGGCGTCTCCACGGTGATTTCGGCAGTGTGCAGACCCGGCGCCAGTTCCGCTGGATCCGCCGTGACCTCAATCAGCCTCGGGCTCGTGCCGGTTTCCGGCGCCACCCGCAGCCAAGGTGCCGGTGGGCCCGTCACGCGCGCCGCGTAGACTATGCCCGGAACCGCCGCCGAGAGCACCAGATTCTGCGGAGCCGCCGGAGCCCCACCGCTGGCGCCAATGAAGCTGAGAAGCGCCGGAGTCACCGTCTGCGCTGGCGGATTCACCAGAATGCCCCGCACGCGGCGATTGAGAAAATCGACGAACACCAGTTGCCCTCCCACCGCGTCTGCGTCCATCGCTGTGGGACCGAACAATCTCGCGTTGCGAGCCGGGCCGCCGTCCCCGGATTCTTCCGACCCAAGATCCCCCGCGACACGAAGAATGAGCCCGGTTGAAACGGCGTAGATAAACGGCCCATCACCTATGAACATGCCGTCGCCGCCGTCGCTCAATACCGACTGAGGCGAAAAAAGCGGCGCTGACAAAGCCGATGAAAAATCGGTGGCGAAGCCCTGTTTTCCATTGCCGGCAAAGGGGCGAATCACTCCCTCGGCATCGATCACGCGGACTCGCCCTCCGCCAGTTGGTCCAGCTCCTTCCGGCGCATGTGGCTCGGCTAGATAGAGGTTGCCCTTCGGGTCAAGCCCGATGCCGCCCGTCAATATGCCTGGGGGATGAATCGTCGCACTGCGGGCAGGGCCTCCATCACCACTGCTGCCGCACTCCAGGTATCTGCCGGCGTGGCGAAAGATCCGGGCATCGGCCGTCACCCGGTAGATTACGCAGGCGGGACGGTCCAGTATGAAAAGCGTTCCGTCGCGGTCCACGCTGAGCGACGTCGGTGCCACGATCACCCGATTAGCCGGTGTGCCATCCGGCGGCGACAATTGATCTCCTCCGCCCGCATAAGTGGAAATGACTCCGCTGCGGTTTACCCGCCGTACTCGTCCGTTCAGGAGATCGGAGATGTATAGGTTACCTGCGGCGTCGACGGCCAAGCCCAATGGGAAATTGAGCGTGGCCCGGTTGGCCGGACCGCCGTCGCCCGCAAATCCAGCGGTTCCTGTACCGGCAAACGTAGTGATGACGCCCCGCGGATCGATTCGCCGCACGCGGTGATTGTCTGAATCCGACACATAGATATTCCCCTCGCCGTCAACCGCCAAACCGTATGGCTTGGCCAGCGACGCACTCACGGCCAGGCCGCCGTCGCCGGAGTAGCGAAATTGACCGGCGCCGGCAATCGTGTCGATGATCCCTTGCCCACTCACGCGCCGCACTCGCAAGTTCACCGAGTCTGCGATGTAGATGTTGCCTTGCCCATCGCCCGAGACCGCGGTCAGCACGCTCAGTTGCGCATTAGCGGCTCCCCCGCCGTCGCCGGCAAAGCCTTGCTTGTCGCCGCCGGCAAACGTGCGGATCACCCCGTTTGGCGCCACCGCCCGGACACGGTTGAAGAATTCGGCGATGTAGAGTGTGCCGCCGCCGTCGACGTGGATTCCTGTAGGTCCGATCAGACTCGCCTCGACCGCCTGCCCTCCATCGCCGCTGGAGGCCGTGCGTCCGTTGCCGGCTACCGTGGTGATGGTGCCTTGCGGCGTCACACGGCGCACGCGGTTGTTGCCAAATTCGGCGATGAGTAGATTGCCGGTGGTGTCGACAACGAGATGCCGGGGAGCATTGATCGAGGCCAATGCGGCTGGGCCGCCATCGCCTGAGAATGCTGCTGTACCGTTGCCGGCAAACGTGGAAATCACTCCGCTGGTGGAGACGCGGCGCACGCGGCTGGAACCATCGTCAGACACATAGAGGCTTCCGGCGCGGTCAATCGCCAGCCCTGACGGGTTGTCTAGCTGCGCTGCCGTAGCCGGCCCGCCGTCGCCTCCAGCACCTTTGTTCCCGTTGCCCACGATGGTCACAATCACGCCGTCGCGGCTTACCCGCCGAACCCGCCGGTTCCCCGCGTCCGCAATATATAGATTCCCCGCCGCATCCACCGCGACCGCGCTCGGAAAGCTGAGCGAAGCGCGCGTGGCCGGTCCGCCTTCGCCTGAGAATCCCGCGATCCCATTCCCGGCGATCACCTTGAGGATGCCCAGCGTCGACACCTGCACAATCTGATGATTCTCGCGGTCAACGATCAGCACGTTGCCCTGAGGATCGGCCAGGACCTGATAGATCTGGCTCAGTTGCGCCTGCTTGGCCGGTTCCCCATCGCCACGAAACACGAAGTCCGCGCCGGCGATGGTGGTGATCACGAACTCCTGCGCCAGCGAAGATTGCACGAGGAGTAAACAGGTCAGCAGGGTTCTCATGGATTCATCATAATAGTTCTGATCGATGACATGACCTGGATCGGGATGCCTTGGTTCGGCATCTCAAATCATGTAGGAGGACAATCGCTAATGGTTTGGAAGAATCTGGAACTGCTAAAGCAGACGCGGGCCAAGACGCTGCACATGGTCCATGCGCTGGATCAGTCGCAAATGGATTGGGAGCCGCAGCCCGGCAAGTGGTCTGCCGGAGAGCAATTGGACCATTTGCTCCTCGCCGAAAAGCTCTACCGCGGCACCATCGCCGAACTGATCGCGCTGGTCAAAAGCGGTAAGCCCGCCGAGATTCGCCGCACCCTGGCGGATATCGATTTCCGCCCCAACTTCATTCCATCCTCGGCTCTGCCTTTGTTTGAAATCCCGTTCACAATCGCCAATCTCTTCATTCCTAGCGGCCTGCGCGAGTTGATGATCCGCCGTCCGATTTTCCCGGCGCAGCGGCCGGAAATCGCCAACCCGGTCAAGGGGAAACCCGCCGGTGCGCTGCTGCGGGCGCTCGCAGAATCGCTGCACGAAACGGTCCACCTGCTTGAATCGAACCACGGCATGAGCTTCAACCTCATGACACTGGAGCATCCAGTCCTTGGGAAGAACGATGTGCCGTTTCTGGTGAAGCTCATCGCGCTGCATGAGCAGCGGCATCAGGAGCAGATCGAGGCCATCCTGGCCAAGTTGCCGGCATCGCAATCCGCCGTTGCAGTGTAATTCCGGCGCGCCGAATCCGAGCGGCCTACTTGTTACGCTTCCGGCTGAACCGTAATCCGGTACCCAGCACGTGCGCGAAATTCCGATACTCGCCATTGGTTCCCTGGATGGCATTGGCAGCCACATTCACCGTGCGGTTCTTGAACTGCATGGCCTCATAGAACATAGAAAATTCCATGCCCATGAGTTTCTTGGTCGCCCCGACGGTAAAGCTATGGCGGCTGGAGTCCGGGAACAGCGGGCCGACACTCTTATCCACCACCGGCGAACGGTCGAAGATGTAGCCCACGCGGATCGACTTGTCTTCGCCCAGCTTCTTCTCCACACCGGCCGCCAGAATCCACGAATCGCGGAAATCGAAGATCAGCCGCCGCTCGGCGGGCGTTCGTACATCGTCATTCTTGGCCCGCGTCTGAGTGAAGTTAAGCGGCACGCTCGCGAACCGGCGGTAGTCCTGCATCTTCACATCGACCGAAATCAGGCTATTCATTGGGCCCTTGCGGGACACGCCGACCGCGTAAGTCGCTGGTGTCGTAAACGATCCGGTGATGTTCTGGTTAGGGAAGGCCTTTGAAAGCAGATCCTCCCCGATAAATTTTTCCAGGGCGTAGCCGGTGCCGAAGGCAAAGGAAGCCTTGCCCTTGAGGTGATTGGTGACCGCGCTGCGGAAACTGAACCCGAAATTGAACTTGCCGTCTGGGTTCTTGTAAAGGTACCCGAGGTTGAACCCGGGACTGTTGGACGTCCCGGCGATACGGGAGCGGCCCTCGGGCAGCAACCGGGCGATCGAGCGCGCCGCCAACTCTTTGTCCACGCCCGGAAACACCGTTGCTGCCGCCTCCCGGCCGAATTCCAAAGCATCGTCTTTCGGGTTCAGAATGCTGGACTCGATCAGCAAATGGGTATGCACAAATGCTACCCCTACCGCCAAGCTTGAGTTCGCCGTCACTTTGTAGGCGAGCGTTGGCTGGAACCAGAAGGACTCCAATCTGGCGCGCGTACCCGCGAATCGGCCAGGATATTTGGTGTTCGCCGGATCGCCGTCGTTGAAGTTTGTGAAGTTCGCCGCCAAGCCAAAAGGCGCGAACGCGCCGAATCCCACAGCCAACCGATCCGAGAGCTTCTTAGTGAAATACAAGCTGCCCACTGGGATGAACTTCGGCTTGATCGACCCGTGGAACCCCTTTTCGGGGACCGATAGTCCCGGTGAAGGGTCCGATGGCACAAACCGGAACAACCCAACCACGGCGAGGTTGTCCATCTGGAAGTTCATGCCTTCGGAAAAGGCTATGCCCGCCGGGTTAAAGAAGATGGCTGATCCGTCGTCGGCAACGGACGTGAACGCCGTGCCCATTCCCGCGGCGCGGGCGCCGTTCTCGGCGATCGAGAACGCAGACCCGTTCGCGTGATTCGCCGACAATGCCAAACAGCAGATGGCGATGATAACCGCTCGCGTCGAATTTCTTAAGCTATTGGTAATTGCTGCCATGAAAAAGCCCAGTCAAACGGATTCGCCTTACGGCGCCGGCCCAGCCAAGGATTTCGCATGGACCTCCGATTATCGGTCGCACTCTTTTGCGGTCGCTCACAACGTTCGCCAGCTTAACAGGCCGCCAGGAGTTGGGCGCCGCAGCCTGCGGACTGGAGCCGAAAGGTTCCGCCAGTGTAGGAAATTATCTCACATAACTCGCCGTTCGCAACCATTTCGAAGCACGATTGCATGCCTCTTATTGAACCTCGATGCTCACGGGTGCCGAGGCTGCCTGACCTACGCGGATAACCACTGGCACGGTCCCGGCGGTAAGTCCCTCCGGCACCGTTACGCCAACCTGATACAGCCCCACCGCATAGGGCGTGGCTACCGAAGAGACGACTGCGGCAGTCCGGCCACCGATGGTCGCGTTAACCGTCGCGGTGTCCGATTGCGGCGGGAAGACTACGAGTGTCCCTGTCGAGAGCGCCGGGGTGGCTTGGCCAAGACCAGTCGCATAGACAGTCAGTGTTTCGCCGGTTCGAGCCGGGTTTTCCGCATTCACCAACGAAGAATCCTGATGCACGACGATGCCGCGGGAGAGGTCCGAAGGAAAACTGAAAATCGCGGGCCCAGGCGCCGCTATCGTCAAGTTGGCCGCGGCGCCGGCGCCATTGGCGTTGGTCACCACAATCTGTTGAGTTCCAGCCGGCACGTCAAACGGCACTTGGGCGTTGATTTGCCCTGGCGAAACCGAGAGCAGCGGCACGTTCTTGCCCGCGATGGTCACCTTGGTGCCATCGTAAGTGGTCGGCAGCGTTTTGCCGAACCAACCGGTGAGCCCCGGGGTGAACAAGGGACGCGAATCGAAAGGATCGCTCGTCACCTTGGCCAGATTCGTGCCGTAGATGCTGATGAGCCCGCCGGGCGCCGCCGCCGTCCCATTGGCCGCGCTGCCCGCCCCGGCTACCACTGGCGAGGCAGTGTTCGGCTCCAGAATTTGCGCCCTGATGGCGACGGCGGCGTCTGCTCCCGTGCCGATTGCGACGTAATGCCGCTCCGGGTTCTGCATCATTGAGTTGACCGTGGCCATGCCGGCCGGGTCGCTGATCGTGGCGAAGGAGAAAATATTGCCAAATCCGGTTTCTGTTTGGACCCCTCCAATGGCGGCGAGATTTGCATCGAGCCGCTTGGGGCTAGTCGCGCCCGCCGCGCCATCATGGACCGTCAACGAGGTGAAATCCCTCTTGCCTGCGGGAAAGCGGTAGTTGGAAATGTACATCATTGATGCGGCCAACGCCGTACCGTCCTCGGCGCGAAGCGTCCGCAACAGCAGCAGCGTGATCGCCGATGACGTTGGCGGGTTGCCGGTGGAGCCCGGCGGAACCATCGTCATCCGTAAGCGGATCAGGTCCGTACTATTCACCTGGTCGCGCAGACTCGCGGGTGAATCCGACGTGCTCATCTGCATGTAGTAATCCCGGGTGCGAGTGACGAGCCCGGCCACCGCGGCCACCTGGGCCGGATTGGTCATATCCACCTCGACGAAGCGTCTAAAGTTTCCCTTGCCGCTTGCGTCCGTTTGAACTGAAAACGGACCTTCACCGATACCGGAGTCCAACACGACCGGCCCGTTTACACCTGCCACGCCGCTGTGTACTTTCAGACCTGTGACTGTCGTCTGGCGTCCAAAGTCGAGGTTGGCGTCGAAAATCAATTGCGTGGAGGTTATTCCCCCTCGCGCGTCGCGAGCGGTCAGGATCACGAACTGGGCCGTGGCACTCGCCGAACTCCCCGAAATGGCAGGCACAACTTTGGCCGGAATCATTTGCGAGATCGGCACAATGAACGTGGCGCGATTCAGCTGCGCACGAGCCGCCCCACCCGGAAAATCGCTTGTGTGGATGTTGACGTAGTAGTCTTCGGGATTCGCTAGCATGCCGTTCAAAGCGTCTAAGCCCGCTTGATCGGTAGGCAGGATTTGCCCTTGCAGGTTGAAAAAGCCAAATCCGGACGGGTCTGATGGCGTGGGTGCTGGCGAACCCAGCGCCGTGCGGATCACGATCGGCCCGTTGACACCGGCGGCCCCGCGATGAACGTGTAGTCCGGTGAAGTTCACCGGTGCGGCAATCCCGTATCCCACCACGAAGTCCATGGACGCCGAAGCGATCTTTCCTTCTGGATCCCGCACGATGTGCGTAATCAGGGTCGCCGCCGCTCCGCCGCGCAGACTCGCGGGCGGCACTTCATTCAGGGGAGACATGCTGCCCCGAAAAAACACTATGTCGGCAGTATCGGCGCTGAGTCCGGCCGCGCATAATAGAACGGATCCCACCAGATTTTTCATAGTTCGCTCTCTCATTACCAGCTGCTCGGAATAGACACTCGACCGGACGCGGAAATACTGACCGAAGGCGAGGCAACGCCCAAGTGAAAGTGCTGGCAACCGGCTCTGCATCTTCAGGTTTTGTCAGCAGCCAGTATACCCGCAATCGCTCCTCTTTGGGGCTTTTTTCTCATGACTCATCAGCCAACTTGGTCTGGCGCACCGAATGCCGTCTCCTGGTTGGCCTCCGCGAAGGAGGGTGACTGTTCGGGACGTACCAGCGGAAGCGCCCCCTGCCATTTCTAGACGATTCGGACCGTTATTCTCGACCAGGTCCGTCTGCGGCTACGCCGTGATTTAGGGTTGGGAGGTCGCCCCATTCAAGGGGCGCAACAAAATAACGAAGGCAACAAATACCCTCAGGCGAGTCCTGGCGATGACAAAAAAAACAGGCCCCCGGAATCCCCGGAATAGGGTATGATGTCATTCAGTCGACTGTGGACGGGCGACGTTGCACTGGAGAGCCTCCTCCGGTAAATCAGCGTTTTGCCTAATTCACGACTTTAGCCGTCAAATGACGCGAGTCCGTTTGGGAGGAACCTAAAATGAGATCATTGGCTTCTGCCGCTACCTTTGGAATTCTATTGTTGGCCGTCCGTCCCGGACTGCAGGCCGAGATAACCTGCACGGTCGCCGAATACAGGGGCAGCTACGCCTTTTATACGACTGGATCGCTGCTCCGGTTGCCTCCTGCCGGCGCCGCTTTGGTGGGACCCTTCGCACAAGCCGGCACCTTTACGATGGACGGCCAAGGCAACGCCACTGTCGAGTCAACCGCCAGCTACAACGGCTTGATCCAGCCGGCCAACGTGCCGGCCACCTACACGGTAACCCCGGATTGCCGCGTCAGCTTTTCGCTTACTTTGCCGTTCCCCCTGAGCGTCCCCTCCGTGTTCACCGGTATCCTCAGCTCCAACATGCGCGAGGAAGTGCTGATGATTACCGAGCCCCCGGGAACCTTGATCCTCGGCCGCCACCAAAAGCAGTTTCAGCGATTCTGCGGCAATAGCGATTTCGCCGGTCCCTTTGAGGTGGACCTGCGCGGCACATTGTCGGCACCCAAGGAATTGGCTGGCCCAGTCGCGATCATCGGCCGCTTGGTTGCGAACGGCGAAGGGACTTTTACCGCCAGCTTGCTCAACAACTACGGTGGAACCATTGTTCAGCGCGAAGTCACCGGCACCTATGACGTGACCGCAAAGTGTTTTGTCTCGCTCAAGTATCAGGACGGCGGCGTGGCCCAATCCGCTGTTGGTGCTCTTGGTGGCCGGGGAGACTCGGCGATGATGATGTTAACCACGGCGGGCGCGGCGGTTTCCGGGGTTTTCCGGTCTCAGCAATAGGTCGCGGGAGGAACGCTTGCGCAATCTTGCTCTATTTCTGTTCGCCGCGGCTTTCCGGGCGGCGCCACTCCTGGCGCAGTTCGGCGGTCGCGAAGGTGACGTGGTGATCTATTCCGTTTCGGCCAAAGGCCGGCCGGACCTCGAGATTGTTCCTTCCACCACCGTCAACACGCAGTCAGGCTTTGAGTTCAAAGATGCCCGGGCGCTGCCTACGCAGCCGTTTGGCCCGGACTTCCCCGGCGAGTTCTTCGTCAATCTTCATAACGAGACCGGCGATAATTTCCGCTACATCATTCAGCAGGAAGGCATCGTCACTCAGAAGAACCGCTTCAGGGGCGCCGGCAAGGTGATGATCACCGAAGGCCTGGACAGGCTCCTGATTCCGGGTAAGGAGCCTGCCGATCTTACCGCCGGACTCTACGCGCCCTTCCCGGAGGGCGTCGATTTCGGCCCGGAGTTACCGATCTTGGAAGCGCGCTCCTTCTTGTGGACCGCCAGCCCTTTCTTTCCCCTCCTCGAAGTGGTTGCCCCGGACTACCGGGGTCCTCAAGTGCCGGCCGGACAAACGGGTAGCGAGTTCGTTTTAGACCTCGGCAAGTTTCTGGGTATCCTGCCGTGGAGGGGCCTTGAATACATATATGATCGCGCTTGGCCGCAAGGTATCGACGAGAAGATGATCGAACGAGACAACACGCTTGGCATCACCTCGCGTGTGTTTCGGCTGCGCGGCGGGCGCAAAACACCGACATTCGTCATCCGGGCCAATACCCATCTGGCCGTGCTTTCCGGTAGCGTGCAGGTGATTCCGGCCAATGGCGCTCCGGTTACCTTGAGAAGGCACCAATATGCCTTCATCCCGAGCGGGTTTGCGATCGTGCTTTCAAACCCCAGACAGTACACCGGCCCGACGGCTGGCAACGCCGTAGCCGCTACCCGCTAACGAAGGAAAACATGGCCGATACATACGACGTAATCATTTGCGGAGCGGGATCGGGCGGTGGGTTCCTGGCCGGCGAAATCGCCGCCAACGGCTCGGTTCTCATTCTCGATGCGGGCCCGCATATCATGGGCGACCCCAAGCCTGGCGTAGGCTCGCCGGAGCGCCGCAAGACCGCGACGCAGGTGAATCTTGGTACTTGGCTGCCGGCGAACCGCGACAGCAATCGCGGCGACCTGTTCTTCACCTATCCGATGTACATGGACCAGTCCAACCCCTTCGCCTCCACGGCTCAGCGCGAAGCCAAGGTTGTCGGCGGCGGATCGTTCGTCAACGTCGGTGCGTGGCTCCGGCCCCGGCGGGTCGATTGGGATGGCTTTCAAGAGGCCACCGGCGTCACCGATTGGACCAAGCGAGCCTTCGAGGCCCACTTCCTGAGAGCCGAGCGCATCCTGAACGTTCACCGCGACTCACGCGAGTATTGGAACAAAGCCAGTGTCCTTTATGAGCGAATCGCTCTCAGCATGGGCATCCCGATTTTCGAGACGGCTTCCAATCGGCAAGCGTGCATCTTCTGCGGACACCGCCTGAACGCAGGCATGCCTTGTAAGTACGATGCGCTGATGAGCACAGCCATTACCCAGATCCCGAAAGCCCTCAAAGCGGGCGCCACGTTATTGGATAATGCCAGCGTAGTGAATATCGAGATCACTAATGGCATTGCCACGGGCGTCACTTACGAGCGCAATGGACAAACCGTGACCGCCAACGCGCGCAAGCTGGTGGTGATGGCGGCCGGGGCTATTGGCACGCCGTTGCTGTTGCGCGATTCCGGCGTCCACCTTAAGAATCCCAACGTTGGGCAGCATCTGAAGGCTCACCCGGGCGTGCCCATTGATGTGCTGCTGCCGGGCGATGACTGGGGCTCCGATCGCGGGTACCAGTGGAACATTCACCACCACGCGATGACCGAGAACGGCGAGCCTACCGACGCGGTGGTTCACGCCAGCGCCGGCTTCCCGGCCACCACTCCTTGGGTCGCGGCGGCCTTCAAGATCGGCTTGTTCGGCCGGCCCTACAAGGACGTAATGCGCCAGTTCAAGAGCCGCGCGGGAGCCTTCATCTTCGAGATGAAGCCGAACGTGACCGGCCGCGTGACCGGTACCCGGAAGAATGCCGTTATCAGTTATCTGGTGGGCGGCCCCTATGGCGTACTGGAAGACAAGACGATCGACGACCTCGTTTTGGCGGTTCGCCAAGTCGGCGAGATCTATAAGAAAATGGGCGCCTACACGGCCTTCCCCAATGGCGACGATCCGGAGCCGGTTCTCAAGCAGCAGATGAGCCTCTTTGTGACTACGTCGGGCGCGCTCCATCCGCAGGGAACCTGCCGCGCCGGTGTCGATCCTAAAACTTCGGTGGTCGACACGTGGGGCATGTCATGGGACGTCAAGAACCTGATGTGCTGCGATGCCAGCATCATCCCGAACCACATCAGCTCCAATCCCAACGCGCTGATCATGGCTCTATCCAGCCGCGCGGCAGACTATGTCAACCGCGAGATCCTCGGGGCCCGCAACGTCAGGACCGCGGCCGACGAAATCGAATCGGAGGTTCATCAATGAGCGACCCGCGACGCGACGCGCTGGTGGAGATGGAAAAAGTGCTGTCGCGCCGGGCCTTCTTCGTTAAGATCGCCAAGGGCGCCGGAGCCGCAGCCGCCTATGACCGTTTCGGCCCCCGCCTGTTCGGCGCAGAAGACCGCACGCCGGCGGCGGACTTTGACGACTCGCTGAAAATCTTTAGTGCCTTTGGCCGGCTCGTGATTCCCGTCGATCAGGACCCCGGCTGGGCGACCTTCGATCCGGAGATCACGCAGTACGGACTGGACGTCTATATCCGGCAGGTTTTCGCCTTGGGCAACAGTCTGGCGTTTGGTGGACTCTTGCAGGCCATTGTCGCCGTGAACGAAACGCCTCCTTTGATTCGATACGGCAGGAAATTCCTGGAAATGACGACGCGGGAACAGGGTGACTACCTTTCCAACATCCTGGTCGGGAACTTTGAGAACGACGGTGTCGGCGACATACTCTCTTTCGGTTCTATCTTCATGTTGCTTGGATGCAAGCAGACCTTCTTCCTGAACTTTCCTCGGCACCTGGCCAAGCCTGGCTCCGAGTTCCAGCAGTTGACCGGCTTTACGCCGAAGTCCGGCTGGGACATCATGGGATTCCGCGGGCCGGTAGGCCCGGAAGAGGAAGACGCCCTGCGCAAGCGAACGCTGAACGCGCCGGAACTGCCAGGAGTGGATTTGAGAAACCCATGGATCTAGCGAATCTGTACGTCATGCGCATGGTGGCGCTTGTCCCGCTCTGCGCCCTGGTGTTTGCGAGTGGATTGCGCGCGCAAGCCAAGCTCGATACCACGCAGTTTGTCGTGTTGGGAGAAGGTCTAGCCGCAGGCATGTCCGATTTCGCCTTGCGGGATATCAATCAGGAAAAGAGTTTCCCGGCTCAGATGGCGCGTCAGATGAAGACCGCTTTCCCGCAGCCTTTGATCGAGGCTCCGGGTATCGGCAATGCCCCCGGTTTCACGACACTGCCCACGATGTTGCCTGGCACTGGACAAGGCGCCGTTCGCGCGACGTTCCCACCCGGTCTTTTCGTCTTCAATCTATCGATTCCCGGGCACCGGCTCGCGGACGCGATGACCGCGCGGCCCTCGCCGCCACTGCTCCAGCCGCGCAATCAGCAGCAAACCGTGGTCAACCTGATTCTGGGGTACCCGGCGCTGATCGTGGGCCGCTCCAAGCCCCTCTGGACCCAGTCAGAGTACGCGTTGGCCATGAATCCGACGCTGCTCCTGGTGGAGCTCGGATACTACGAAGTGCTTGAGGCCGCCGTCAAAGATGACCCGAGCCTGCTCCCCGATGTCACCACCTTCAAGAACAACTACACCGCCCTGCTAACCAGGCTGAAGAGCACCTACGCCGAGATGGTGGTGATGACTGTCCCGGATCCCTTCGACACAGCCTTCTTTACCACCGTGCAGAGCGCGACTGACTATGTCGGTACGCCGCCCGCCGAACTGCAAAAGATATTCCGCCTCAACCAGACGGACCTGCTCACTCCCTTCGGGATGATGCTGGTTGGCAATTTGATTCTGGCCGACAATGTGGGCCAGTTGCTCAACCCGTTGTTTCCTGGACTCGCGTCTTTTTTCCCTGGAACCGTCGTCAAGGCCTCTACAAAAACCGCGGTCACTAATCGCGTAACGGCTCTCAACACCGAGATCACGACGGCGGCCCAGGCTGCTGGCGCCAAGGTGTATGACTTACGATCCTTCTTTGCCAGGGTCAAGGCCCAAGGACTCACCGTCAATGGCAAGCGGCTTACGGCCAACATGCTGGGCGGCTTCTACTCGCTGAACGGTTACTATCCGGGCGCGGTCGGTCACGGCGCGATTGCCAACGAAGTTCTGCAATTGCTTAACACCACTTACAAGACGAACTTCCCTCTATTGGATTTGGGCCGGATCGCCGAAGACGATCCCGCTGGGCGATTTACTCCCGCGGCGGTGGTGGGGCGTCCCCACACGGAGGCCACCCGATGAGTTCCCGCAGTCTTACTCTTGCCTACACCTTGATTCTCAGCTTGCCCCTGCTAGCGCGTGACCCACTGCCGGTGCCGTTGAAACTACCGCCGGGAATGGCGCAGGTTCTCCCGATCGACAAGAACGGCAGTTTCATGGGCGACGCTATCCGCGTCGTCGATTGCCCGAGGAACGAGGACAACCCGTTGGGCGTTTGCCCTAATGTTCTATTCGGAGGGTTTGGCCTCTGGAACTCGCACTTGACCGGAGTCGTCCGGATTCAGTTCTATCCTCCAGTCAACGATATCGCCCACTTCGAGCTGTCGCACCCCCTAAATCTGAAGGGAGACGATGTCGTTTTGAGGACGCCGCAGTTTTATGCCTTTGGCGCGACCTCGAACGCCCTGCTGGATGTCTTCGATCAGTACTCCACGGGAGACCTGAATCTGAAGACCGGTGAAGTTACCAATCTCCGGTACATGGCAAATTTCTTCAATATTTTCTACTACGCCTTGGGCTTAGTTAATCCCCGGCTGAAGCCTCCGGCTTTCGAGTTTCCCGGCATCTATGGTTCGGCGGAACTCGAATTCGAACAGCGCCGCGACGGCTTGCTGGACTTTACTTTTTACGGTTCTACTTTCCTGCCGCTCGGTAATAACGTCGACGGTGCGCCCATCCGATTGCCCATGCCTTTCTGCGGCCCCCTGCTTCAATGCGGCAGCATCCAAGTGGCGGGCATGAGCCTGCACCCCCACCTGCGCCTGACTTCCAAGCGTGACGTTGATCCGCCCTGCGGCAACAAGTGCGTGGAGATCGTTCCCAATTCGGTCATCGAGATGACTCTAAACAGCCGGTTCTCGAGCATCGGTGACGACTTCAAAATGAATATCCCGCAACTCGGCGGAGAAGCTGTCGGCCGTTCGCAAATGCAGGGCAGGATGAAGATTCAATTCGGAGATCAGACCGGCGACTTCGTGCCGGTAGCCGTCAGCGCGATGCCCCCCGCCGGACTCCTCGTGCCGCCGCCGGCGTTCCCGATTCCTGGCCTCTCGCTCGGGTTTCTCGGCCATGACGAGAAGCTGAGATTTCCTTTCTCGACTTACGACGTGAAAGAAGTCGCCATCACGGATGACCCCTTCGATATTCCGGTGGGAGAAGTAAACGTCAAGACCGGGCGCTTTGTCGGCAACTTCCTGTGGCGCACGCTCTGGACTCAAGACTTGCTGCTGGCGATTCTCGCACAGAACAATGGACGGCTCCTTCCTGGTGCGTTCTTCCTGCGCGGCCCGGCCCGTTTTGAGAAGGGCCCTAACGATTCGATCGTCTTCCGCTACGATGGCACCGAGTACCGTCCGTTCGACGGCTTCACGTTTCCGTCAAGCGACTACAAGAACCCGTCCAACGCCTTCCGCGCCGGCCCCGGTTCGATTCTGACGCCTTTCTTCAAGATGCAGGCCGTTGCCACGCAGGATGTGCCCACGGCTACCATGACGGGCACTCAGACCAACGTGCTGTCGTCGTTCGGTGAGCGCTTTTCGTTCAGCTATTCGCTGCCGTGCGATGCTTCAGCGCGCCAAGCCTCTTTCGAGTACACCAACCAGGCCACCGGCAAGACTGGTGGGACGTTCAAGATGAACAATCTGGCGGCCGTCTCCTGTCAGAACTCGCTAACTTCAACACTGCGGCCCGGTAACTACGACACGGTCACCTTCTCCGGCTACGGCTCGTGGTCAAAGGATGATCCCGATGAGTTGCATCTGGCGACGGTGCAGATATCGACTGCCCCTGATGCGCCGTACATCTCCATCTTGATCGATGGAGGCACGCTCTCCAACGTCAACACGAAGCCTGCCGAGACTCCGATTCCCTAAGAACTACCAGGGGCCCTTTGTTTCTGAGCCAGGACCTGCTCTAATTGGATCAACTCCCTTTAGGAGGTGTACTGTGAAGTCTCGATTCGTCGTCGCCAGCGTTCTATTCTGGCTTAGTTTCGTTCTACCCGCCAGCGCTCAAAACGCCTCACTCACAGGTATCGTCAAGGATCCGCAAGGCGCTATCATCCCTGGAGCCAGCGCCACGCTTACCAATTCCCAGACCCGGGTGGCTCAAACCACCGCCGCCGGTCCTGAAGCCGTGACCGCAGGGAGCGGACTCTCTCAATTGCGCTTCCGTGGCTCGGCCTTTAACACCGCGGTCTTCAGGCGGCGTTCGGTTCCCGAAACAACCAGGACGAGCGTGCCGAAGATTGCTCGGCTTTGACCGCGTACCTTGCTGGGTCGGAATTTCCACGTCCTGATCGATTCGATAGCAGCGCCAACGATGATTGGATGGCCAGAGATGGCTCGAATACAATCCACGTTTCCACCTTGATCGGCTCTGAGTTCGAAGGAGAGAACCGCATCGGTGATTCTCATTGTTCGATACAAGAGAGGCGACGCAATGGAATTCATGTGGCGCAAGCGGCCCTTCATCTGCGCCGCAGATTGCCGAACAGCGCCCTCTCGCCAGCAGTGGTCTTCAGACGATCGATCGGGTAGGTTGACCCCGGCTTGTCCCAATCCCGGAGGCGTCGCGACGATCAAAACTGAAATTGCGACAACCACCGTCACTCCCATCAGAATTCGACCCGCAGCAGAAACTGGAACTGCCGGGCGGTCTCGGTAAAGGGGACCGTGGCCGGGAAGCCTGAGTCGCGGCCAGTTCTACCAAACGAAGCCAATCCGAAGTTGGGCGAGCCGACCAGCGCAGCCGGGTTGTTCAGGTTGGCGTGGTTGAGGAAGTTGAAGGCGTCCGCGCGAACGCTGATGCGCCCAGTCTCGCTCAGCCTCGGCAAGGAGAATGTCCGGGTAAGCGATAGGTCAAGGCTAAAGAGGCCCGGGCCGCGAAAGGCATTGCGGCCGGTGTTGCCTTGTTGACCGTTCGCAGGTGCTTGGAAGGCTGCCGGCAATAACCAACGTCGGCCTCCCGGCGCCGGATCCGCGCCGTCAAGAACGCCTCGAGCCGGATCGACCAGATCGGCGCGGACGTTGACCAGAAACTCGCCATTTGGCCCCAACGTCGATGGCGCGAAGACCGTAAAGGGAAAGCCTGTCCGGAACGCGCCCATTTGGGCGACCTTCCAATTCCGCAAAGGCAGCGAGCGGCCGGGAAGGTCCCACACCGAGTAGAGCACGAGATTATGGCGCTGATCGAAGTCTGAGTTACCCCGGTCGCCCGAGCTATCGAGTTCACGAGAGAAAGCCGCGATTCCGTTGCTGCGTGTCGCCGACGTCACCCGGGCAAAGCTCAGATCGAAGAAATCGCCAGCCAGCGGCTCGCTCTGCAGGTCAATCGAGTGGGCCCACGTGTAGGCCACGTGCAGCAGTCCGCGCGATGGCTGGTATCGCGCCACCGCGGTCAGCGAGTGATAGTTGGACAAGCCCTGATTTCCGCGGTAGGAGATGGTTCTCGGCGCCGTCAGCCGCACCTGACGGTTGACGATGTCGGTGGTAATCAACTTGCGGCCGCCTGACCCCGCGCCATTAAGCTCTACGTTCCATCGCTCGCTCAGCCGCTGCTGCAAGCCGAGAAAGTAGCTGTGGGCGTAAGCCGTCCGCAAGCCGGGCTGCAGCATGGTGGCCGAGGGGAAACCGGAGCTGAAGATCGAGCCCGCCAGTTTCCCCAGTGTCTCATTCACTGGTTCGAGATAATTCCTTGACGAAGGCGGCAACTGGAACAGTCCCAGTTGAAAGCTGTTACCCCGCACGTTCTGCCAGGCGTTGTCGAAGAGCCGGTCATAGAAAATGCCGTAGGCGCCCCGGAGTACCGGGCCCCAGCTTGGCGAATAGGAGAAACCGAAGCGGCCGGCCCAGTCGTTCCGGTCCGCCGGATAGACTGAGGCATCGCCCGTTGACGGCGGGGCCGTGAGGCGCGCCGCGGCCAGTCGCTCGCGGAAGCCGGAGCCTTGTCCAGGCGTCACGGTGAAGTCTTTGACCGCTCCCGTACTCGACGGCGCTCCGTAGCTTTCGTAGCGCGCGCCGAAGTTCAACACCACTCTCGGCGCGACGCGCCAAGTGTCCTGCACAAAGCCTGCAAACTGCTTTTGGCGGTAGCTGCGTGCTGAATCCGGAACGCGATAAAGCGGCGTGGCGGCGCGGTCTAGCGGGGCCGAGAAGAGTTGCGGTTCATCGAGCGCCCAATCAATCACTGTATTGAAAAAATACAGACCATCGCGGCCCGCGCTCTGCAAGCCGGCGATGGAACGTGGTAGGGCCGATCCTCCGAACTTCAGAATATGGCTGGCATGAATCCACGTCATGGTTTCGCGGAGTTCCCAGGAGCGGGTGCGGTTCCGATAGGCATAGAAAGCGGGGCTGCCCGGGAGCATGACGCCATCTGAAGACGCCAGCGTCGGAATCTCGGGATGCGCGCGATCCCACTCGAGCGTATCGTTGGACCATGCGGCGCGGGCCTCACTGGTGATGTTCGGCCGCAGGTTGCTGTCGACGCCCACCATCAACCCGACCGTATTCTGACGGAGCCCGGACACAAACTCGGCGTAAGGGCTCCAGATGAAGTCCGGACGCCCAAGACGTTGGATCGAGACGCGCCCCACCAAACGGTGCGCTCCGCCCCGCGAGAGCCAATCCATTCGTTCGAGGGCCAGCGTGCGGTTAACCGTGCTTGGCGGTTGGAATCGCGCGGCCACCGCGAGTCCGCCCGCCGCCCCAGGACTGCTGGGAAGCGCGGACACAGGGGCGGGGAAGGCATCCAGTAAACGGCGGGTCGGGCCGCCGGCCCGCGTGAATTCTTTAACAACGGCTCCAGGCAGCAGCGTATCGACTACCTCGGTAAAGCCATGGCTGCGGAAGACCTCCAGCGCGCTCGAAACGAAAAGGCGCTCACGACGGATTGGGCCGCCGATCTGGTAGCCCGGCTGGCGTTCGCGAACCGGCGGTTTGACCACGCCGCGCAGGTTTTGTTGGAAGCTATTCGCGTTGAAGGCGCTGTGCTTGCCGTAAAAATAGGCGGTGCCATGCCAGGCCGGGCCGCCCGCACGCGTGGCCGCATTGGCGATGAAGCCGGCGGTGCCTCCGTATTCGGCGGAAAAATTATTGGACGAGAATCGGTATTCCTGCACGGCTTCCGGCGCGATGGCCGTGAGGGGGCCCGTGATCAGATAGTTGTTGTTTTCCACGCCGTCCAGCAGAAAATTCGAGGACGATGGGCGCTGACCGTTTACCGAGAGTCCCAGGCCGCGGGCCGTTGTGGAGTCGGCGGCCACCCCGGCTTGCGTCACCAGCATCGTGTAGACATCGCGCCCGGCCAGCGGAAGATCGCGGATTTCGCGTGCGTGGATCACTTCGGAAACGCTCGATTCCATCGCGCCTCGCGTCGTGCGCAGAGCGGACACCGTTTGGGTTCTACCCAGATCCACGTCCGGCCCAAAAAACCGTAGCACCACCCCGGTCTCTCCCATGGACAGTCCCTGTTTTTCACCAAAGACGTCCGCTTGTGGGCGCAACCGGAAGTCGGCTTCCAGGCGCCCGGCCACGTTGAGCTCTAGGCCGAATACTTCCTGAGGTTGGAAGCCGGGGGCGGCTACCCGCAGTTGGTAGGTGTCTGGTGACAACGAGGGCAGTGCGAATAGGCCGGCCTTTGAAGTCGTGGTGCTTCCCGATGCGCCGGTAGCGGCGGCTCGATAGCTAACAACGGCCCCGCTGACGGGTGATCCGTCGACGGCGCCGCTGACGCGCCCGGCCAATAATCCTTGCGTGCTCTGCGGCCGCAGCATCGATGCAAAGCCCAGTAGTAAACCGCAAGCCAACGTGAGGCGCTCCGAAGACATCCTATTGAGTAAAGTAGCAGCTAACGGTGCCCGTGCCCGGAGCATCCTCAAAAGCGCAAAGGCCGCATAGGCGTGGCGCCAAACCGCGAGGAGCAGACAGGCGATGCCGCGCCGGAGCGAGTCCGTCTTGCGCGTCTTCCTCATAGTGACCGCGGAACGGTGCCGGCCACTGACCAGACTCGCGCGGGCAGAACCAAGGGCGCGCTCTCCGCCGAAACCGACAGCCGGCGCTTAACCTCGCTACGCAGCGCTGGCAACATCTGGCGGTCGAGACTAGCGGCGTAAGAGCCCGCTGGGCCCTGGCCAAGGAGAAATGGATCCCAGTAATCAGCAAACGATCCGAACCGCATAGTCATGTCGAGAGGCAGTTCGCGGACATTCTCCAGGCCACCCTGTTTCCACAAAGCCGACAGCTCACCGGCGCGGCAAAGCGGCATGTGCCTCTCGTCCCGCTTTTCAGCCCTCGCATCGACCTTCGCCGCGGCATCCCAGAATGCCCGGAGCATCTTCATACCAGCGCCGTAGTCCCACACGGCGGCTGAGATACGCCCTCCCGGCTTGACAGTCCGTCGCAATTCGAGCAATGCTTTTTTCGGATCGGGAATGAAATTGAACACTAGCAAAGAAAGGCCGGCATCAAAGGCCGCATCGGGAAAGTGCAGCTTCTGCGCATCGCCGACCTCAAAGCTAACTCGATCCCCGTACGGGCTCTTACCATTCGCGTAGGCGACGTATTCTTTGGAAGGGTCGATCCCTATGACACGGGCCCGTGCCCTGCGTTCCGCGATGGCAAAGGCCAGAGAGCCAGTGCCTGAGCCGACGTCGAGTACCCGGCCCCCATCGGGCGGACCGGTGAAATCCACAAGCAAGGGCGCCACGAGCTTGCTCCAGCGACCCATGAATCGCTCGTACTTTTCGGCGTCACCGAACATCGTGGGATTTCGGTCCTGCCCCCGCAGGGCCCGCACTGGCAGGGGCAAAGATGAAGGACCTCCGTGACAGCATCCTTCAATTCTAGCTACCCCGCAGAGGGGCGGGAGCGGCCCCGCAGTGCAGGGGAGCAAAACCGGGAGCCCGTCGCGACCAGGCTCCGTTGCCTGCGCGTTGATTCGCAGCTTGGTTATACTAATGGTATGAAAACGGCCGTATCCATTCCTGACGCGATCTTTGAACGGGCCGAGCTGTTCGCGCGCAGTGCAAAGCGGTCCCGCAGCCAACTCTTTAGCGATGCCCTTGCCGAGTATCTTGCCCGCCATTCCGGAGACGAGATCACCGATGCCATGAATCGGGTTATCGACGCCACGGGCAATGCGGTCGATCCTTTTACATCCGCTGCGTCCCAACGCGCCCTGGCACGCGTCGAATGGTAGTCGGGCAGGGCGAGGTCTGGTGGGCGGATCTGCCCTCACCTACCGGTTCAGGACCTGGGTATCGAAGGCCCGTCGTCATCGTCCAAAGCGATCACCTTAATCGAAGCCGTCTGGGGACCGTGGTTTGTGTACCACTCACGAGCAACCTGAAGTATGCCGAAGCGCCAGGCAACGTTTTGCTAAGCGCACGGGCTACAGGCTTGCCCAAGGATTCCGTGGCCAATCCAACCCAGATTGTGAGCCTCGACAAGGAACTATTGACCGAGCGCATCGCGAAATTGAGCAAGAATGCGTTGGCGTCAATCTTCAGCGGCATCGATATCATTCTTGGGCGATAGGCTAGCTTAGCTAAGGCTTCCACATAAACGGCCGGCGGTGTTCGCTGCCCGCGGAAAGTGTTGGCTTGTAATGACTGCGCCGTCAGGCAGGTTCCATCGCTCGTTGCAACAGGTGCCGGTGGCCTAATGCCACGCCTGGGCACCGCTCCGCCCTATCGGGTCGTCACGTAAATCGATGTGGCGGCATTCGCAGCCAGCCGTTTTCTGATCTTCTTGCCGTTCGATCTTTTGATCTCCGACAACCGGGCCCATTTGTTCACGGAACTCCACCGGAAAACAAATCCCGGGCCAGGTTGGGGCACCTGTTCGAACGTGGCAAGTAGGAGATCAGTTTGAAATAATCCGGCTCCAATGTGAGCGAGCGTGTCGGCTATGGGAGCGATGCATTCGCTTTCCATAGGACGGTACGAAAACGAATTTTGTCGTTCCGGTAACGACCCAGGGCAATCCCCAAGATGATGCAGCTTGCTCCACGGAGCGCCTTTTTCTCTGAGCACTATCGCTGCTAGGGTT
>JAYTKJ010000541.1:0-3928 GCA_043730365.1 Acidobacteriota bacterium | reverse complement strand
GCTTACCCAGCAGTTGGACCGCATTGAACTAATTGACCGGCAGATCGACGAGTTGAACAAGCTGGCCGCCACACAGATGCAGAAGTATCAGGATGCGGTTACTCCGCTCATCGAGATTCCGGGCATCGGTGCGGAGGCGGCGCAAGAAATTCTGGCCGAAATCGGGCCGGAGGCCACCGCCTTTCCCTCGGCGCCCCAACTGGCGTCCTGGATCGGGGCCTGCCCTGGCTCCAACGAGAGTGCCGGACAGAATCATTCCGGCCGTTGTGCCAAAGGCAACCGCTTCCTGCGTCACTTGCTCTGTCAGGCTGCTCAGGCCGCCGTCCGCACCAAAGGAAGCCATTTTCAATTGGTTTTTCAACGCCTCATCATACGTCTCGGATACGTGAAAGCGGTCTGGGCCGTGGCCCACCGGCTGTGTAAAGTCATTTGGAACGTTCTCCATCAGGGAGCACGCTTCATCGAGTTTGGTGAAGCCATCAACCCAAAGGCCGTGCAGCGTTCCATCAAACACCACTTCAAGGCTCTGCGCCGCCTCGGCTACCAGATCCCGGATCCGACCCCCGTCCCAGTGGCAGCACGGGGGTGATTTTCGACGGAGCGGTCTCCGCAGTGTAGCTAGCCCGCCAGCCTCCCCCCGCGTATCATAGTTGGAAAACCAACTATGAACAGACGTGCATTCCTGGGGGCCACGTGCGCCAACGTCGCAGCCGCTCAAACCGGCCCGCGGCCACCGCGGCAGCCCAACGTCGTGCTGATCATGACCGACGATCAGGGCTACGGCGATCTTTCGCTCCACGGCAACGCGCATCTGAAGACGCCGCAGCTTGACCGCCTCGCCGCGCAAAGCGTCGAGTTCACGCGCTTCACCGTCTCCAGTGTCTGCGCACCCACCCGCGCCAGTCTCCTCACCGGACGCTATGCCCTGCGCTGCGGCGTTCATGGAGTAACGGGCGGCAGGGAGACGATGCGGCACAACGAAGTCACCATCGCCCGCGTGTTCCAGTCCGCCGGCTATCGCACCGGGCTGATCGGCAAGTGGCACCTCGGTGAAAATTACCCCTACGTGCCACATGCGTCCGGCTTTGACGAGTTCGTCGGTTTCCGCCTGGGTCATTGGAATCGCTATTTCGATTCTCCCGTTGAGCGAAACGGCAAGCCGGAGCGGCTGAAAGGTTACGTCACTGACGCTCTCACCGATGAGGCCATCGATTTTGTGGAGCGCCATCGCGCCCGCCCGTTCTTCCTCTATCTCGCCCTCAACGCGCCCCATTCGCCATATCAGGCGCCGGACCGCTATTTTGACCGGCACAAAAATCTGGGCGATCCCGAACTCGCCGCGATCCATGCCATGGTGGAGAACATCGACGATAACGTGGGGCGGCTGCTGACGCGGCTTGACGACTTGCAGTTGCGCGGCGACACCATCGTGATCTTCCTTTGTGACAATGGCCCGCAGACGCAGCGCTACGTCTCCGGGCTGCGCGGGCGAAAAGGCATGGTCTACGAAGGCGGTACGCGCGCGCCCTTCTTCCTGCGCTGGCCCGGCCACGCGGAAGCCGGCCGCAAGGTGGACCGCGTGGCGGCTCACATCGACGTTTTTCCCACGCTGCTGGATCTGTGCGGCGTGAAGGCGCGGGCTACTGCTGCCAATGCTCCGCCGATCGATGGCGTGAGTCTGGCGCCGCTGCTGCGTGACGGCGGTGAGCGCGCCTGGCCTTCGCGGCTCATCTTCTCGCACTCCGATCACCAGCCGGATCCGCTCCAGCCTTTCCCGGGTTCGGTGCGCGATCAACGCTGGAAAATGGTGAACGGCACCGATCTCTATGACCTTGCTGCCGACCCTGCCGAAGCAAGCAACGTCGCCGCCGCCAATCCCGCCGAGCTCCAACGCCTCAATCACGCCTATCGCGAATGGTTCACCTCCGTCACCGCGGGCTTTACTCCCGGCGCGCCGCCCATACCGGTGGGCTATTGGGAGGAGAACCCGGCCGTGCTCAGCGGTCCGCAAGCCCGGCTATCGGGTGGCGCAGCCTTCTACGCTCGCCATGGATTTGCGAATGACTTCATCAAGGGCTGGGATCAGCCCGGCGCGCGAGCCGCCTGGAAAATCGAGGTTGTCGCAGGCGGGCGCTACGAGGTCTGGGTGGAGTTGCTCTCGGCCGTAGCGGACCAACCGGTGAGCTTCACGGCGGGTGCCGAGTCGCTGGAAGCCCGCACCGCGAAAGCTGACGCGCTCACGCCCAACGTGCTGCCCGAGCGATCTCCCCATGGGACCGCCGCGCCGGACATGACGTGGACCCGTCTCCGCTTGGGCCGTCTGCCGCTCGAACCGGGATTGCACGAGGTGGCCGTACAGGGAGGAATGACTTACGTGAAGAGTGTCGAGCTAAGGCGGATCCGATGAGCCAACAATGGGACGCCGGATTCTACGATCAGACTCATTCCTACGTCTGGCAATATGGAGCGGACCTGCTGCCTCTGTTGAACCCTCAGCCGGGCGAGCGGATCCTTGATGCCGGCTGCGGCACCGGTCAACTGACTGCAAAGATAGCTGCCGCCGGCGCCGAGGTATACGGCATCGATCATTCGGCGGAAATGATCGCCAAGGCTCGCGCCGAGTTTCCGGCTCTGCGTTTTGACGTGGCCGATCTCGCTTCGTTCGCGGTGGACCAGCCCTTTGACGCCGTCTTCTCAAACGCCGTGCTGCATTGGGTCAAGAACGCCGATGCCGCCGCGCGCTGCCTGGCCGCCGCGCTCCGTCCTCGCGGCCGATTGGTGGTTGAGTTCGGCGGACTCCATAACGTTGCGGCCGTCTGCGCCGCCGCCGGCACGCCGCACCCATGGTATTTTCCCGGTATTGTCGAGTACGGCGCCGTGCTGGAGCGCGCAGGGCTGGAACTGCGCCAGGCATGGCTTTTCCCGCGCCCCACTAAGATGGACGATCCGGTCACCGGCCTGCGCGATTGGATTCAAATGTTCGGAGCGCATTGGCTCAATCTGGTTCCAGAGGCGGACCGCGACGCGTGGTTTACCGCCGTGGAGTCGTCCGCCCGCCCCTCGCTGTTTCGCGACGGGCACTGGTACATCGATTATTGGCGTCTTCGACTCGTCGCCTTAAAGCCATGAGTGAACAGCAGGCCCGCGCGTGGTTGTCTGAGGCTCGTTCCGTGGCCGTGCTCACGGGTGCGGGCATCAGTGCCGAAAGCGGCATCCCTACGTTTCGTGGCGACGGCGGCCTTTGGCGCAATTTCCGGGCCGAGGACCTCGCCACGCCCGAAGCGTTTGCTCGTGACCCTCGGCTCATCTGGGAGTGGTATGACTGGCGTCGCGGGTTGATCGCGGCCGCTCAGCCCAATCCCGGTCATCTCGCGCTGGCCCAAATGGCGCGGCGCCAAATCGATTTCACGCTCATCACGCAGAACGTCGACGGTCTCCATGAAAGGGCAGGGAATCATCGTCTGCTCAAACTCCACGGCGACATATGGCGTCTGCGTTGCACCGCCTGTGGATCGGGGTGGCCGGACCGCCGTGTCCCCTTGCCCAAGCTGCCACCCCGTTGCCAATGCGGCGGCCTCGCGCGTCCAGCCGTAGTGTGGTTTGGAGAGCCACTCACGTCCGGCATCTTTGAGGAGGCCTCCCACGCCGTCGAGTCCGCGGACGTGCTCCTGGTCGTGGGAACCTCTGCGGTCGTCTACCCGGCTGCCAACCTGATCCCGCTGGCCCGCCGCGCCGGCGCTAAGGTGATCGAAGTGAATCTGGACGAAACGCCGATGTCGAGTCTCGTAGATGCCGCTCTGCGAGGCCCGTCTGGTGAGATTCTGCCTCGTCTGCGTGAGCTTCCGGCAAGCAAGCGTGACGTAGGCTGAGCTGGCAGTGTACTTTCGGAGATGCCCCGAAAGAAGACACCCATTGACGATGATTTCCT
>JAYTKJ010000540.1:0-9888 GCA_043730365.1 Acidobacteriota bacterium | reverse complement strand
CGACCGGCGGCGTGGTGAATGACTTGTCGAGTTGCGCGATTGCTTCTTGTTGTCGCGCGATCCCGGATTTTGTATAGACGTTCTGTGACACATCGAGGGTATGTCCGAGTTGGTCGGCGACGAGTTTGCCGTCGACTCCGAGGCTGTTGAGCGTGCTCGCGCACGTTCGACGCAATGCCTGGAAGGTGACGCCGGTCAGCTTGAGCGTGTCAAGCGTGGGCTTGGTGTATCGTCGCCAGTAGTTCCCGTTGTGGTCCGCAAAAATTCCGTCCGAGCCCCGGCAACGTCATTTAAGCAGCCTCCTTGACCAGGCGATACTCGTGATGTAAGCCGCCGAGGAGCGGTGTCTTCCTTACGCGGTATCCGGCTGGCAGCTTGTGCCGATGGTCACTGGCCGGCACACTCTCCTGGCTGGGCTCCGGAATGCCAGGCCCTAACGAGCCGTGAGGCCGCCCTCGGTTGTAATGGATTCCCCACTCCTTGACAATCATCCGCAAATGGCGTTCGTTGAGCGGGATCAGGAAATCCAGACACTCCCGGCGAAGACTGCCACCGAGACGCTCGCAGAAGGCATTCGCCGTCGGTGCCCGCAGTGGAGTGCGTAGAACTCTCACTCCCAGCTTGGTGACCGCCTTGTCCAGTTCCTGGGAAAAGATGCTGTCCCGGTCGTGGAGCACGAACCTGTACGGATGATCGCCCGGCAGGGTCTCCCGAAACTGCTGCAGGGTCCACTCCTCTGTCGGATGGGCGGTCACGTTGTGATGGAGAATGCGGCGGGTTCCCAGCTCCATCAACGCGAAGACGTAGAGGGTGCGAAACGTGGCCGTGATGACGACGAAGAAGTCGCAGGCCACGATCAACTTGGCGCGATTGTGGACGAAGGTGAGCCAGCGCTGCTTGAGGTCGGGCGCGCGCACCGGGCCGCCCCGGTGCAAGTACTTCGCGCCCGTGCGGGGGGAAACCCGGATTCCCAGCTTCAGTTGCAGCTCGTCGGCGATGCGTTCCTGCCCCCAGGTGGAATTGTGTGCGGCCATGTGCCAAGTAGGTAACGTTGACGGAAGTACGCCAAACAATTCTGAAAGTGACAAACTCAAACCTTCAGTCTCCACGAATGCCCTTTCGACCCCGTCCGAATGGAGTGCATTGAGCAGTGGCTAGAAATGTCGGCAGAGTCAACTCCGCCGGGCGAATGGCGCGTCAGCCTTCTTCCATCAGTCTCAGTGGGCCTCCGGCATAGTCTACTGAATGATCCAAGAGCGTGGGAGTGCATCGCAAATTGGATTCAGGTCAGCCGACTGAGCGCATCTCAGTAAGTCCCGCCATAGACACAACAAAGTGCGCCGGATCTTGGCAAGTGATAACATTGCCTGCAGAAAGGCAATCCCGTGCAACGTATCATTCGTAGCGCCCTCCTTATTCTTCTCCTGGCCGCAATGCCCGTAGCCGCGCAAACCTCGGCCGGCGCCGTCGTCGGTTTGGTGCGTGACCCTGCGGCTGCCGCCGTGCCGGGTGCCGCCGTTGTCGTCACCAACACCCAAACTAATGTCGCTTTCAAGACTTAAACCGACGGTTCCGGCAACTACTTCGTGCCCAGCCTGTTGCCCGGAACATACTCGGTGGTGTGCGAGCATAGCGGCTTCAAGAAGGTGAGCGCGGGGCCGGTCACGGTCAACGTCAACCAGACCGTCCGCCTGGATCTGAACCTCCAGGTAGGCGAGACAGCCGAGTCGATCTCGGTGCAGGAATTCGCGAGCCTCGTCCAGACCGACAACGCGACCATTGGCCAGGTGGTGACCACTCGCCAGTTAGCGGAATTGCCGCTCAATGGTCGTGACTTCCGCAGTCTATTGCGGCTGAATCCGGGCGTGACGGAGCCGCAGGGCGGCATCAGTGTCACCGCCTCCATCCGCCGCCAGGGATTCAATGACGGCATCAAGAACGTCAGCATCAATGGCGCGCGGCCGTCTTCGGTGACGTATCTGATCGACGGAGTATCGCTCAACGAACCGCTGTTTCAATTCCCGAGCCAGATCCCGCCCATCGAAGCCGTCGCGGAGTTTAAGCTGCAGAACGCGTTGTATCCGGCTGAGTTCGGAATGGGCGTGGGGCAGGTGAGCATCGCCATGAAGTCGGGCACCAATAGTGTGCACGGCTCGATGTTTGACTTCCTGCGCAACGACAAGCTGCAGAAGTTTCACCCGCGTTTCCGCACCAAGCAACCGCTCAAGCAAAATCAGTTCGGCGTGGTGGTGGGCGGACCGGTCTACATTCCCAAGATTTATGACGGACGCAGCCGCACGTTCTTCCTGGCCAGCTACCAGGGCGGGCGCCGCGTGGTGGGCAGCGTGGGGCTGGGGCAGGTGCCGACGGCGCTCGAGAAGACCGGTGACTTCAGCGCGTGGCCCACGCAACTGGTGGATCCGTTGAGCGGTACGCTGACGCCCGGCCAGGCGCTGCCCATCAGCCGCATGCCGTTTCCGGGCAACCGCGTTCCGTCCACACGGTTTTCTCCGCAGAGCACGGCCCTGACCAAGTACTGGCCGACGCCGACGAACGCGTGCGCCACACCCTGCAACAACTTTCAGGCCAGCACAACCACACCCGTGCGGATGGATCAGTATACCGTGCGCGCCGACCATAACTTCTCGGTCAACGACCGCATTTTCTGGCAATATCTTTCCTCTAAGGAAACCGCACCGATCCCCGCCCTGATTCCGCTCTCGGGCGTCGTGACCGAGCAGGACAGCTGGATGAGCTCACTGCAATGGACACACGTTTTCACGCCGCGAATGGTGAACGAGATCCGCGCCGCGTACAACCACTTCAGGTTCGATCAGAACTTCGAGACGCAGGGCAAGGGTGTCCTCTATTGGAAGGACATCGGGCTCAAGAACCTGAATGAGAACTACCAGGCGCTGCCGGCGATGATCCCCGGCACACAGTACACAAATATCGGTTACGCCGGCTCGGTGCCGTTCTTCTCCATCTCCGACACGCAACACTATGTGGAGCACCTGACGTTCACCACCGGCAAGCACAGCTTGAAGGCCGGCGCCGACTATCGCCGCTCCCGCACCACGCGCATCGGCGGATTCCAGGGCAACGGCATCATCAACTTCAACGGCGGATACACGGCGCGCAATCCCACGCTGGCGCAAACGGCCGGCCGCGCCGACACGGGGAACGGATTTGCCGATTTCCTGATGGGCTATGCGAGTCTGGCCGCGGGCACGCCTTATAACTCCGATGCGGGCTGGCTCCGCAACTCAGACATCAACTTGTTCGTTCAGGATGATATTCGCCTGTCGCCTTCGCTCACGCTCAACGTGGGTTTGCGATGGGAGTATCGCGGACCCTGGTACGAGAAATCGGGCGGCGGCAAGACGTTCGACTACAACTTCCCGGGCGGGCGCGCGCTTTATCGCGACGAAGCATTCGTCAAGCAGGTGAACAACCCGATCTTCGCATCCTGCTGCACGGCGGACTCGGTCTACAATCCGGACCGCCGGAACTTTGCGCCGCGCCTCGGTCTGGCATGGCGACCGCTGTCTGGCAGCAACCGAATGGTGGTGCGCGCCGGCTACGGCATCTTCTTCGACATCCTGCACCGCTTCTACGACACGCAGCCCTATTCAGTGAACGTGCCGTTCGTGCTGCAGTCGCTGCCGGCTGTGAATGGTCTCGAGACCCAGCCGCCGCTGGATCTGCGGAACCTGTTCCCGGCGCCGCTGTCGATTGCACAGCGCGAGTTTGCCGCGCCGTATTGCCAGGGTCCCCCGACGGAAGCGACCGACCCGGCCACCGGCCGGATCGTGGTGCGCAATCAGTGCTTCGGCACGGCGCTTCAATATGCCAGCCCGGGCAACCGCACGCCGTACACACAGAACTGGGGCCTGAATCTGCAGTTCGAGCCGCGGGAGCGGATGTTGTTCGAGATGGGCTATCAGGGCAGCCACGGCCTGCGCGCCCAGAGCTTCTATCACGCCAATCAGGCGACGCTGCCCCCCGCTGTTGGCAACCCGAACAACAGCGTCCGATTCCGCTCGCAGTGCCCGGCGGGGACGTATCCCACCACCTGCTCGCCGATTCAGGATCGGGTGCCGTACGCGAACTTCATCCCGCAGCTTTCCACGTACATCAACGACAACAATCACATTTATCACGCTATGACGATGAAGCTCGAGAATCGCTTCAAGGGCGGGCTCCAACTGCTGGCAGCCTTTACCTGGAGCCGCACCATCGACGCGGTGTCCGAGATTCAGACTCAAGGTGGAACTCCGCGCACCTATCCGCAGTACAACGGCCGGCGCGACCTCGAGCGCGGCGTCTCCAACTACGACCAGACACGGCGATTCGTCACCAGCGTGTTGTACGAGTTGCCGTTCGGTGCGGGCAAGAAGCTGCTTAACCGCGGCGGTCCCGTCAACTGGGCGCTGGGCGGCTGGCAGGTCAACACGATCCTGACGCTGGCCGACGGACTGCCGTTTACGGTGGGATGTTTTTGCGGTGACCGCGCGCAGGTGGGCAACGACCGCGACGTGCATCGGATGAACGTGGTCGCAGACCCGAATAGCGGCTTTGAGACGTCGCTCACCCGGCAGTTCAATACCGCCGCGTTTCAGACTCCCGCGCTCGGCACGCTGGGCAGCTCCGGCCGCAACACGCAGCGGGCGCCCGGACAGAAGGCGGTGGATCTTTCGATGTTCAAGAACTTCCGTTTCGGCGAGCGGTTCACGCTGCAGTTCCGGGCCGAAGCGTACAACCTGATGGCGAGCCCCTACTACACGGTGATCTATCCCAACTTCAACGCCACCCAGACGAACTTCGGTTCACTCCTCCCGGTGGGCGGCGATGCGGGCAATCTGTTCAATCCGCGAATTTATCAGATGGCGCTTCGCCTGGTGTTCTGAGCTTGCCGGTCTAACAAATAATGTTAGACCCGATGCGGGATTGGTAGCCTTGCGGGGCGATACGAGGCGGCCCGCCCGGTCCCTTGTGAGCGATTTGGCATTAGACGGCTCCAAGCTGTTATTAGTGCCGCTACACCGACTCCTGCTACCAGGCTGCGACCGTTTTTCACGGCTCGCCAGAACCCAGTCCATCATTCAATACCCATAGGTCCCGGTCCGGCCCAGTTCAACGGTTTGTATCCAAAATGCTCCCGGCACGGCTGTCTTCAACACACCAACATTCTGTGCCGGGGCGCTTTGGATATCTCTTCGTTATGCCACGTACTCCCGAGCCCCAAGGATACGGCTATTGGCGCAACAGCTCATTGCACAATTGTCGAGCGAGCTGTTGAAAAACGGGCAGCCCGCGGCCACTTGCGCGCAGTTCATTGAAAGTAGTAGCGCACGGTCATAGGGCGGATTGCTTTGTAAAGATCGTCGCGCACGCGCAAGTACTCATTGACGCAACTCGATGGCGATAGGCGCGATTGGGCTTCCAACATTTCGATCGCGTGTTCATCCCGACTCAGCGGCCGGCACCGGTGGGCGAACGAGACTCTACGCCTCGGGCGCAAGGTGAAATGGAATGGCGCTGGGCGGACTGAATCTAATCTGGCCTTGCTTTTTATTTTAGTTTAAACTAAAATTAAAACGAATGAGCTCACAGGCGCAGTTGGCGGCGTTGGCGTCGCCTCGCCGCCGCGAGATAATGCGGCTGGTGTGGCGCCAAGAGCTGGGGGCTGGCGCGATTCACCAGGCTATGCCGGATGTAACCTTCGGCGCCGTATCGCTGCAGTTGAGTGCCCTGGTGAAGGCTGGATTGGTGGAGGCGCGAGCCGAGGGACGGAGGCGCATCTACCGGGCCAAGCCCGGCGAAATTGGCCCGGCGCTGCGGCAGATGCTGGAGCAGATGTGGGACGACCAGCTTTGGAGCTTCAAGCTGGCTGCCGAACTGGAAGAGAGCCGACGCGGACCGAGCAGGGCGCGGCACGGCCGCAAGGCCAAATAAATCTGAGAAAGGCTAAGGGCATTGTCGGCATGGAATCACCGGAGTATCGATTGGACCGGACGGTCCTCATCCAAGCTTCGCCAGCGACGGTTTTCCGCTACTTCACCGATAGCGAGCGGTGGGCCAAGTGGTGGGGCGCCGGTTCGACGATTGACGCACGTCCCGGCGGCAAAGTCTCCATCCGTTATCCGGGTGGCGTGCAGGTCCAGGGTGAAGTGCTGGAAGTATCGGCACCGGATCGAATCGTATTTACGTACGGATTTGTCGGGGGCAAACCGATTCCGCCTGGCAGTTCGAAGGTGACAATTCAACTGGAGCCGTGCGCGTCCGGGACGACACGCTTGACACTGTTGCATGAATTACCCGACGAAGGTACGCGGAACGAGCATGTGCAGGGTTGGAGATACCAGCTCTCGCTATTCGGCAATGTGGTGGCGGACGAAGTATTTGCCGGCGCTACCGCGGTGGTGGATGCGTGGTTTGCGGCCTGGGCCATTCCGGAAGCTGGGGCTCGCGACGAAGCGTTCGCCGCCATCGCGATGCCCGGCATGGTTTTTCGCGACCGCTACAGTCTGCTCGCCGGTTTGGCGGATCTATCCGCTCATGCCGGCGCAGCTCAGCGATTCATGCCGGGCATCCACATGCGGCGCGAGGGCGAAGCGCGTCAATGCCAAGGCACGGTCCTGGCCGATTGGGTGGCGGTATCGGTGGCTGACGGGGTGGAGCGGATGAGCGGCGCCAACGTTTTTGTCCTCGGCGGGGATGGCCGGATCGAGGCGGCGACCGGCTTCGCCAATCCGCAGAGGCCGCCAGCCTGATTGTTACACTTGGGCATGCTCACCGGCCCCGTCGCCGCCACGGAACTGCCGTTGACGATGTTCATGGTCTTCGGCCTGGCCAAGCTGCTTGAGGAAGTCTGTGAGCGGCTGGGCCTCTCCGCCGTTGTGGGGCAAATCCTGGCCGGCGTGATTCTGGGGCCCAGCGTGCTCGGCTACGTGCATTCGAATGAATTGCTGACCGCCCTGGCTGAGTTGGGCGTGCTCTTTCTGCTCTTCCAGGTGGGCCTCGAGGTAAAGGCGAGCGAGTTACTACGGGTTGGCGGCACGGCCACTCTCACCGCGATATTGGGCGTCGTGCTGCCCTTCGCGCTTGGGTACGGCATTTGCGCGGCCTGGGGTTTTCAACCGATTGAGTCGATATTCGCCGGTGCGGCAATGGTGGCTACCAGTGTCGGGATCACGGCGCGCGTGCTAGCCAGTCTGGGCTTGCTGCATATGAAGTCCGCCAAAGTGATTCTGGCGGCGGCGGTGATTGATGACGTGATTGGCCTCCTGGTGCTGGCGGTGGTGAGCGGGCTGGCGCGCGGTACGGTGAACTACGCGGCGCTGGGAGTGACGGCGGGTTTGGCCATCGGGTTCACGCTGTTGATCGCCGGGTTCGGCGCGCGAGTGGTAGGGAGTCTGGTGCGCCGCTCGGAGTCTCTGCGCGCGGCCGAATCGGAATTCGCCGTCGCGATGGTGATCCTGTTTGGGCTCGCCGTTTTGTCGGCCCAGATTGGCGTGGCTGCGATCGTAGGGGCGTTTCTAGCGGGCATGGCATTGTCTGAGAGCGTGGGGCGCCGGGTGCATGACCTGGCCTACGGCGTCAGTGAACTCCTGGTGCCCTTCTTCCTGGCCGGTATCGGCCTCCATCTGAACCTGGCGATTTTCAGTCAACGATCGACGCTGTTGCTGGGTCTGGTGATTCTGGTTGCGGCCATTGTCTCGAAGGTGGTGGGCTGCGGGCTGGGCAGCGCCGGACTGGGGCGTCAGGAAGCGATGCGGGTGGGCGTGGGTATGGTGCCGCGCGGTGAGGTGGGCATGGTGGTGGCGCAGATCGGCCTTGGTCTTGGTGTGGTCAGCCAGGAGATTTACGGGGTGGCGGTCTTCATGGCCGTAATGACGACGATTGTCGCCCCGCCGATGTTGAAGTGGGCCTATCGGGACGCCCCGGCCGCACCTTGAACGAAAGGCTTATCGCTTGGGCGGCTGGAGCAGGCGCCGTTCGGTCTGACGGTCTTCTTCGGCTGCCTTCGCTTGGCCGGCCTGCTGCAGAACGATAGAGCGATTGTGGTAGGCGTTAGCGTAGTTGGGGTCCAGCTTGATGGCCAGGCTAAAGTCTGCCAGCGCTAGCTCAGGCTTCCGGATCATCATGAACGCAAAGCCCCGGGCATTAAGTGCCAAGGGGAAATCCGGTTTCATCACCAAAGCCCGGCTCAACACTTCCACAGCCTCGGCAAACTTGCTCTGTGCCGATAAAGCGCGGCCCTGCAAGTTAAGTTGGTCCGCGGTCTGGTTGTTTTTGGCAACTGGCGCGGGGGCGGGCTGAAGTTTCACCGGCGGAGCTGGTGCAGGCGGAGCAACCGTTTGGACCGGCGGCGCAGGAGGCGCCGGGGTGAACACTGCCTGCTCAGAGACGGGCGTGGCCCGCTCGATCGAGACCGAAGCAACCTCGGTGGACAACACCGGGGCCGCACCGGGCGAAGGCTCGCCGGATTTGGGAATATCGAAAATTGACTCCGCCGTCAACGCCGAGACTTTGGCTTCCACCTGCGTGGCGGCCGGAGCAGGGAAAGCCTGCTGTTTGGCAAGCAGCTCGGCATCGACCTTAGCCTCAGCCTTCTGAAGCAGTTCCCTGGTGGGTTGGTCTTCCGGCGACAACTCCACCGCTTTCTTGAGGTCCGCCGCTGCTTCGGCAAAGCGCGACAAAAGGAAATAGGCATTGCCGCGGGCCATCCAGGCCAACCCCGAGGATGGGGCAAGGCGAATCGCTTCGGAACGATCCTGCAATCCTTTTTCATGCTCGCCAAGTTCGTGATACGTGCCGCCACGCGCGATGTACCCTTCGGCCATCCGAGGGCGAAGGCGCACGACGGCCTCACGGTCTTCCAGCGATTTGCGATGGTCCCCCAGGTGGGCGTAGGCGGTGCCACGGGCCAAGAGCAATTGGACATCCTGCGGACTGAGCTCGATCGCCTTGGAATAGTCAGCCAAGGCTTTGCCGGCTTCTCCTCCAATCAAGTGAGCCGAACCACGGAGGCTCAGCGCACGCACCTGTGAGGGTTTAGCGGCCAGTACTTTGTTGAGATCAGCCATCGCCAAATCGAACCGTCCGGACGCACCCAGGGCTTCGGCCCGCTCCGTGTAGGCTTCCCAGAAGCCGGGGTCAAGGGCGATGGCCCGGTCAAAGTCTTCAATGGCGTCCTGAATTTTTCCCATCGCGTAAAGCGCCTTACCGCGCTCAACGTGGGGCACGGGGTTGTTGAGCTTGAGCCGAATACATTCCGAGTAATCAGGCACGGCCTTGTCCCATTGGCGCAACTTGGCGTAGGCTGCGGCGCGTCCCTTATAGACAGCGGCAGTTTGGACTCCGGCCTGCATGGCGCGTGTGTAGGACTCAACCGCGTTGGCGGGCCGGTCCTTTTCAAGCATCAGATCGCCCCGTAACTGCAGTGCTTCTGCGTGCTTGGCATTGGTTTGGAGCAGGACGCCGAGGTCATCCAGCGCCTGCTGGGCCTCACCCAAGCCAGAGTAAGCCACCGCGCGGCGGAACCGAGGTTCAGCCCATTCGGGAGTTTCAGTCAAGAGGGTGGAGTATAGTTCCACGGCTTTGTGGTGCAAGCCGGCGGCCAATGATTCATTGGCCTGTTCCAGGATCTGACGTGAACGGCGACTCTGCGCAAGGCAGGGCCATACCATCATCGCCAGCACCAGGGCCAGCACCTTCAGACGAGTTGGTGCCATAGGTCTTTTCCCCTACATAGCTATCGGTTGAACGCTGCAAAACCTGTAGTAGTAGCACCTTAAGGTACAGGGTTTCGGGTACTGTAATCAAGACCGGATGGTCCCGACTTTGGAATCTTTGTTCTAGTACTCTGATACCCCTACCCGC
>JAYTKJ010000539.1:0-8311 GCA_043730365.1 Acidobacteriota bacterium | reverse complement strand
CCGTGCCGGTGGGCCACAGCGTCAGATAGCCGAGCCCGCTGGTGGGAACCACAGTGGCGTTGAGCGAGAACGCCGCCGCCGTGGCAGAGAGATTGCAATTGGCCAACGGCAAACGGTAGCTTCGCCCCTGGCTCGCCGCCAGCACCGGCCCTCCGAACTCTCCCGTGGCGTTGCGCGTATCCAGAAGCCGGCACGGCGCTACCGCGAAGAAGCGTTGTGCATTGGCGGCTCCGGGCGGGGCAAAGTAGCCATTGATATCCAGCACCAGATGACTTGCGTTGGTGACGAAGGCGTTGATCGATCCGTTGGTGCCTACCGGAACGATCGCGGCGTTGGCAACCACTGTGCCGGTTGGAGCGTTGAGCGTCGAGACCAGCGGCTGGGCCTGTCCGGTGGGCCACAGCGTGAGATACCCGAGCGGTCCAGAGGGCACGACCGTCGCATTTATCGAATACGCCTGCGCGTTGGCGGCCACGCCGCAGTTGGACGCCAGCACCGGGAAGCTGCGGCTGGCGCCCCCGGCAATGATGGGTCCACCGAGCGAGCCGTTGGCATTGCGTGTGTCGGCAACGCGGCAGGGCGCGATGGGATAGAACGCCAGCGCCTGCGCGTTCGCCCCCGGATCGATGAAGTAGCCGTTGATGTCGAGAATCAACTCGGTGGCGTTGGTGGCAAACACGCTGATCGCGCCGCTGGCTCCGGCCGGCACGACGGCGGCGTTGGCTTTGATGCGCCCGTCGACCGAGTTGAGCGTGGAGACGAGGGGCTGCGTCGCGCCGGCGGGCCAGATCGTGACATAGCCCAACGGACCCTTCGGCACCACGGTCAGGTTGATCGAGTACGCAGCGGCGTTGCCGGGGATGCCGCAAGCGGTCTGCTGGGGAATGATGAAGCTGCGCGCGGCGTTGCCCACCAGGGCGGGCGTGCCGAAGGCGCCCAGGCTGGCTTCGCGGGTGTCCACCAGACGGCAAGGTGTGACGGGGATGAAGCGGAGCCCCGTGTTGTTCGGAGGAGGCGCGGGGGCGGGCGTAATCGTGAGCCCCCAGGCGACGAGCGTCCCCGTCTGTGCGGCACCGCGATCGGCGACCGTGAGTGTCCACACGCCTGCCGCGAGCATGCCGTTGAAATTGGCTAGTGGGTTCACTCCCACGGTGAAGTGGTCCACGTTGAACGATCCGATAAACGGTGACGCTCCGTTCGGCAGGGGCGTCGGGGCCTGATCGTCGAAGGTCGTCGCTACAAAATTCTGGCTGCATCCGGTGAACCGTAACACGCCATTTTGGGCGGCCAACAGCTTGACAGGAGTACAACCGGGCGGAGTCAGCGAAACATCAAGGAACGCCACGCACGGGTGATTCACGCTCAAAGTCAAATTGAGATCCGCGATGATGCCTGGATCGGTGATCGTGAGCACCGACGTCACACCCGTAGAGGAACTACCCGGAATCTGTTTCGGTACGTCCTGGCTGACGGCCTGCGCCGGGAGGACGTAGGTCTGAAAGACGTAGGCCGCCCCGCTTTCAGACGCGCTGTTGTCCGCCTGATTGCTGCCGTTGCCGCTGTCCTCCCCACGGGCGCCCACTACCACCGTGTCCCCTGACACGGCAACGGCTGCGCCGAACTCGTCATCCCGGCCGGCATTAGACGCCTTCAAGTAGGCCTGTTGGGTCCAGACGCCGCTGGTGCGCGTGAAGACGTAGGCTGCCCCGCTACCAGGGGCGCTTGTGCCCGCCTGGTTGCTGCCGTTGCTGTCCTCTCCAATGGCTCCCACCACCGCCGTTTCCCCGAACACTGCCACGAAATAGCCGAAGGCGACCCCCGCTCGCACGTTGGACGCCTTCAGGTAAGCCTGCTGGGTCCAGACACCGCTGGTGCGGGTGAAGACGTAGGCCGCCCCCGCGCTAGTGGCGGTGTTGTCCGACTGGTTGCTCCCGTTGCCGCTGTCCTCCAACCAGGCCCCCACCACCACCGTCTCACCGGACATCGCAACGGACTGGCCGAAGGCGTCACCCGCTCCCACATTGGACGCCTTCAGGTAGGCCTGCTGGGTCCACACGCCACTGGTGCGCACGAAGACGTAAGCCGCTCCGCTACCAGCAGCGCTGTTGTCCGCCTGGTTGCTGCCGTTGCTGGCCTCCCCGTAGGCTCCCACCACCAGGGTGTCCCCTGACACCGCAACGCGAAAAAATGAGTCCGCCGCTCCCGCATTGGACGCCTTCAGATAGGCCTGCTGGGTCCAGATGCCGCTCGTGCGAGTGAAGACGTAGGCTGCCCCGCTACGAGGGGCGCTGTTGTCGGCTTGGCTGCTGCCGTTGCTGGCCTCCCCGAAGGCTCCCACCACCACCGTGTCCCCGGACACCGCAACGGAAACGCCGAAGAAGTCACCCGCTTCCACGTTGGACGCCTTCAGGTAGGCCTGCTGGGTCCAGATACCGCTGGCCCGGGTGAAGACGTAGGCAGCCCCCGCGCCAGTGGCGCTGTTGTCCGCTTGGTTACTGCCGCCGCTGGACTCCCCGTAGGCTCCCACCACCACTGTGTCTCCGGACACAGCCACGGAAACGCCGAAGAAGTCATTGTCTCCCCCATTGGACGCCTTCAGGTAGGCCTGCTGGGTCCAGACACCGCTTGTGCGCGTGAAGACGTACGCTGCCCCGCTATTAAAGGCGCTGTTGTCCGTCTGGTTGCTGCCGTTGCTGTCTTCATAAGGGGCTCCCACCACCACCGTGTCCCCAGACACCGCTACGGAACCGCCGAACTGGTCACCCGCTCCCGCATTGGACGCCTTCAGGTAAGCCACCTGCGCAACCGGATCCACCGTCACCGGGTACCGCGCGCCCGCATCGTCGACCTCCAGGCGCAAGCCGCCCACCTCGCCATGGAAGCGCGAGGCCAGGAGGCGTCCGGTAGCGTCGGTCACTTTCAGTCCCCCGTAATTCAGCACCACCGGCCTGCCCCCGCCTTCGAGGAACGCGACGCCCTGGCCATCACCCGACACCCGAGCCTGCAGCGTGCCCAGCACCTCCAGATGCAACTGCAACCCAACGCCGTGCCCCGGCCTCGACTCCAGAGTGTACCCATGCTCCAGCCCCGCGCCATTCACGTACCACTCGCGAATGGTGGAGTCCCACTGGTAGCTGAACTTCTCCACGTCCGCCACCGCCCGCGCCTTCTCGATGCGCCGCTGCTGGCCTTGGTAACCATAGCTAGCCAGACGTAATCCCCAGCGCCAGGCGCCATGCTGCGGCTTGACTTCGAAGCCCCGTCCGTCAAAGAACGTGGACCAGTCCTGGCCATAGTTACGAGCCTGCCAGCCGCCTTCAACCGCGAAGGCAGCCTGACGGTGACGCTGGTATTCACTGCGGATTGAGGACCAAGCCGAAGTCGAGAGCCCTTTGGGTGTCGTCGCGGCAAAGGCCGAGGCGCACAGGGTGAGGGTGACCAGGGAGTATCGAAACATAGGATTCCTCCGAAACATAGGATTCCTCCAAGGATACGCTACACTGAATTCGGAATCGCTTCGCGTGGTCCTTCGAATCGTTACCGTTATCTTTCTCGGCCTCGTCACGTTGCGCGCGCAGACGGCACAGCTCGACGGCAGCAAGGCCATGTTCACCGTGCTCGTCGCGCTCAACTCGGCCGGCTACGACGCCGAGCTCGATTCGCCCTCCAACCACCCGCTGCGCCGCGCCGTTCGCGAAGAGATCATGAAACGCAAGCTCCCCGTGGTGGCCGATTTGCGCGATTTCTTTCGGCAGCACCGGCAGGAAAATGCACTCGCCGAACTGCGGCTATACACATCCTGGGCGCTGCTGGTGAGCGATCCCCCGGAGTTTGAGTTCAAGCTCAAGGACCATCAACTTCCACCTGACGTGTCCAGCGTGCGGGAGCTAGGGCCGCTGCTGGCGCGCTTCTATAAAGATGCCGGTATCGAAGACTTGTGGAAAAATTCGCAGCCGGCCTACGAGCAGTTTATGGCGCGTTACCATGAACCCGCCGCCCAAGCCGTCACCCTGGTTTCTGCCTACGTGCGCGCGCCGCTCAGCGGAACGTTCGGCGGCCGAAAGTTCAAGGTGGTGGTGGACCTGCTGGGTGCGCCGAATCAAATCCTCTTCCTGCCGTTTTTCGATGAGTACTTCCTGGTGGTGACGCATTCGGCCGAGGTGCATGCCAATGATGTCCGGCAAGCCTACGTGCACTACCTTGTGGACCCGATGGTGACGCGCCATATGGTCAAGGTAGAAGAGAAGAAGGCGCTGGCCGACTATGCCCAAGCTTCGCCCTTACCGGATTTCTACAAGACGGACTTCCTGCTGCTGGCCACCCGGAGTCTGGTGCGGGCAATTGAAACGCGCATTGAGCGCGGCGCGTCTCGAAGGCAAGCGATGGTGGATCAGGCGATGAAAGAGGGATTCATTCTCACCGCCCATTTTGCCGAGCAGCTCCCGCTCTACGAAAAGCAGGATCTGTCCCTGCGGCTCTATTTCCCTGACCTGATATCCTCGATTAACTTGGCCAAGGAAGAAAAGCGGCTCGACAAGTTCGAGTTCGCCAGCTCGCGCGTCGAGCGGGTAGTCAAGTCCGCGCCGCCCCCTCCCGAACCTGAGCCGAGCGAGATTGAGAAGGCGCTAAACGAAGCCGAAACCCTTTATACTAAACGGGATCTGCCCGGAGCGCGCGAGGCGTTTGCCGCGATTCTGACCAGGACCGATCAGCGGCCAATGCAGGCGAGGGCTTACTATGGTTTAGGACGGATTGCCACGCTCAATCGCGATCCGGAGTCCGCCGAGCGGCTCTTGCAAAAGTCGCTCGATTTGGGCGCTCCACCGCATGAGAAGGCGTGGACGCTCGTTTATTTAGGCAAGCTATCGCAGGCCGCGCGGCAGGATGCCGACGCGATGGCGCATTTCAAGGCCGCCTTGGGCGTCGAAGGCGCTTCGGCGAAGGCCAAAGAGGCGGCCAGTGAAGCGTTGCGGCTTATTTCAGAGAAAGCGAAGCAATAGAGGAGCAAGACGAGCAATGAAAAAGGTGTTGTGGTTGATAGCCGGATTGTCGCTGGCGTCCGGGCTGTGGGCGCAGCCGAAGCCGAAGTCCCAAAAGGAAGTTGACGCGTTGATGGCGATCCAGAACGCGGCCGATCCGGATGCGCAGATTGCGGCGGTCGAGAACCTGCTTACCAAATTTGCCGACACCGAATTCAAAGTCATGGCGCTCCAGATGGCCACCCAGGCCGCCCAGCAAAAGGGCGATCTTGAGCGCATGACGGTTTACGGCGAGCGCACTCTTAAGGAAGACCCGAAAAACTTCATGGTCATGATGATGCTCGCCCAGTCGATTGCTCAGAAAACGCGCGAACACGATCTGGACAGGGAAGAAAAGCTCAAGCAGTCTGAAAAGTACGCCACCGATGGCATGGAACTCCTGAAGACCGCCGTCAAGCCTCGGCCCGATCTCACCGATGAGCAGTGGGCCGGCGCCAAGAAAGACTTTGAGGCCCAGGGTTATGAGTCGCTCGGGATGGCCGCGATGGTCCGCAAAAAGCACGAGGAAGCGGCGATTCAGTTCAAGAAGGCAGCCGACACGCAGGCCACGCCTGACCCCGCCACCAAGGTGCGCTTGGCCTCGGCCTACAACTCGAGTGGCAACTTCGACGGCGCGCTGCTGGTTCTCGACGCCGTGCTGGCGGACCAGCAACTTCACCCCGCGATTCGCCAAGTGGCCGGGCAAGAGAAGATGAAGGCTGCCCAAGGTAAAGCCGCGGCCAAAAAATAAGGAACAAGAGCCAACATGGAAGGGGTTGCGAAGCTACAGGCCGAGCTCGGCTATCAGTTCCACAACCCCGAGCTATTGACACGGGCACTAACGCATAAGTCGCGTGCCTTTGAAACCAGCAGCCAGCAGCCCGAGCGGCTGCTTGATAACGAGCAACTCGAGTTCCTCGGCGATGCCATTCTCGGTTTCCTGATCAGTGAAGTGCTGGTGGCCCGGCATCCATCCTTCCTCGAGGGCCAGCTCTCCAAACTCAAAGCCTACCTGGTGAGCGCCACGCATTTGCACAACGTGGCTGTGCAGATGGACCTCGGCTCTTACCTCTATCTGGGGCGTGGCGAGGAGATGAGCGGCGGCCGCTCCAAACGGGCACTGCTTTCCGACGCCGTCGAAGCGCTCATCGCGGCCATGTACACCGATGGGGGAATCGATCCGGTCCGCCAGTTTGTGCTGGACTACGTCGTCGCTTCGTTCGACGTGGATTTGAGCGAAGACGAAGGGCTGGTGGTGGACTACAAAAGCGCCCTGCAGGAAGCAGCCACTTCCCGCGGGTTGCCGGTGCCGCGCTACGTTTTGGTGCGCGAGAGCGGTCCGGAACACCGCAAGACGTTCACCGTGGAGGCGCGCGTCGGTCCTCTATTCGCCGAACGCGCCGAAGGCACCAACAAGAAAACCGCGGGCCAGCGCGCAGCCCAGTTGGTGCTGACCGCGATTCTGCAGGCGAATGGCGACGGTCACTTGGGCGCCAGCGGCTCAGCCGTCGACCCGCCCAAGCCGGCATAGGCGTCCTTCACCTTGACCACCTTGCCGTTGCCGAAGGTGACGAAGGAGATCTTGCCGGGCGGCTCGCCGTAAATCCAATCTTCGAGCTCGGCGCCGTCTTTGGTTTCACGCTGCTTGTGCCTGGGGCGGCCCATCGCCATCAACACCTGATCTTTGTCCATCCCTTCGATGGCGCGCTTTTCCTTGATCGCGGCTTGCATTGGGGGCGGGAGCGAGTCCAGGTAGTTCTCGGTGGCGCTCCGCTTTTCGAAATCGAGAATCGGGGCCAGGAGTTTCTTGAACTCCTTCACTTCAAGCGCCGGCACGCCCCCTTCAAATTCGAGCGCAATCAGCGTGCCATTCGTGCCTTGGCTGCCCTGCCCGATCGGCGCCGTGCGCTGGCCGGTGCCCACCTGAATGCGCTCATGCCACTTGGGGCCGGTGCGGAAGCCTCCGTTGATCTCAAACTCGATGTTGTCGCCGTTGATGTCGACCTTGGTCACCTGCACAACATCGCCCACGCGGGCCGACGGTCCGTTTTCCTTGCCCGCCTCGGCCCACTTAGCTTTGTCCCACGTGCCCTTGCTCGAGAACACAAGAACCTTCTTCGAACGAGGCAGCGCGGTTTTGACGGTGGCATACTCGGCGCTCAGCCCGCGTATGATCTCCAGCCGATCTTCGTGCGTAAGTTTGCGGCCGCCGGCCCATGCGGAAGGCGCAAGCAACATCGCTACCAGGGCCAAACTCGTCTTCATCATGCCACTTCCTCCCGTCTCTCCGATGTTGTTGTCACCAGCGCCAGTTCCTGTCTCGGCAGATTGGCCCGCAGCAGCAAGCCGCCCAGCAGCGCCACCGCCATCGTACAGAACAGCCCGCCTTCGGGACCATAGTCGCCACCGGACCAGACGGGCGCCACCTTCCAAGTCAGTTGGTGCGCCGTCAACCTCATTGTAAATCCGCTCACGTTGACGCCGAGCACCGGCAAAATCCAGTTCCAACCGAAATGCAATCCGATCGGCATCCACAGGGTACCGCTTCGCAGCAAAGCCGCGCTGAGCAGCACGCCCCACAAGAACGTGTTGAACAAACCGAGCCAGGAGACGTTCTGATTGTCGGCGTGCGCGGCGGCAAACAGCACGCTCATTGGCAGAATCGTCGCCACCCGGCCCACCACGGGCACCAGCACCTGCAGGCCGTAGCCCCGGAACAACATCTCCTCGCCCACCGCGCCGAAGAGTAGCATCGCGGTCAAGAATACAAACCCGGCCAGGGAAGAGTTGGACTCGGCGGCAGTGACCGGCTGCCAGGTGGCCAATCCCGCCGCCGCCGGAAGAAGCACCGCCAGCAGGCCCGCCGCCATGCCGCCTCCCGTGCCGATCAGGAGCGAGCGTGCCGAGGCCACGTTCCAATGCAGACCAATGTCCGGCAACCGCCCTCGCTCGTAAATGCGGATCGCCAGGGCGTTGGCAATCGCCGCACCCGCAAATACGCCGGCGACGGAGGCGATGAGCAGGCCGAAAAGGGCGTAGAGAATCTTGGCCAGAACGGTCAGCGTCCCGTAGCCGACAATGAGGAACAGCGCCACGCGAGGCAGCACCGAGGCGGCATCGCGAGGCGTCGCCACCGGACTGGGCTCAATCGTAGTCGGCTCCTGCATCCAACGGCTATCGTAGCGTCTATGCGTCTAGGGTGCTTAACCGTTTTGGGGGAGTGAGGCGGCGGGAGGTTGCAGAGCGCCAAAAAAGCATTTATTGTAAGGTATGGATCAAACAATATTGATGCA
>JAYTKJ010000538.1:0-15358 GCA_043730365.1 Acidobacteriota bacterium | reverse complement strand
CTCCACTCTGAGCACCCGCAGGGGTCGTAAAGCCCTAATGTCCGTAAGCAAACATATAACGAATACCTGAGACACGTATAATTTGTAGCTTGTTTTTCGGGTCGCTTCGGTTACACTGCCAGTGTGAGGTTTAAATAGTGCGTGCAGGCACACCAGATTTAGCGCGTGTCTTGGTTGTCGATGACGACCCCGCATCCCGCCTGACCTTGCAGACCGTTCTGCGGGCCGGCGGCTATGCTGTTGATTCTGCGGCCTCCGCCGCCGAGGCTCTCGGCAAGATGGACGAGGGCCCCTACGAACTCGTGCTCAGCGATCTCGGCATGGAGTCGCCCACGGCTGGCTACCGGGTGATGGCCCACGCCAGATCGATGGAGTATCGGCCTGCCATGGCCCTGGTTACCACTTATAGGAGCAGCGAGGCCAAGGGCCGTAGCGCCTTGGTGGAGACCGAAGAATTGCCCGGGCTGCTTGGCCAGGTGGCCGAGCTTATCAGTGACCGTGCCTCCCGGCAAATGCGCCGGGCCCAACGCGCCCTGCGGGGATAGCTCCCTTCCCCGCCCCCGCCCTCAGGTGAATTTCGGAGCTGTCAGGGCGTTTCTCCGATTGAGTCAACCCGGCTTTTCGGGCCCAATAGAGACACCTACATGCGCAAGCTGTGTCTCATCGCTCTTGGTGTCGCTACGCTGGGAGAAGCGGCCGAAGTGGTCAAACTTCGCAACGGCGTCAGGCTGGAAGTGGAGCGAACCGAGCGCGAAACGGACGGCGTGTGGCTCTACACCAACAACGGCGGCATCCAACTGGTGGCCGCGCGAGACATCGTGTCGATCGAAGAAATCCTGCCTCCCGGGGCTGTCAAGCCCCCCACCGTCGCCCCCAAGCTGGCATTCAAGTCCAACCAGTCCAACCCCACGCGCAAGATGATTGACGAAGCTGCCTGGCGTCACGGCCTGCCGCCGGCTATTGTGCATGCGGTGGCGCAAGCCGAGTCCGCCTACAACCAGAAGGCTATCTCGCCAGTGGGCGCGATTGGGGTCATGCAGCTCATGCCCTACACTGCGGCGGCGCTCGGCGCCAACCCTCGCAATGAAGCTGAGAACATCGACGCCGGAACGCGCTATCTGCGAGACATGTTGGTAAAGTTCCAACATCACCCGGACCAAGTTGCGATGGCCATTGCGGCCTACAATGCCGGCCCGGGAGCGGTGGAGCGGTATCGCGGCATACCGCCCTACTCCGAGACCCAGACCTACGTCCGCCGGGTGATCGGCAAGTACGAAAAGATGGCTACCGTATCCAATGCCGAGGCCGCGGAAGCACCCAAGCCGGTGGCTCCCGCCGTCGAGCGCACGCCGGTGGTCTTGCCACAAGTGGACAGGCCCACCGTGGTCGGCCTGGACAGCAACTAACCCAGCCACACCGGCGCGCTCCCCCCGTCAGAACTGGAACTTGACCGACAACTGGAACTGGCGCTCGCCGGTAGCTCCGAGGATCTCGCCGTAGCCATTGAGAGTGCGGATGCTGCCGTCGCCATTGCGCGCGGCGTTGGATACGGTCGCACCCGGAGTACCGAACTGCGGAGTGTTGGTCACACCAAAGGCTTCGCCACGGAACTGCAGGCGGAAGCGTTCGGTGAGAGCGAAGGTGCGCGTAATGCCGCCGTCGAGGTTGAAGAAGCCGGGGCCCCTCAAGATGTTGCGCCCGGTGTTGCCGAAGCGTACGGCCGTGACCGGGGCAAAGGCGTTGGGGTCGAAGTACGCCTGGCCGAGACCGTGCCCGCCAAGGATTTTCACTTCGGAAACGATCTGGTCTGCCGTCTGCGTGTTGCCCGGCGAATTCACACTGGCGGCGGCCGAGCCTACCGTAAATGGCGTGCCGCTCATCCGGCTCATGATGCCGTTGAGCTGCCAGCCTCCCGCAATCTTCGACATGATTCCGCTCTGCGCAAAGGGCTGCCCCTTACCGAACGGAAGTTGATAGATGCCGTAGAGCTGGAGATTGTGAGGGCGGTCAAAATTGGCGAGCGCCTTGTTTCGACTCCACATATCTACCCAGTTCCAGGAAAGGCCCGAATCGCTGTCGTCGGCAAAGCTGATGGCTTTGGAGAACGTGTAGGCGAGGCCGAAGCTGGAGCCTGAGCCCAGCCGCTTCCGCAACTGGCTTTGGAACGAGTTGTAAGTGGACGTGTTGAAGGGCTGATACATCGTGATGTTGGCGATGCGGCCGGTACGGGCAAACAGCGCGCGTTGCGCATTGCCGAGACCCACGCCTTGTGCGGCGTTGATGTTGAGCGCGGCGATGGAACGAATCGCGCGAGACCCGACGTAGCCTCCCTCAAGGTTAAAGCCGTGCCCGAGTTCTCCTTGCACCATGAGGTTGTAGGACTGAATGTAGCCGCGGTTAAAGCGCGTCGGGTACGTCACTGTTCCGACAGCTACCGGCATGGTCAGGGTTCCCTGATTCAGCGCGGGGCCAACCACTTCTGGAATGCCAGTGCGAAGTGAGCCAGCGGCTTCAAAGGATGAGTTGCCCGAGTATTGCGTAGAGATGGTGGCCGGGAAAGCGTCACGCATCTGGCGATAGGAGTTGGGGTCGATGCTGATGCCGTAGCCAGTCCGAACTACCAAACGGTCATTCACGCGGTATGCGATGCCAAGGCGGGGCGCCAATTGGCCCTTGCCCACGTCAACCCCGGTATCGCGCGGTGTGCTGCCCACGCCGCCCAGCAGGATCCGGTCCGACGCCACGTCATATCGCTCAAAGCCACGATGGTCGCGCGTGGCGAATGGATAGAACTCATAGCGGATGCCGTAGTTGAGCGTCAAGTGGCGATTGATCTGCCACTGGTCTCGTATGTACAGGCCATGCGAGGGCATGCGGACGGTCGCCGGGTTGATGTACTGCACATCTTTGCCCATACCGGTAGGCAGGCCCAGCAAAAAGTCCGCCCAGCTATTGACCGGGACGGGAGCAGCGCCGCCGCGGAGCGCTGTCAGGCCGCCGGAAAAGTTGAAGCCGCCGCGAGGACCGTTTGAAGCCTGCGGCTGGAAGTGGTTGATTTCGTAGCGGGCGAATTCATAGCCAAAGCGCAGCGAATGGGCGCCGCGAATCCAGCCCGTGTTGATCACGGCCACATACTGGTTGTCGCGGAACAGAAACGGGTTCGAGACGTTCGGATTGCCGATCGAGGAAAACTGATTGAACGAAAAGCGCGGGATGCCGCCTTGGAGGCGATCCGGCCCATTCGTGCCGGGAATCTTCAATACGTCGAGACCGTAGTTGGAACCGAGGTCGATATTCTCCGCGCCCAGCCGCTGCCGGGTGAAGCCAATGTTGCCGTCGACGAGAATGCGCGGGGAGACCGTATAGGTGCCGCCGATCGAGGCGCTCTGGATGCGGCCGGGCGCGGTGCCGGGCTGCCCGCCGTTGGTGGCGTCTCCCAGGGCTTCGCCAAGGGAGGGGGGATCGAAGAGCAGGCTGGGCGAAATGCTGTAGCGCCCAAACAATGAGGACTTGGCCGTCGGGTTGTAGTTGATCTTGATGTCGGCGTTGGTGCGATTGAACTGGTAGGTTCCGGTGGCCAGATAGTTATTGACCGCCAAACTCTCGCTGCCGAGCTTGGGAATCAACGAGGTCATTTTCACCGACGCCGGGTCGAAACGCGATGCGGGAATCTGGTTGTTCGGGAAAGGTTCGCGCGCCGACCCATCGGCGTTGCCCCTGGAGGGGTCGTGAATGGTGGCCCCGGTGCCGGCGAAATTTCCTGCGCGGAGCGCGTCGTTGGGAATTGTGCGGAAAGCCGCGGCCGTCTGGCGGCGCTGCGTCTTTTCCCAGTCCGCAAAGAAGAACAGTTTGTTTTTCAGGATCGGCCCGCCGATGGTGCCGCCATACTGATTCAGGATGTTCTTGGGCAAGCGGTTCGGATCGCCCGAGCAGGAGTATAGGCAGTAGAAGTACGGGCGCGCCTTCATCTTGCTGTTGGTGTGAAACTCATGCGCGCTGCCGTGAAATTGATTGGTGCCGGATTTGATGGTGACATTTACCGCCGCGCCACCGGCCATGCCTTGTTCGGCGTCGAAAGCGTTGGTTACCACGTTGACGGTTTCAATCGCGTCGGCCGGCGGCACATAGGCGACAATGTGCGGGAGCCACGGATAGCTGACTGTAGCGCCATCGAGGCGCGTGTTGTTGTTCGAATAGGATACGCCATTAACGTTGGTGATCATGGCGCGTTGGGGATTCCCGGCATCGGAGTGCGCGTCGCCCGGCGGCGAGAAGCCGGGGATCGTCTTGTAAAGGTTCTGAAAATTGCGCGCCGCGCCGATCGGCAGTTCGGCAATCTGCGCCCGCTCAAGCTGCACGTTGACATCGGCCCGATCGGTCTGCAGCGCCAGGCCCGCAGCCGCCACCGAGATGCTTTCACTGACCTGCGAGACCTGAAGGCGAACATCGCTGCGACGCACGGTGTTGGCGTCGATGCGCACGCCGCTCTGCTTCACGCTGGAAAAAGCGGGGGCAGAAATCGTGACCGTGTAGATACCAGCCTGGAGATCGTTGAAGGCATACGCGCCGCGGTCATCGGTGACCACTTGGCGTTCGACTCCTGTGTTGGCGTTGACAGCGGCGACTTTGGCGCCGGCAAAGGCAGCGTCGCTGGAATCTGTGACAGTGCCGGTAAGTGACCCGTATAGGACCTGGGCGGGAAGCGAGTTGGCCAGCGACAAGGCAAAGCCAATGACGGGAAGCGCACGGAGTACGCGAGACTTCATGAAAGACCCCTTTCGATCTTCCTGAAGTATATCAGCGAGGGTGCTGCTAGGCGGAGGCGGGCATCAACACCCGGTCAATCACGTGAATGATGCCGTTGGTGCAAGCGATGTCTGCCTTGGCGACGCGGGCCTCGCCCACCCGCAGGGTGCCTCGCAGTTCCGAGCCGGCCAGCCCCGAGACATCGACACGCAACGGCAGCGCTTGGCCGTTTGCGGTCATGAGTGTTCTCGTATTGACAAGTTCTCCGGCCGAGTAGCGTCCGGGCGCCACGTGGTAGGTCAACAGCGATTGTAAGCGCGTTTTGTTTTCAGGCTTGAGTAGGTCGGCGAGCGCCTCGCCAGGTAACTCGCCAAAGGCCGCGTCGGTGGGCGCAAATACCGTGAAGGGACCGGCGCCTTTGAGTGTTTCGCCCAATCCGCCTGCGATGACAGCGGAGATGAGCTTGTTGAACGATCCAGCACCAAGCGCCGTATCGATAATATCCGCGGGGACCGGCGCAGCCGCAGCCGCGGGGGCGGTCTCCTGTTTGAACCGGACCTGAGCAGAAGGATTGCAGCCAGCCGACATTATGCGCCGCATGGGCCGCATCCACCAGAACATTGGTTTGCACATCATGCCTTAATAGATGCCGAGTCAAAGAATTGGGATGTATTCTCCGTACCGGCTACGGGAGAAGGGAGGAAACGGGAACTGTGCCAACTTCGGAGCCGCCGATCGTGACCGGAATGGCCTCGTTGACGGAGAGAACATGTAGAACCCGATAAGACTCGCCGTGAGGATCAGTGTGTACTTCAATGCAGCGACTGAGGAGATCGACAATCCAATATTCGCGAATGCCTGCCCGCGCGTACATGCGCAGCTTGATGCCCCGATCACGGGCGATAGTGGAGTCTGAGACTTCGACGATGAGGGCGATGTCGGCAGGACCTGGATGGCGATTCAAGTAGTCGCGATTGGAACCGCGGGCAACTGCGATATCTGGCTCGGGCTCGCTGTCAGCAAGAGTGATTGGTTCCTGCGCTCTAACGCACCAGCCTGGGGGCAGCACCGAAGACAGCGCAACGCGAGCCTCTTCCGTGGCAAAGGAGTGCGGCGGCGTTTTAGATGCCTTGTGCAGCAGTATTCCTTCCACCAGTTCAACCGGAGAGTCTGACGAGAGTATCCCCGCGTCGATCATGGCATGATACTGATCGACGGTAGTGAAGACTTCAGGCAATGGGGCTCAGTCTGAGTAACCGCGCCGCGTTGTTCCAATAGATCTTCTTGAGAATCGGCTCCGGCAAACCAATGCCGTAGATGCGCCAGCGGCCTTGCGGCGGCACGCGGGCCGGGGCGTAGTCAAAGTACTCGTCTTCGGTCTCAAGAAACCGAAAGTAGATATCGTACAGTTTTTCGCCGAACACCTGCTGTGGATATTCGTCGCCCTTGGGTACCGCGTCGGTGCCAAAGAGTATGCGGTCCTGGAAGCGATCGAAGAACCGGCGCGTGGTGCGCGGCTGCCGGCCGAGTTCGCCGATACGCGCCCCGAACTCCACCCACATGTTGGGATACTTCTGCAGGTTCTCGGCGACATAGGCGAGGTTTTCAGAATTTGCGACATGCAGCACGACGAATTGCGTTTTGGGGTGACGGGCCAGCACGCGAAAGCGGGCTTCCTGTAGTTCGCGATCGGACGGATAATCCTTACCGTGAAAAGACCAGTCCGGATGCGCGTTGAGTTCCTCGAAGCGTTCGTTGAACCGATCGATCGGTGTGAAGAAGGCTTCCGGGTCTGACGTGTGAATGCAGACGGGCATGTTCTGCGCCGCGCAGGCTTCCCACATTGGATCGAACCGCTTATCATCCACTTTGAGGAGCGGCCCCGAGTTGAACTTTTCGCGGACGACGAGGCCCAAGGACTTGAGCACCTTGAGACCGCGCGCTCCGGCCTCATTGGCCCGAACGAGTTCGTCCGCCTGAAACTTGGCATAGCCGGGCTCGGCTACGCGCGGAAACCAGGGCTGCGCGAAAACGATGAAGCGGTCTGGATGCGCCTTCGAAAGCAACCGCACGCACTCTTCGAGCCCCTTGCCATAGCCGCCCGTGAGGTTGACCATCGTGCGGATATTCTTGGCATCCATCACCTTGAGCAACTCAGCGGGCGGCAGGATCAGGTTGGCCTTCTCGCCTTTCGGATCGCCCCAACCCAGGTGCGAGTGAATGTCGAGCAGCGGAAAACGCGCGCGCTTGATGCTGGTTTCTGCCACATGCAACGTGCTGCGCGGCTCAAATTGGGGGAGATCGAGTACCGGGCGCGACTGTTGTGCGCAGGCAGCGGCAGGCAGAAGAGAGAACAGGCTGCGGCGAGTCATGTGGTTGAGATGTCATGATATCAGGAGCTATGCTGTCCCTTATGAGATCGATCGCTCTGTTTCCGGTTTTCCTGTCGGTAGCGGCGGCCGCGAATTGGCCCACTTGGCGCGGCCCCAATAATGATGGCTCATCGGCCGAGACTGGCTTGCCCGTCCGGTGGAGCCAAACGGAAAACGTCACGTGGAAGCTGGCGATGCCGGACGTAACCGGATCCACGCCCGTGGTATGGGGCGATACCATCTTCCAGAGCAACGCCGACCAGGGGGCGGTCTGGCTGTGGGCAATCGACCGCAACAAAGGCGAGGTCCGCTGGAAGAAGCAGGTGGCCGACGAAGACCACAAGGTGCGCAAGGGCAACATGTCGTCGCCCTCGCCAGTCACCGACGGCAAATCCGTGTGGGTGATGAGCGGCAACGGCCATGTGCGGGCGTTCGACTTCGCGGGCAAAGAACGCTGGCATCGCGATTTCTTCAAAGACTACGGCAAGTTTGGATTGAATCACGGCTACGGCTCCTCTCCCCTCTTGATGTCCGATGGGCTGGTTATTCAGGTGCTGCACGGCATGCATACGGACGATCCTTCATATGTGGTGAAGCTGGACTTGGCCACGGGCAAGACGCTGTGGAAAGTGGAGCGGCCCACCGATGCGCAGGCTGAATCGCCGGATTCCTACACCACGCCCTCGTTGATTCAATTCAAGGGCAAGGCCCAACTGGTGATCACCGGAGGCGACTATGTCACGGGGCATGATCCCTCTACAGGCAAGGAGCTATGGCGCGGAGGCGGCATGAATCCGCGAGCCAATCCCGCCAACCGCATCATCGCTTCGCCGCTCGTCAACGGCGATCTGGTGTTTGTGCCGACGCGCGTCAATCCGATGCAGGCGTTTCATCCCGTGGCCAGCGGCGAACCAACGCTGGCTTGGGCGACGCCGAATGGACCCGACGTGCCGACGCCGGTATCGGACGGCAAGCTGCTCTATATGATCAATGATCGCGGTGTGGCTTACTGTTTCAATGTCAAGACGGGCGAACAGGTGTACAGCGGCCAGCGCATCAAGCCGGCGGCTTACTCCTCGTCGCCGGTGCTGGCCGACGGCAAGATCTACATGACCAATGAAGAAGGCACGACGGTGGTGGTCAAGGCCGGTTCGACATTTGAGGTGTTGGCCGAAAATGCGCTTGACGACTATACGCTGAGTTCGCCCGCCATTTCCGACGGACAGATATTCATTCGCACCAAGCAGTGGCTCTACTGCATAGGCAAGCGCAGCAAATAACCAGCACCGATACCGAGCCGCGACCGCAGGAAGCGGTCTACGGTAAGCCTGAACCTGCTCTCTAGAACGTTTTCACATTTGACGTAGAGCGTGGGATCCGTTACCGCTTCCTGCGGGCGCGGCTCGGTATCGATGGCACGCATCGGCAGCAGATCTACGGTAGTCCTGAAAACTCTCTACAACTGGCGGACACGCTCACGATAGGCGCGATAAGCGTCGCCGTGGGTCCACTCCAGGTCGCGTTCCTCCCAGCGCACGGCTAAGAGCACGTAAAGCGTGAGCACCGCGGCGAACAGTGCGTGGCCTTGCGTCATGTCCGGAGTGGCCCAGAGGAAGATCAGCATGCCGACCATCATGGGGTGTCGTGAATAGCGATACAACCCGGGAGTTTGGAAAGCAGGCGGCGAGTAGGCACGGCCTCGAGCCCAAACCCAGGCCTGATGAAATCCCATAAAGTGCAGCGCGCCCTGCGAGACGACCGCCCACGCCACGCTGACGCCAGCGATGGCCTGCAAGAGTTGGAACGGCCATTTGATACGAACGAACCAGACAGAATCCGGCATCGGCTCCCACCGCGCGAACAACAGCACCAGCGCCGCCGATGTTGCCAGCAGATAGAGCGATCGCTCGAACGGCGCGGGGATGAGGCGCTTGAACCAGCGGCGGGCCATGCCACTGTGCTGCAGTCCGAACAACGCCAGTAAGACGAGGTTGACCATCAGCGCTTCCCGGGTGGGAATCTGCAGGCCCGAGTCGATGGAATTGAACGAATAGCGATTATGAACGAAGCCGATGAGGTAGAGCATCACGGCGATCGACACCAAAAACGAGAAGGCCCAGAACAACAGCGCCAAGCCACGTAGGAGAATCACTCGCGCCCCCAATTCGTATCGAGGCACCAGCGAACCACATCGGCATAGAGTTCCCGGACGGGCTGCGCCTGGATGCCGCTGGGCGCCAGCAGAGCGCGGGTGAGATGGTTCTCAAAAGTTTGAGCCAGGCCGAGGTGAGGCAGAAAGTAGCCGACCGTGCGCAGCATCTCGGTGGCGAGACGCGAACCGGAGCTGAGCGTGCGCTCCACGAACTCTTCGTAGTCCGCCAGCGGGACCATGCGTGGCAACTCAATGGGCAGCCATCGCTGAGCCTTGGGGTGATGAGCGAAAAGCCGGTGCGTTTCGGCGAGCATTTCTTCAACCGTGAAACCGGACGTAGGGCCGTCGCTGATGTGCCAAACGTCGCCGGCCTGAAAGCGGTTGAGAAAGAGCCAAGCCAGCGTATCGGCGGCCCAGTCACTCGAAATCAAATCTACCAAAGCCTTGGGTTCGCAGGGGGCCTGTTGCAGATGACTGCGCGGAAACAGGCGCAGCAACTGATGCACGTAGTTCTGCTTGCGGACGACGCCACGCGAATCTCCGGCGATGGTGCTCAGGCGGGCAATGGCCACTGGTACCGAGCCGGCGAAGCCAGCCACCAGCGACTCAGCCTCGTACTTGGACTGCTGATAGGCGTTGCAGAAGCGCTGCGAGTGGGTGAAGACAGCCTCGGGAATCATGCCGCTCAAACGGCCAGCCACATAGACAGTGCTCAGGTGGAGAAACTTGATCAGGCGGTCACAATCGGCCGCCAGCCGCAGCACGTTGCCGGTGCCGTTGCAGTTGGTCTCGCGAGCTTCTTCAAGCGGCGTGTCAAAGCGCGTGTCGGCCGCGCAATGAATGATCTCGGTCACCGAGCGCCGCAAAGCGGTAATCTGCCAATCGCTCAAACCAAGCTGTGGACGGCGGATGTCGCCGGTGAGGATGGAGAATTGGGGGCCCCGGAATTGCGCGGGTATGGAGTCAGGATCGCGAGCCAGGACATAGATACGCGCCCCCGGCCGGGCAGGGGCGAGACGCGCAAGCAACTCGCCGCCCACCAGGCCGGATGCGCCGGTAATTAACAGCCCGCTCAACTGGCCGGGCCCGAAGGCGTGAACGTGTAACCGCCCGTCAACTCAACCGCATGTGTACTGCCACCGAATTCTGAAGGAAGAGTGATCTGAAGCCGTTTTTCGCCGCGCGTGAAAGTCCAATCGACGGACTTGCCCGCAGCGAGATCGGCGCGAATCTGAGCCCCGGACCGGGACTCGTCTACCGGCGTTCAAGTGCCCGGCAGGACTCGCGCTTCGGGGGCTTCGGCCTCCAGCAGCGCATGTTTGGCGATGACGGCGCCGCCACTCAGCGAGAAGCTGTGATCGGCATTGATCGCACCCTCGCTCTTCAATGTGGCGCGCAACGGCTGGGCGAGAGCGGGATCGGCGCCCAGAGCCAGCAGGAGTTCGGAGAACTCCGGCATGTGCAGCCGGACGTGAAATTCCGAGGCCGCGCGGCCGGCGGCGTAGTCAAGTGAGCCGTGGCTCGGGGTGGTGTCCAGGTCCAACTGCAACGGACCGGAGTTAAAAGTACGGCCTTGCCAGGTAAGAGGCACGCCAGCCGGCGCGACTGCTTCCAAGCGGGTAACAGCAAAGTTGAGTCGATTCATTTACCACTATCTCCTTCAGTGAGATTGCGCCAATTCACGTTCAAACCCGAGTTTGGCTTTGGCGCGTGAGCCGGGCTCGTTTATCGACCAATCATAGTCGAAAAATCGTAAGCGTGGGGTGGGGCCGAGTTGGTCAAGCATCCGCGCACGTTCCGGGGTGGAGTAGCGGCGGATGTAGGCGAGGGCTGGACCGAAGTCGGCGGCGTACCACTTGAAGAGGGAGGTGAGGGTCACGGTGCCAGTTTTGGTGTCGATAGACACGTTGCGGGTCTCGGCGAGGCTGGCTCGCGTGAGGCGATCAAGCTGCTCTTCCAATTGAGCCCCGGTGAACGCCTGACGGGCCAGCAGCGGGCAACTGATGCTGGCGCAGACGATGGCGAAGTGAATGCGCGGATCTTTGTAGCGCGGGCGGATGATGTCGTTCTCAAGAAAGCGCAGGCTCATCGCCACGCCGCCCAGTGTGTAGTCGTTACGGCGAAAGAAGCCGTAGATGGCGCCGAGGTCGCGCACGCTCCGCGTTGGGTAGTGGTCAACCACGCCTTTGGCGGTGAGGGCGTTATAGGCGTTCAGCCAGTACGCCAGTTCGGCGGCGCGATTGGGAAAAAGCTCCTTGCGCGAATCCGGACTTGCCGCCGCCAACGCGGCAACATAGGCGTCCAGTGGTTGCCGGTTGGCCTTGAGCGCCGCGTAGTCTACTTCGCCGATCTGGTTGACGTGACGACTGAGCAGCGCATTCCACGGGGCGTGGTCGAACTCAGCGGCAGCCGCGCCCACACTGGTGGCGGCGGCAAGCAGGAAAACGATAGCGGTCCGCATGCTTCTACTATGTCGCAGCCGGCAAGGAAATTCCCCTCCCGCCTCTAATTCTGCGGGCGGAAGTAGAGGACCATCCCGGCGCCGGCCGCGGCGCAAAGCAGCCCGACATAGAACATCGGATTGGGCGCGTTCTTAGGCGGATGAATCATCATCGTGTAAATGACGTTCACCACCGGCGCGCCGCCAAACACGAGCGGCATCACGTTGACGGGAATGCCGCCATAGCGATACGAGAAGATAATGAAAACAGCTCCCAGCGCGCCGAGCGTGCCGGCCAGGGTCGCCGCAGTTGTGCCCGCGGAGTTAAACCCGTTGAGCTGCCCCTGCGCGCCCAAGACAATCACCGGCACCAGAACGCCGACCAGAAAATAGGCGACGCCCACACAGAGTAGTGCGCGTAGCGGGTTGCCCAATTGCAGTTGGCCTTTGTGCAGCATGGGACCATAGAGGCCCCAAGAGAGAACGGCGCCGAGAACGAAGATAATCCATGTCATGACTCTCTATTCTACGTGAGCCACAGGAAGCGGCGGCTATCGAAATGCGCGGCGGGTGCCCTCAAGGGTATGGGTAAGCGACTCGCGCGGCAGTTCACGCACGATCGGGGTGATCAGCCATCCGAAGCCGGTCGGTATACCACGGGTTAGCGAGATCGCGTCGCACTCAATCCACACGCCACCGTCGCGCTCAAGGAACCGCCAGTAGGAATTGAGATTCCAAAGCAACCCATGGTCGTCGCCCGGACTGAGCTCATGCTCGCCTCTCCCACCGGCGCCTTCCACTTCGGCAATCCGGGTGCTGCGGGACCTACTATGTTGGCGTGTGGCGTCAAGCGGCAAGTAAGTGATCTCGTGATCCGTATTGAGAACCGTCGTGATCACTTTTTTCTTGAACAGCCGCATCCTGACGCGGAACAGATTGCCTTCGCGGCTCAGGAGACGCGAGTCGTTTACTTCCGGCTGATACAGGTTCTTGTGGTTGTCGTAGTTCTGAACCGTGGTCAATACTTTGGCCAGGGTGGTATTGGCCACGAATACCGCGCCGATCCAGTCGTGCAGAATGCCGCCTTTAACTTCGATGACCCCGCTGTCCCGAAATGGCTCAATCACGACTTCCCCGCCGCGGACTCTGGCTCGGCGGTCATCGGTGTCATCGGCCCAAAGGAACTTGCCGCCGTTGATCCGGCGACTCAGGATCCCCGCCTCACGGCCTTTGGCGTAGTCTTCAAAAGCCTGCGTCGTTTCAGGACGAAGTTGAACCCTCGGCAGCACCTGACCCGAGGCGGAAGCGGCAAACGTCAACAGAATGACAAAGAAACAGACCACTATGTCCCAGTGTAATGGATGCTACCGGCTGGCCAATGGTTTCACCATCGTCAGGGCCGGAGCCGAAAAATATGGATCGGGCTCTGGCACGGCGGCGCCGTCCTTGCGAGGGGACGAAGCGCCGTAGTTCACCTTGGCTTTCGAGTCATGCAGCACAGCCTGGCCGCCGCCCATCCACGAGGAAAAATCGCCCTGCATCTGCAGAAAATGGCCGCGTCCGCGCAGGGCCTCGCGAACCGGCTCGGGCACGCGCGCCTCGAGCATGACATCGCACCCGGAGAAGTTGAGCTTGGTGAACCGGGGCCGCTCGAGCGCCATCTGGATGTTGTCGCCATGATCGGCCACGTAAGAGACAAACTGTGCGTGAGCCTGCGCCTGATTCAGCCCACCCATGATTCCGAAACCGACGTGCAGGCCATCTTTTTCCATATAGCCGGGAATGATGGTGTGGAACGGACGCCGGCGGGGCTTCAACTCGTTCGGGTGGCCTTCTTCGAGCGTAAACAGCCCGCCGCGATTGTGTAGGTGGAAACCGAAGTCATCCACGGCAACACCGGAGCCGAAGCTGAGATAGACGCTTTGAATGAGGCTGACGACGGTGCCCTCTTTGTCGACGGTGCTGAGGTAGATGGTGTCTCCCGCGCCCGCGAGAGGCTGCCCAGGATTGACGTTGCATAACGCACGGTCCGGCTCCAGGAGACGCGCGCGCTGCTCGGCATAAGGTTTCGAGATGAGTTCGCGCACGGGAATGCGGACGGCGCGCGGATCGCCCAGGTAGCGCTGGAGATCGGCATAGGCGAGCTTCTGGGCTTCGATCTTGTGATGGAAGGCCTCGGTGGACAGGGGATCCCATTTACCGATCTCGAAACGCTCCATGATGTTGAGCATCTCGAGCGCCGCCATGCCTTGACCGTTGGGCGGGAGCTCATACACGTCCCAGCCGCGATACTTGGTGGAGATCGGTTCCACCCACTCGGATTGATATTCAGCCAGATCCGCCGCCGACATCACTCCGCCCAGACGCCGCGAGGTTTTGAGGATCGACTGCGCGATAGCGCCTTTGTAGAAGGCCGCCGCACCTTGCGCGGCGATCAGTTCGAAGGCGCGCGCCATGTCGGGGAGCTTCCACACTTCGCCGAGTTTCGGCGGTTGGCCGTCGCGCAGATAAATGCGGCGTGCGTTTTCGTCGCCCTGCAGTTTGCCGCGCGAGCCTTCCCACGCGCCTTGGATCCACTCGGTGACGGGGAAGCCTTGGCGGGCATAGTAGATGGCGGGTTGGAAGAGCTCGGCCCAGGCGAGGCGTCCGTACTTCTTGTGGAGCTTTTCCCAACCATCGACGCAGCCTGGCACCGTGACCGAGTGAATGCCCGCTTGCGGCATGCCGTAGGTGTTGGCCTTCGAGAGAAACTCGCGGGTGAGCCCTTGCGGCGCCCAACCGGAGGCGTTGAGGCCGGTGATCTTCCCGGTCTTGCCATCGCGGACAATCACGAAGAGGTCGCCGCCTATGCCGTTCATCATCGGTTCAACCACGGCGAGCGTGGCGTTGGCGGCGATGGCTGCATCCACCGCGTTGCCGCCGCGCGCCAGAATTTGCGCGCCAGCTTGCGAGGCAAGCGTCTGGCTGGTGGCGGCAATGCCACGCTGCGAGATGACGAGCGAGCGGGCTTGTGAGCGATCTTGGGGACGGGCGACAGGTGTCATGAAAAGGAAAACCAGGAGTGTGGCGAACAGATACATTGAGTCACCAGTATATTGCGATTCGGCGGGTTGCTAGACTGAAGCGTTATGCACCCTCAAGCGGCCGAACCGCCGCAGCCCCAGTCGATTGCCGGCGTCAAGAATGTGATTGCGATAGGATCCGGGAAAGGCGGCGTTGGGAAAACCACGGTATCGGTCAACCTGGCGATCGCTTTATCGCGGCTCGGACACCGGGTTGGATTGATCGACGCCGATGTGTATGGCCCGAACGTGCCATTGATGATGGGGCTGGACCAGGCACCGCACGCGGTGGACAACCGCATTCAGCCGCTCGAGAAGAACGGCCTCAAAGTAATCTCGATGGGCTTTCTGAATCCCGGCGACAAGCCGCTGGTCTGGCGCGGCCCGATGCTGCACAGCGTCCTGCAGCAGTTTCTGCGCGGCACCGACTGGGGCACGCTCGATCACCTCCTCATCGATCTGCCGCCCGGCACCGGCGACGTGGCGCTGTCGGTGATGCAGACGGTGGCGCTGGCAGGCGCGATCATCGTCACCACGCCGTCCAGCGTGTCGCTGGAGGATGCACGCAAAGCCGTGAATATGTTCC
>JAYTKJ010000537.1:0-9208 GCA_043730365.1 Acidobacteriota bacterium | reverse complement strand
GAAGAAGGCCCCCCCCCGATCTGAAGGGGATTGAAACGTGAGCGCGACGGCACGGCGCCTACCACGCGTCGAGGAGCGGCGCGTGGCGGAACGTGTTGGGCTCATTCCGCCGGATTGGGAATCCAAACAGTTAAGTGCGACGCCGTCGCACTTATTGAGCTGGTCGGCGCGAAGACTACCTGACTGCTCAAACAACAGATCGGCAGGTTGCTCAACAATCTGGCCTTGCGGCCACCCCGCGCATCGCATCGCGGGCGCAACTGCTGGAACAGATTTCCGGCACCTTTACCCAGGGCCAAGTTCGGGCGATGGGGGCGATGGAGACCTTGGGTAAGCGCTGGCTGGAGGGCGCGGTCTTCATCGGCTTCACTGGCACGCCGTTCCTCGCGGCCGTGCAGGGCGAACTCGATCGCGTCATGGCGCAGCGAGTCCCCCCCGAACTGAAGGGGATTGAAACCTGGGCCAAGCGCCTTCGTCGAGGAGAACCTTCAAGGCTGGATCTGAAATTGATGCGTAGCGCGGTAGGTCAGCAGAGCCTTGATCGTGTCGAGGCCGGCTTCCGGATAGCAATCAAGCGTTTCGGCAATGGCGTCGTCCGGCGACAAGCCCTCGTCGCGAAAAGCGTCGTAGTTGCCCGTGATGGCCTTGACCGGCAAACGTGTGTTTTTCAGCAAGGGCGCGCCACTGGGGCATTCGGTCCAATCTAGTTCTTCGACCGCTTAATCCGTTGCGCTTGCAGAGGCGGGGCTGAAGCCCCGCGCAGGCTGAAGCCTGCCCTACATTGCCAACGAATCACACGGTCAGAGCACTAGTTGCGCCATGGAGTGGCCTCCTTCGTTTCCACTCTTTCAGCTTCCAGCCTACTAGCGATTTCAGATGTTCTGTAGAGTACCGCTCGCTCGCGCGCGCGGCTCCGTGACTGAAGGGGATTGAAACAGACGAACAGCGAAAGACCGCTCCCTCCGGTCACGGCTCGGCAACAGACACCGAGGGTCTATAATGCCAGGGCGGATGCCAGGCTGGCTACTTCTTCCTCATACGCATGCTTGAAATCGCGGCCCGACGGGCGGCGCTTCGTGAAACCAGCTTCGACGGTAAGCTTGCCGTCAGCCACGGCTGCGTTGACCCAGCCGATCACCTGATCGCGCCACAACAAGGGCATGGCGTAGTAGCCGAGCTTGCGCTTGGGCGCGGGCGTGTAGGCTTCAAAGCGATAGGGCCAACCCCAGAGGTGCTCGAAGCGGCGGCGGTCCCAAACCAGCGGATCAAAGGGAGCCAGGATGCGGACGCGGGGTGGGGGTTCCACCGGGTCGGCGGCGAAGGAGCCGGCGGGCCAGACGTAGTTCACACCCTCGACCGTCGCCTGCTCCAGTTCGCCGGACCTGAGTAACTCAGCCAGGATTGGGCGCGTCTTGGCGGGCGGTGTGAGGCTGTAATTCAAGTGGCTGAGAAGCTGGCGTAGGGTGGGTTCCGGCGCGGGCGCAAAGATACCGGCCACCAGCATCACCAATCGGCGCAATCGCTCGGCCTCGGATGCTTCGATATCCTCATTCGAGCGCGCGGGCATGTACACGCGAATTCCTTTTTCACGGCGCGCGACGCGGAGGAGCCCGCACCAGTGTAAATGGTCTAGCGCGCGGGTGGTGGCCGTGGAATACCCGCCCCACGCGTTGACGGCTCGCCTTGCTCCAAGGTGTGCTTCGAGTGACGAGGGATGGACGTCACCCAGTTCGAGCACCAGTTCATGGACGCGGCGCTCAAGCGCGGTCAGTTTCGGGCGCTGCTTGGGATGCAAGAGCCGCCACGTGGCGCGCGGCAGAAAGCCATAGGCGTAGAGAAAATCCTCGTCAATGTCGAGGTGCGGGTACTGGGCGTCGAGGTCACCGGCGCGGTAGCCGGGTACGCGCTGGCGGAGAATCAGATCCTGGGCGCGGGCAGGGGAGCGAATCGGATCGGCCTGCACGAAGCCGAGCTTCGAGACGGCCTCGGCCAATGGCAGGGGCTGAGAGAAATTGGCCTGCACGGCCCAGCCCCGCAGCAGACTCGGCTTCACTTGATTCCGACTGATACCAGCGCGGGTCCGCTCACGATATCTCCGACGCGGACCGACACAGGGTAGTCCCCGGCGAGATCAATCGGCACACGGAACTGCACTTCGGCGACTCCCACGCGGCCAGGGGAAAGGCGGGCCAGGAGAGGCTCCAGGGTGAGGTCGCCAAACTGGACGAGCACAGGCAGCAACAATTTGGATTCGTCGCCGGCGCCGGCCCCGCCCACCGGGGGATTCTCGGTGAGGCCGACGCCGGTGAGGTACACCTTGATCAGGCTCTCGGGAGCAGCCGGTTGATCGGCCGAATTGACCGCGCCGTTTTCGTTGGTCGCCAGCGCACGGCCAGGCTCCGTCGGGAGCAGGGCGGGAGCCGCCGGTTCCAGGGTCACCACCACTTCCCGGCTGGGCACTTCTTCGCGGATCACTTGCACGGCGCCGGCACCGAGCGGCGCGTTGAACGGAATGAGCCCGACAATTTCGGTGGGGCTGACTTGCGAGAGCGGGATCGGCGTCCCGTTGAGGGTGACGCGCGCGCCGCCGAGGTCAATCGGCCAGGGGGCGTCGGCAATTGACAGTGTCTCCACCGCCAGCTCCGAACCACGGAGGCGGAAGATGGTGCCGGGCGCGAGCCGCGGCGATTGATCGGCTGAGTTGACCGGCCCTTCCGAGATCACCGGTGACGATTGGGGAGGCGGAGGCGTCAGCCGGCGAATACGCAGGTTGGTGGGCTCGACCGAAAGCAGGGTGCCGCCGGCTTCGACGATAACATCCTGCGGGCCGGTGATCTGCGCGCGCAAAGCGGGACCGTTGTCTCCACTGAAGCCGCCCACTCCGGTGCCTGAAAGCGTGCGCACCAGGCCGTTGGGCGCGATCATGCGCAGACGATTATTCTCCGTGTCGGCCACGTAGACGTTGCCCGCTTCATCGGCAGCGACGGCCGCAGGCGAGGCGAAGGCCAGTTTGGTGGCATCGGGGCCGTCACCTTGAAAGCCGTACGCGCCGGACCCGGCGATGGTGGTGATGACGCCATCGGTGACGCGGCGGATGCGATGATTGCCCGAGTCTGCAATGAACAACTGATTGCGGCGGTCTATAAAAAGATCGACGGGATTGGACAGCCTGGCGGCGGCGGGCGAGCCACCGTCGCCCCGGAAACCGGCCACACCGGGGTCACCGGCATAAACGCCGATCTGGCCGGTGGGAGTGATACGCAGGAGGGCATGGGCAGGCGGGACGGCGAGAAACACATTGCCGCCTGAGTCGACCGCAATGCCCCGGCCGGGACCGACGCCGGAGGCGAAGGTGGATATCGTAGCGCCGTCGGCGGTGACGCGGCGGATCTTGCCATTGCCGGTATCGACGATATACAGATTCCCGGCTGCGTCAAGCGCGATGCCGCTGGGGGAGTTGAGCTGCGCCAGCAGTGCCGCGCCGCCATCGCCGCCTGGTCCGCGAGCACCATTGCCGGCAAAGCGGGTGATGACGCCATCCTGGCCGATTCGGCGGACGACGTTGGCCACCGGATCGCTGATGAAGATATTCCCGTCACGATCAATGGCGGCTGAATCCAAGTCGGAAAACGAAGCGCGGGCGGCCGGTTGGCCCTCGCCGAAGTTGCCGCGCTGCCCGTTGCCGGCGATGGTGGCGATACGGTAGGACTGGCTCACGGGGCGGGGCAGAACGACGGTGAGCTTGACGGGGACGCGAAGGGGACTGTTCCCGGCGAGCGGGGCATCCACTCTCACTGCGCCGTTGTATTCGCCTGGTTCAAGTTCCCGGGCGGTCACGTTGAGCGACGGCGTGGCGGGAGTAGTGGTGGCAGAGGCACCGGTCAGCGACAGCCACGAGCCACCTTCGACCGAGGCGGTAAGGGGCAGCGTCCAGCGGTTGGTTTCGAGGACCTGCAGGTTCAACTGCAGACGGCCAGGTCCACCGGCGGGCAAGACGAAGTCCAACGGTTGGGCCGGGAGACTGAGCGTGGGGCGAGCGAGTCCGATGTTGGGATTCCAGCGCTCACCGCTGGAGGTGCTGACGAACAGGCCGCGGCTGGTGCCGGCCAGTATCACCTGCGGGTTGTTGGGATCGATGGCCAGCGTGATGGCGCCCGTGCCGCCGAGGATGCGGCTACCCCACGTGGCGCCTTTGTCGATGGTGAAATAAATAACGCCATTTTCGTCGGCGCCGGCATACACGATGCGGCCGGTGGGATCGGTTAGCAGTCTGGTGGGCAGGATGAATTCGCGGTCCGCCGGGAGGACGACGACTTCGAAGCGCTCACCCCCATTGCGGCTGCGATAGAAACCGGCGCCCGATGCACGGGGCCCGCGCGCCACCATATGTACGATCGCCGGATCGGAGGGATCGACCAGGATCGAGGCAATCGTGGCCGTGGCCTTCAAATCGATGGTCTGGGAAAAAGTCCAATTGGCGCCCTCGTCCCGCGACCGGAACACGCCATTATTCAGCGAGGCAAACATGATGGACGGGTTGGCGCGATCGACCTCAAAGGCGTTGGCATTGCCGGGCAGGGTGCCCAGGGCGGTCCAGTTGGTGGCGCCGTCCACGGTCTTGAAGATGCGGTTGCCCACCTTGGTGTAGAAAGTAAGAGGCGCGTTGGGCAGGGCGATGAGGGTATCGATGGCGCCGGAAGCGGGCAAGCCGGTGTTGGCCTGCGCCCAGCTCAAACCTCCGTCCACGGTTCTCCAGATGCCGCCGGAATCCAGGTCCGAAACCAGATAGACCGCCTGAGGATTGTTGGGCACAATATGGATTCGGCGCACGATGGGCTGCGCCAAACCTGCCGGCCGAACATAGACGTTGCGCCACAGCGGCCCGGTTTCGGCGCTGCGAAAAATACCGCCTTCGGTGGCGATCCAGGTGAGGGGGACGGGCTTGCCGGCGTCCTGCGCCACGGCCCGTATAGGGACGTCAAGACTGAATTGTTGGGCTAAGCACGCCAAGGCCAGCATGGGAACCAAGGCAAGCGCACGGAGCGAAAAAATCTTCACGATTCCATTATTATCGCTCCCCCTCGGCAGGGGCGGGAGACCGCGACACCATCCATAATCCGAGCAACATCACTGCCAAGCCAGCCAGCGCCCAACTCACGGGCAGAAACTGGTGGCCGCTCAGCGAATCAAGGTCAGCGCCTCCGGCCTTGGCGAGCCATACCGCGATGCCGTTGTTGATCGCATGGATAACCACACCCGCCAGGATCGACCCCGTTTTCCAGACCGCATAGCCCAGCAGGACGCCGAGAAACAACGTGGGCAGCATGCGATACACCGAGCCATGGGCGACGGCGAAAAGCAGCGACGAAATCGCGATGGCCGGCCACTGGCCCAGGCTCCGCAAGCCGGAGAGGATGAAGCCGCGGAAGAGCGCTTCTTCGCAGATGGCCGGCGAGAGGGCGACGAGGAACATCGTGAGGCCGAGGGAGACGCTCTTGTCGTCGATCATCAAAACTTTCTTCATCGCTTCGGCCAGCGACGGAGGAGGCGGCATCAGGCGCAGCAGCAGTCCCGACACGAAGGCCCAGGCACTGGCGCCGATCAGGATGGCCCCGGCGAGGCCAAGCACGGATGGAGTAAACAGCCGGAAGGATCGCGGCAGGGAGAATTGATACCACGCAGAAATTGCCAGCGGCGGCGTCAGAAAGATCCCGTACATAACGATGAGCAGCAGTGCGACGAAGCCGAGCTTCAACAAAGAAAGCTGCACATAGAAATTGATCACCATGACGATGGCGAAAACCAGCAGGGCCAGGGCCGGAGAGGGCAAGCCGCCGGGCGCCGGGCGAAAATCGAAGACGCTGCCGAAGGATTCCTTGCCGCCGAGCATCACGTTCTGGCGGTTGAACACGCGCGCCGCCAGGAGCATGGCCAAGGCGGCATAGGTGACCGAGGAGAGCAGCACGAGGAAGATCTGATCGGCATGGGCTTCGCCGACAAACAGCGCCTTCACCAGCAGCATCACGTTGACGACGGGAGCGAACAATAGCGCGCCGCTGAGTTCCACGGTGGGGCTGATCACCAGCATCATGGGAACCTGGAGCCCGATCATCATGGGCGTGAGGTAGTTTTGCCCCTCTTTGAAATCGCGGGCGAAGGCGGCCACGGCCAAGAACAACGCGCACAGCAGGAACGAGATGGGCAGGAGCGAGAGCAGCGATAGCCCGAAGATCGCCGGCGTCATCTTGAAGTCTCCGACGGTGGAGGCAATGCGGCCCGCGGTGAGCGCCATGCTGACGAGATTGGCGGTGGTGGCCAGGGACGAGATACTCCACACCGCGAGAAATTTGCCGGCGATGATTTCGTTGGAGCTGATGGGCGCGCACAACAGCGTCTGCATGGTGCCCCGCTCTTTTTCGCCGGCCGTCAAGTCGATCGAGATGTAGAAGCCGCTCATGGCCGACATCATGATCAACAGAAACCCGAGGATGGTGCCAATGAGCATGCCGGCCTTGCGCTCCGGCGGCGAGACGCTGACCATGCGAATCTCGACGGCTCCGGTGAAACCTGGCGGCACGGCGCGCCGCGTTTCACGCTCGATCAGCAACTGGCGGCGCCAATCGGAGAGAGTTTTGCTGAGCCGTTCGCGGGCTTTGGTTGAGTCTGGGCGAACGGTGTCAAAGAAGATGGAAAGGCGGCCGAGCGCTTCGCCTTCGATTTGATCGGCGAAGCCGGGCCACAACACTACCACGGCGTCGCCACGGCGACCGAGTGTCCACTCGCGCGCGGCCCGGGCCACGGGCGTTTCAGCTTGCGGGTCCGTCTCGCTGGCTTTGATTTCGGGGGCGGCGGTCCCGGGCCGATCGACCACGGGAGGCGGTGTGTATCGGCCCGACGCCCAGGCCTGGCGAACCGTGGGCGTGAAAGCCTCATTCTCCAGCACGGTGAACTTGGAGCCCGGACGCGAGAGATATTCCTTGAGCGAGGCGGGCACGTCTCCCCAAATCGCCACGCGCGAGAGGCGTGCGTCGGCGGCGGCCATCTCAGATTTCTGAAACGCACCGATGCCGAGGAACAACAGCGGATAGAGGAGCACGGGCACGCCAATCATCATGAAGAGGGTGCGCTTGTCGCGCAGCGCTTCGATGATCTCCTTGCGAAACAGCGCCCAGACGATTTCCCAACGGATCATGCGAGGGCCTCCGTCTCGCCGATGCTTTGGAGGAAGGCGTCAGTGAGATTGGCGCAGCCGGTGCGCTCTAGAATTTCGGGCACGGTTCCGCCGCCTACGATTTCGCCTTTGTGGAGGAGCAGAATACGGTCGCACAGATACTCGGCTTCGCCCATCATATGAGTGGAAAACAGAATCGCGCGGCCGGCGGCCTTCTCGCGGCGAATCGCTTGAATGATGAAGCGGCCGGTGAGGACGTCCAAGGCGTTGGTGGGCTCGTCCAGAATCAGCACCATCGGCTGGTGGAGGAAGGCGCGGGCGATGTTGGCGCGCTGTTTTTGCCCGGTGGAAAGCTGCCCGCATGGCCGGTTGGCAAAACTAGCCATGTCGAGTTCGGCCACCAGTTGTTCGATGCGTTCGCGGCGGCGCGCGGCGGGGACTCCGTAGAGCCGGCCAAAATAGTCGAGCACCTCGCGTGGGTTGAGGCGCTGATAGAGCTGCGTGTCGCCGGAGAGGAAGCCGATTTGCTGCCGGGCGGCGAGGGGATCGGTTTGCGTATCGATACCCATTACCGAGACGCTGCCTTCGTTCGGCGCCAGAATGCCGGCGAGCATGCGGAGGATGGTGGTCTTGCCGGCGCCGTTCGGGCCGAGGAGCCCTAGCACTTCGCCTTGTCTTAGTTCGATCGAGACGTTCTTGACGGCCGTGAGATCGCCGAAGCGCCGCACTAACCCGCGCGCGGAAAGGGCGGTGGCGTTCATTTCAACTTCCATTGATTATCGGCGAAGACGGCGGACTCGTCGGTCCACGTACTGAACTTACAACACATCTGCCCGCCGTCAACCAGCAGCGCCGCGCCGGTGATAAAGGAGGCCAGCGGCGAAGCCAGGAATGCGACAGCGTTGGCCACCTCCTCCGGCTTTCCGCCGCGCCCCATCGGGATTGCGCGGAAGTAGTCTTTGAGCACGGTGGGGTCTTGATAGCTGGCGGCCGTGAGGCGGGTCTCGATCAGACCGGGATTGACGGCGTTGACCCGGATGCCGTACGGGCCGAGTTCGTTGGCGGCGGTGTGCAGAATTCCGAGGACGCCGGCCTTGGTGGCATTGTAGGCGATCAGGCCGGCTTCGCCATCGTAGGAGTTGGTGGAGGCGGTGAGCACGATCGCTCCGCGGCGCCGCGGCCGCATGAGAGCTGACGCGGCCTGCACGGTCTCCCACAGCGCGGTCAGGTTCAGCGCAATGACGCGGTCCCAATCGGCGCGGGTGTGGGCTTCCATGGGTTTGACGACGGCCGTTCCGGCGTTGACGACGACGATATCCGGGGGCCCAGCCTCGGCGAGCGCGGCGTCGATTGAGGCTCGGCTGGTGACGTCGCAGACCACGCCTCGCGCGCCGAATCCGGCGGCGACCCGCGCGGGTTGCTCACGCTCCAGGTCGAAGATCGACACCGATGCGCCGCCCGCAGCTAAGGTTCGGGCGCAGGCGAGCCCGATGCCGTTGGCGCCGCCCGTCACGATGGCGGCTTGTCCGCTGAAATCGAAACTCATCGTCCTATCTAAGCAGAGTCCGGCGGGCGCCGCTGTGGTAAGATGAGGAATCCGCGAAGGGCCCGTAGCTCAGTTGGTTAGAGCGCTACCTTGACACGGTAGAGGTCGGGCGTTCGAGTCGCCCCGGGCCCACCACATTCTAAAGCAACTTAGGCGTTTTCCACAGGGGAAACCAGAACGGCATCTGGCTAAAACTGGCTAGATGCCGCTTCCGGAAGGAGGCAAACACGTGAAAGGTTTCGAGTCCAAAAGCCAACTGAAACTGCTGCTTACTATGCCACCCTGCCCCCGGATCGAAAGCGTCGATGACGCCGGCGGCGGCCGCCTCCGGGTACGGGCCGTGCGAACGCAAAAGGCCAACTTATGTGAGCGCGTCGTATGGACCTTTCTCGTCGGCCACTCGGCACTCGAGGTTGAAACGGTCACCACGTTCACTCGGCTTTCCGTGCGCCAGCCGTGGACCGTTGCTCACACCACCGATTTTTCTTCTC
>JAYTKJ010000536.1:0-3537 GCA_043730365.1 Acidobacteriota bacterium | reverse complement strand
GACGAGACTGGGCCGCATTGCGTGATCGTCAACCGAGCCTTCGCCCGATTTCTGTTCCCTTCGGCGGTAGACCCGATTGGACGGCGGGTGCGCTTCTGGGGCAAGCCGCACGAAATCGTGGGCCTGGTCGAAGACGGCAAGTATATCTCGCTCACCGAAGCTCCGCGCCCCGTCATCTACGCGCCGAGCCAGTGCTACTACACCGGCGGAGTGCGTCTGGTGGCGAGAACCGGCGGCGATCCCAAGGAGTTGGTCTCCCGCCTGCGCCAGTTGGTTCAGAACATGGATCAGGACCTGGCGATTCACCGGGCCCTTACGCTGGAAGAACACATGGCCTTCCCAACCCTGCCGGCGCGAACGGCAGGAGTGGCCTTGGGTTCGTTCGGTTTGTTGACCCTCTTTCTGGCTGCGATCGGGATCTACGGGGTGATGGCCTTCGCCGTGGCGCGTCGCACGCATGAGCTGGGCATTCGCATCGCCATTGGAGCCAATCCGCGCCAGGTGCTATCCACCGTCTTTGAACGCACGGGCTGGATGCTGGCTACCGGGGCCATCGTGGGACTCGGCTTGGCTTACGCGGCCCGGAGCCTGCTCCAGCCGCTACTGCTCAGTGGGGACTCGCGCAATCCGCTGGCCCTGTTTTCCGGCATGGCGGCCATTGTTGGCGTGACTCTGCTAGCCGCTTGGATCCCGGCGAGGCGGGCGATGTCGATTGAGCCGAGCCGGGCTCTGCGGCACGACTAGCGGACGGCTATCGTGACGGCCCGGCTGGTCTGCCCGGCCACCGAAAGAACCAACTCCACCGCGCCTCCCGGCGTCACGCCGGTGGGCAGCAGAGCGTTGATCTGGTACAAGCCGGCGAAGCCCGGGGCGAGGCCCGCAAAGAGCACCGTGGCTTCTTTGCCTCCCACGGTCACCGTCACTGGGCTCGTGGTCCTGGCCAGCGGCTCAGCAGATGGCGCGGCCGTTCCAGCCGCTACAGGCGGGGATACGGGTCCGAGGCCTGAACAATAGATCACCAACACCTCGCCAGCTCCTACCGGCGTTCCCGGCGCTACCAAGAATTGCGAGCCATCGGCTCGCGCGGCGACGACGATGCCTTCGCCCGATCCTGATTGGTTCTTGGTGAACACAGCCGGCTGACTCTGAGCCACCACCACCGTTTCGGGCATCGACAACGCGTTGCCCCGCCGAACCACCAGTTGCTGCGACACGTTGACCGGCACGTCATAGGGGACGACGGCGTTGATCTGGCCGTCGGCCGAGAATTGCAGGGGCAATCGTTTGCCCGACAGGATCACCTGCGTTCCCGCCAGATCGACCGGTAGCGGGAAGCCGCTCGAAACCGTCAGTCCGGACGCCATAGACTTCCCAAAGATCGAGACATAGCTGCCCGGCGCCAGTGGCGCGTTGGAGACGAGCGCGGCCGCGCTTACCACTCCGCCGGCGTTGATCACCGGGGTAGTTGCGTTGTTCGCCGCCGAGCCGCCAATCTGCGCGGCTCCGGCCAGCAACGGCGCGTCAGCGGTCCGGGCGTCGGCTGAAATCACCAGGTTCTGGACGCCCGCTCGAGGTTGGAACGTGCCGCTCCAACGCCCCTCGCCTACCGCAGACAAGGGCAGAGGCGCCTCACCATTGCTGAAGGACACGGTGACGGCGCCGCGCAAGAGCGGATCGCCACAATCGTCCACCACTCGCATTTCGAGCGCGCTCGGCCAGGCAGCCACCACCGAGAAGACCGAACCTAGTGTGGCGAAGACGGGTACGAGTTTGGTGGGCGTGCAACCATCGAGCCTGGGAGAGACCGAGGCACTGAAGCCCTGTGCGGTGTTGCCGGGGACCGGCGGGATTACTAGCACTACGGCAATGCGCCGCTGGGTGGCGCCGAGACGCAGGGTTATTTCTCCGCTGTAGATGCCCGCGGTCAACCGCACGGCGGTTTCCCGGGTTACAGACACCGTGACGCTCTGGCCCGGGCCCGCCGTGGCCGCCGACGCACGGGCGGCAAACCAGCCAGGGTTCGGACCGTCAAACGTCAGCGCCGCTGTCACGGGTATGGAAGCGTTCGAAACGTTGGTAACCGTGACAGTCTGCGCCGCAACGGCCGCGCCCGGCCGCTGCACCAGTACCACCGCCGTGGGATAAACCAGCGGAGCCACGTTCACGCCGGGAGCCAGCACGCTCAGAACGACGTTGACGGTGCGTGGGGAGTTGGTGGCCCCGGCTGCGCGTATTTCAATCTGGCCGTAGTATTGCCCGGCATTCAGGCCGGCCGCCGATACCGACGCGGTGACGGTTGCCGGGACTGCGGCAGTCGCATTGCCACTAGCCGGAGACACCCGCAGCCAAGGGCCGCCAATGACCGTTGTCGCGATGGCGTCGTAACCCAGTGTGCTGCCCGCCGCGGTCCCCGCAATCTGAAAAGTCTGCGATGGGCTGGCCGGGCTCCCCTGCTGTACTTCGAAGGTCAAGCCAGTTTGCGAAACGGTGACGCTCTGTCCTGAACCTGCGATGGCCAGCACCACCGCCAACGAAAAACGCTCCGTGCCTCCGGTGGCCGTGATATCCACCGATCCGGAATACACACCAGGAGGGAGGCCCGCCGGGTTGGCCGTGATGGCCAGTCCGGCCGAAGAGTAGGCCGGCACAGACGCGCCTCCGCCCACCGATAACCACCGGCCGGATTGCGAGCTCGCGCTGGCGGAGACTGTTCTGGCCACCGCACTTTTGTTGGTTACACGAATCGTCCGGGTCTCCGTCCCCGTTGCTCCCTGCGTGAAATTGAAGGAAAGCGCTCCGCCTTCCACGCTTAGTCCGCCCGCGGCATTGCCCCGCACGACGATCGTGGGAACAAATGTGAACCGGAAGGAGAACTGCTCTCCTCCTCCGCTGATAGCAATGCGGAGAATGATCTCAAAAGTGTAGGTACCTGGGCGGGTGGGAACGCCCGTGACACGCGTGGCTCCCGAGACGGTCAATCCTGGCGGAACAGCGCCGGAAGCGGTCCCCGAGAAGGTGACGCCCGCCTCGGTCCCGATAATCTCGTCCAGACCTGGTATCAAAGTATAGTCGTACGGCACGCCCGCATCGGCTGGAGGCAAGTCGAACGGAAATGGCCCGTACTCCAAGTTCTGTGCCGACAGCGCAGTGGCAAGAAGCGCCAGCGTGAAGATGCGTCTCATTGCCGGACACGGTACTCGATGGGTTGTCATCCGGTCTCAGTATAGGGCCTAACGGACCGGCTGTCAGTACCCGCCGATGCGCCGATGCGACGCTTGCGCCGCCATCGCCGCTCGCGGTCTAATCTCGGTATGACCCGGCGAACATTGCTTGGAGCGGCGGCTTCGGCCGCCTCGCTGTCCGCGGCCACGGTGCCGATATCGGCTTGGCCCGTATGCGCCTTCTCGAAACATTTCCAGTGGCTTTCGGTCAAGGACGCCGCCGCGTTGGTGAAAGATCTGGGCTATGACGCGCTCGATCTCACGGTGCGGCCCGGTGGCCATATCGAGCCGGCGCAGGTTGCCGACGCTCTTCCCA
>JAYTKJ010000535.1:0-18574 GCA_043730365.1 Acidobacteriota bacterium | reverse complement strand
GAGCGAGCACCATGCCGAGTCCCCAGTTGACGTACGAGAGGGCCGCGCTGACCAGGGCGACACCGGCAATCACCTGATTCTCGGTTTTCGGCAACGTGGCGAGCCGCTGAATCAAGCTCCGGAAATGCGGCGTCTGCCCCACCACTCCGCTGAGCACCAGCACCAGCGTCATCTGCATCGTGAACGGCAGCAGCATCCACAGACCGCGATACCAGGCGTCCATGACGGTTTCCACCGGATTGCCAAGCAGCAGGGCGGCGGCCCCGAGGGCCAGCAGCATGATGGCTGCGGCGCTGATGGCGTCCGGCGTCAGGCGGCCGATGGCGCGAGGAAGTTCTTCGAGCCAACCGCGGCGGTCCGGAACATCGTCTGTCATGGGTTCGCAACATTGTACTAGACTGAAGAGTTTCTCCATGCTTCTTCATCTGCAAGGAATTCAGAAGCGCTTCGGCGGTATCACGGCGTTGCGTGACGGCAACCTCGAGGTAGAGGCCGGTCAGGTGCATCTGCTGATGGGGGAAAACGGCGCGGGCAAGTCCACGCTGATGAAGATCGTGGCGGGCTTGTTGACCTGCGACGCCGGCCAGATGCTGTGGAAAGGGGAACCGGCGCGGTTCACCCGCCCGGCCGAAGCGTCCGCGATGGGCATTGCGATGGTGCATCAGGAGTCACTCCTGGCGCCACATCTCACGGTAGCCGAAAATATTTTCCTGGGGCGCAACCCCGTTTCACGCTTCGGCCTGACGGACCGGCGGCGGATGATGGAGGAGGCCGCGCGGCTGATCGCTGCGCATAATTTTCCCCTGCAGGCCGGGGCGCGGGTGGACACGCTCAGCCCCGCAGGCAAGCAGCTGGTGGAGATCTGCCGGGCCGTGCAACGCGGCTCGAGCCTGCTGATCTTTGACGAACCAACCTCCTCGCTTTCTGACGCCGAGACGCAGGAGGTCTTCCGCATCGTACGCAAACTCACCGCGCAGGGAACGGGCGTGATCTACATCACGCATCGCCTGGAAGAGCTGCGGGCTATTGGCGACAAGGTGACGGTATTGCGCGATGGCGCCACCGTGCATTCCTGCCCACTGGCGGAGTTGCCGCGCGAGAAGCTGGTCAAGCACATGGTGGGCCGCGATCTTGATGCCGGCTTTCGGCGCGAAGCGATTTCGCCTGGCGCTGAACTGCTGCGTGTCGATAACTTGTCGCGCTCGCCGCTGCCGCGCGCCGTTACCCTTTCGATTCGGGCGGGCGAGATTGTCGGCATGGCGGGGTTGATCGGCGCGGGCCGCACCGAGCTATGCCGGGCACTGTTCGGGCTGGACCCGATCGAGACAGGGCGGATTTTCGTGGATGGCCGCGAAGTGCGCATCCGTTCGCCACGTGATGCGGTGGCCGCCGGCATCGCGCTAATCCCCGAAGACCGCCAGCGAGCCGGCTTGGCGCGTGCGTTGCCGATCGGGCACAACATGACGATCGCCAGCCTGGACCGGGTCTCGCACTATGGATTCCTCGACGCGGCGGCCGAGCAGCGGATCGCCGCCGAGCAGACGCAGAAGTTGCGCATCAAGGCCGAGTCTCCCGCGCAACTGGCCGGCCGGCTGAGCGGCGGCAACCAGCAAAAGGTTGTCATTTCGAAATGGCTGGTGCGCGGGGCGCGGGTGTTTCTGTTTGATGAGCCGACGCGGGGCATTGACGTTGGCGCCAAGGCCGAGGTGTTTGAGACAATGAACGAACTGGCACGCAACGGGGCGGCGGTGCTGATGGTCAGTTCGGAATTGCCCGAACTGCTGCAAGTAGCCGACCGCATCCTGGTTATGCGAGAGGGCGTTATTTCGGGCGAACTTCCCGGCCGCACCACCCAAGAAGAGATTATGCATCTGGCCACGAGGCAGTAGCACGCGCGAATTCCATGCTCCAACGTCTTCTCCCCTTTCTTACCTTGGCGGCCCTGTTTTTGGGGCTCTGCGTGGCCTCGCCGCATTTCCTCACCGAGACGAATCTGGCCAGCGTTGTACGTCAAACGGCGGTGATCAACATCATGGCGCTCGGCATGACTATGATCATCATTTGCGGTGGCATCGATCTGTCGGTGGGGTCGATTCTGGCGATGGGCGGGCTAATCGGGGCGATGGCTATGGAGAAGGGATGGCCGATCGCAGCCGGTGTGTTGGTTGGGATACTGACTGGCATGGTTTGCGGCTCGGCGAATGGTTTTCTGACTACCAGGCTCCGTATCAATCCCTTCATTGTTACTTTGGGCACGCTGGGTATTATTCGCGGGCTGGCACTAATCATCTCCAACGGATTGCCGGTGCATCAGTTGCCGAAGGGCTTTGCGTATCTAGGCGAAGGCGCTGTGTGGCGAGTGCCCTTTGTGCTGTTCGTGCTGGTTGGCTGTGCGGTGATTGTCCACGTCATTCTGGAGCACACCAAGCTCGGGAGGTACGCGTTTGCGATCGGCAGTAATCCGGAAGCGGCTCTGTACGCGGGGGTGAACATCGGGTTTGTCACGGTGGCAATCTACACTTTAGGCGGCATGCTCACCGGGCTTGCTGGTATGATCGAAGCGTCCCGTCTCATGACGGGTCAACCCACTGCGGGACAAGGCTACGAACTGCAAGCAATTGCCGCCGTAGTGATTGGCGGGGGAAGTCTGCGCGGCGGGGAAGGTACGGTAGTGGGCACTTTGGTTGGGGCCCTGATCATGGGCTTGTTGGCCAATGGTAGCGATTTGTTGGGAATCTCGCCTTACTTACAACAGGCGATTATCGGGGCGGTGATCATCTTGGCAGTCGCGATCGATGAGTTGCGGAAGAGACGCGTAGGATGAAGGGCAACAAAGCAGTAACTACGATTCAGGACGTGGCTCGGGAGGCTGGTGTATCTCCGTCGACCGTATCCAACGTGATGAACCGGCGTTGGCGGCAGACCAGCAAGGAGACCCGGGACCGGATTCTTGAGGTCGCGCGCCGGATGAACTATCAGCCGAACGCGATGGCGGCGGCCTTGCGGCGGCGATCGACGCGCACGATCGGGCTGATCGTCACCACCGTGATGGACCCGTTCTATACAGCCGTGGTGCGCAGCATTCAGGACGAAGCGCGCCAGCACGGTTACACTACCATTCTCGGCAACACCGACGACGATCCCGAGCAAGAGCAGGAGATGCTGAACACGCTGCGCGCTAAGCAGGTGGACGGTATGGTGGTGGTGACCACCGGCGGCTGTCAGGAGACGATTCAACACGTCAGCGAGTTGGGAGTGCCCATTGTGCTGATGGATCGCCGCGATCCGGCCCTCAACCTCGATTCGGTGGGCGTGGACAATGTGCAGGCGGCCATGAACGCTGTCGGCTATCTGATCGGCCTGGGGCATCGCCGGGTGGCGATTGTCGGCGGCCTGACCAGTGGAGTATCTACGCGTGCGCAACGGTTGCAAGGCTACCTGGAGGCCATGGCCGCGGCTGACCTGCCCGCGACGGAGGCGTATCGGCAAATTCTTCCCTCCAGCGTGGAGAACGCACGCTTGGCGGCCGCCACACTGTTCGATCTGCCCGAACCTCCCACAGCGATCATGGCCGGCAGCGTCTTCATGGCTATCGGGGTGATCCAGGAGGTGCAGCGGCGCGGGCTGAAAATGCCCGGCGATGTCTCCTTCATTATGTTTGACGATCCGGTGTGGGCTTCCCTGCACACGCCGGGGATCACGGCGGTGGCGCAACCCATTCAAGAGATGGGCGCCCGCGCCTTTCAACTGCTCGAAGCGCGGATTCAAAAAAATAAGACCGGAGACCGCGAGGAAGTGGTGTTCCCCACCAGCTTGATCATCCGGGGTTCCTGCGGGCCGGCGCCAGCGTAGGCCATTATGGTTGAGCAACTGGAGCGGGAAGGCTTCCTGGTTATCTCCGGATTTTTCTCCGATGCTTTGTGCCGCAACCTGATCGCTCGCGTGGAAGAGTTATACGCACAAGAGGGCGATCGGGCCGGTTCGGAGTTTCGCGGCGAGCCTGGCACGCGCAGGCTGGCCAACCTTGCCGACAAAGGCGGAATATTTCGGGAGGTCTTCGCCAACTCCGAAATCCTGGGCTACATTGGCCACCTGCTTCGCCCACGCTTCAAGCTGTCCAGCCTCAATGCCCGGTCGGCTGAGCCGCACGAACAGGGGCATCAGCCGTTGCACGTCGATCAGGGTTTGCTGCCGGACGCCGGCGGCGCGGTCGTGGCCAACGTCGTCTGGATGCTGGACGATTTCACGCCGGAAAATGGAGCGATGCGCGCCGTGCCACGGACCCATCTTTCCGGACGCCGTCCCCAGGAAGCGTTGGCAGATCCGAATGCCGCGCATCCGGACGAGGTGCTGGTGACCGGCCGCGCCGGAACGGTGTGCGTCATGAATGCGCACCTGTGGCATGGCGGCACCGCCAATCGCACCACCGCGCCACGCCGCGCGATTCATTCCTTCTATTGCCGCTTCGACGTCGCGCAGCAACAGTATCAGAAGCGGCTCCTGCGGCCGGAGACGCAAGCTGCCTTGCCCGCGCCGTTACGGGCGCTCCTGGCGTTGGACGATCCTCTTAATGACGAGTTATGCGCGCGGGTGACCAGCCAGAGTGGCTTCTTGAAGTAGCTCTGTGGACCGCTCCGTCACCGTCGCGGCTCAGTATCGGACGGTTATCGCGCCAGCAGTGGAGGCGGCGCCGGCATACTGGTGAACGGCGTGTCGGCGATAAACAAACTTCCAGCGCCAGGCGCCAGACGCCGGGTGGCCACCGCCATACCTTCGACCGCGGTGGTGAAGAGCAGCTTCACCTGGCCATCGATTTCCACAAACTCGGGGCAGGTGACGCGCGGCGAGCCCGGGATCTCCCATTCGCACAAAACCGCGCCGTCGGACAGACGAAGCTGCTGCGCCAGACCATCTGACACGGCCTCGGGATTGTAGAAGGCCACGATCGCGCTCTCGCCATCGGGCGAAGGCCGCAGGCCATCCGGGTAGGCGGGCAGGGAAGCGGGCGAGGTAACCAGCGCTTGCTCAAGCACGTGCTCCAGCTTGGCGTCGAGTCGATAGCGGGTGATGGTCTTCGGCGTCGAATCAATGTCGATCAGGATGACGCCGGCGGCGTCGCGGCGCACCAGCTTGCCGTTGGAGCACGTCTGCCCGCCCATGACCGTATGCACCCGGCGCGTGGCCGCGTCAAAGTAATAGAGCGCGGCGATGGGCTGGTTGAACTCCAGATGCTTGGTGCCGAATAGCACGCCGCCCTCGATGGCCAAGCCGTCGTTGATGATGACGCGCTCGTCGGCGGTCACTTCGATGCCTGTCTCTTCCAGAGCGCCAGTCACCAGATCGCAGTAAACCAGCCTTCGCTCCAATCCGACCAGCACCACACCCGGCTGCGTTGTCTCGACAAAGAAACCGGGCCGGCCCGGAACGGGAATGCTTTGGTTCTCGCCGGAAGCCAGATCGAGGATGTTGAGGCTGCCCTGTTGGACCTCGGCGGCGTGTTGGATGGCAACCCAACCTAACTTGGAGCCGCCCCCACCTGGGTAGTTCTGCAAGATACGGGGCCCTTCGGGCAGGTAGCGGAGCTGTTTGCGGGCGGGCTCAAAGACGGGGTGAGCGATAAAGCGGGGAGTGGGCAAGTCCCGATGATAGCGTGTCTAGAAAGTCAGGCCGACAAGAAAGACCGCTTGGGTGAGGTTGGAGCGTACCGAACCGAGCGTGACGTACTCCGATAACCGGCGCGAAACGCGCAGTTCCGGGGCAATCCGCATGAAGGGAAGCTTGATCTCCACACCACCGCCAAAGACGAGGCCGGTGACCGACGAGGTGGGCGTGCGGATGCCGGTCAGCTTGTTGAACGAGCCCCCGGCTGCGAGAAATGGCTTGACAATCGGTTGGAGGCCGATGCGATAGCGGAGCATCGCGGGGAACTCCCACAAGCCGCCGGACTGGGTTTGCCCCGCTGTCTCAAAACCCAGCCGATTGTAGAGCGCGTCGAACGTAATCCCAAAGCCAGCCGGCAGGCGTACCTCGAGCGTGGGGCCGAAGATCCAATGGCTGGGCCGGTTCTTGACGAGGCTGAGATTGCTGGCGCTCTCGATCGTCTTGAAGGCGTGGGTGAAAGGGACGCCTCCCCGAAAACCTACCGAAAGATGCTGGGCCGACACGGCCGCGGCCAGCAGAACCAAAGCCAACAAAAGGCGCTGCAAACTATTTCTCCTTCAGAAATTGCTTGACGCTGCGCATCGCCTGGCGGGTTCGATGCTCGTTCTCAATGAATGCAAAGCGCACGTGTCCTTCGCCGTACGGACCGAACCCAATCCCGGGCGAAACCGCCACCAGCGACTCCTGCAAGAGCTGCTTGGCAAACTCCAGCGAACCAATCGCGCGAAAACGTTCCGGAATCGGCGCCCACAAAAACATGGAGCCCTGCGGAGCCACCACCGGCCAACCAGCGCGGTTCAAGCCTGACACTAGGACGTCGCGCCGCTTGCGATACGTTGCACAAATTTTCTTGGTCTCTTCCTCACACTCGCGCAGGGCGATAATGCCGGCGATTTGCAATGGCTGGAAGATGCCGTAGTCAAGATAGCTCTTAATGCGCGCCAGCGCCTTGATCATCTTCCGGTTGCCCAGCGTGAACCCCATGCGCCAGCCGGCCATATTGTAGGACTTGGACATCGAGAAGATTTCGACAGCCACTTCCTTGGCGCCGTCCACTTGCAGAATACTGGGCGGCACGTATCCGTCGAAAGCAATGTCGGCGTACGCAAAGTCATGCACCACCATCGTGCCGTGCTTCAGAGCCAGCGCCACGATCGCCTTCATGAAGTCCAGATCCACACAGGTGGTGGTGGGGTTGTGCGGGAAGCTGATGAGGATCATCTTGGGCTTCCGGTCTTCGCGCTTGTAGAGGTCGTAGAGCCGGTTCAGAAATTCGTCCGGCGTCGGCATCGGAATCGTGCAGGCGTGGCCCTCGGCCATAATGACGCCGTACTGGTGAATCGGGTAGGCGGGATTGGGAGAGGCGACGATATCGCCGGGGCCGATCACCGCAAACAGCAGATGGGCCAGCGCGTCCTTGGCGCCAATGGTGGCAATCGCTTCGGTTTCCGGATCGAGCTCCACGCCGTAGTTACGCTGATAGCGCTTGCAGATCTCCAGGCGCAGGTTCGGTAATCCCTTTGAGACCGAATAGCGGTGATTGCGTTTGTCGGTGGCGGCTTTGATCATCGCGCTCACGATGGGCCGGGGCGTGGCGCCATCCGGGTTGCCCATGCCGAAGTCGATCACATCCTGCTGGTCTGCGCGCAGCTTTGCCTTCATCTCATTGACCACGGCAAACACGTACGGCGGAAGCTTTTGGATGCGATAGAACTCTTCGGTCGAAAGCGGCATATCCAACCATGATAGCCATGATTTGTTCTAGACTGAAAACTCGCCTCAACTCATGGAGTTCCTTGCAAGAAGCGCGACGGCGCCCCAGCGCCTGGGCATCCTCCCGGGCAGCTTTCACCCCATCACATTGGCGCATCTGGCCTTGGCCAAGGCTGCGCTGAGCCGGGTGGACGAAGTGGTGCTGGTGATGCCGCGGCAGTTTCCGCACAAGGGCTACGATGGCGTTGGTGTGGAGGAGCGCCTCGAAATGGTGCGGGTGGCGGCCTCAACTGAGCCTCGCTTGTCAGTCGCGCTCACCGACGGTGGACTCTTTATCGACATCGCGCGTGAATGCCGGCCGCATTATGGCTACCAGTGCGAACTCTGGTTCCTATGCGGACGCGACGCAGCCGAGCGGATCGTCAATTGGGACTACGGCGCCGAAGGCCGGTTTGCCGAGCAGTTGAGCGAGTTCGGTCTCCTGGTGGCCGAGCGGCAAGGCCGTTACGAGCCGCCCGCCGATTATCGCGGGCGCATCCTGCCCCTGGAGTTAGATGGTGATTGGAACGACATCTCGGCCACCGAGATCAGGGAGCGCATTCGCACCGGCCGGCCTTGGGCGCACCTGGTGCCGGAGGCGGTGGTGGCGCGGGTGATGCGGCTCTATTCCTAAGCCGGCTTGTTCCCCTAGTCCGGCGAGCCGGTTTCGAGGAACGCCTTCAGCTTGTGTGAGCGGCTCGGGTGGCGCAGCTTACGTAGCGCCTTGGCTTCAATCTGCCGAATGCGCTCGCGCGTCACAGCAAACTGCTGGCCCACTTCTTCCAGCGTGTGTTCGGAGCCGTCCTGCAGGCCGAAGCGCATCTTGATGATCTTCTCCTCGCGCGGGCTCAGGCTCTTGAGCACTTCGGCGGTCTGCTCGCGCAGGTTGAGGTTGATCACCGCTTCTGACGGCGAATTGGCGCGTTTGTCGACGATGAAATCGCTCAGGTGCGATTCTTCCTCTTCGCCGACGGGCGTTTCCAGCGAAATCGGTTCCTGGGCGATTCGCATAATCTTGCGCACCTTGCCCACGGGCAATTCCAGCTTGCGTGCGAGTTCCTCGGTGGTAGGCTCGCGGCCAAACTCCTGCTGCATCTGGCGCTGCAGGCGGACCAGTTTGTTGATGGTCTCGATCATGTGCACCGGAATGCGAATGGTGCGGGCCTGATCGGCGATGGCGCGCGTGATGGCCTGGCGCACCCACCACGTGGCGTAGGTGGAGAACTTGTAGCCGCGGCGATAGTCAAACTTATCGACGGCCTTCATCAGGCCGATATTGCCTTCCTGTATCAGATCCAGAAATTGCAAACCCCGGTTGGTATAGCGCTTAGCGATGGAAACCACCAGGCGTAGATTGGCCTCGATCAGCTTCTTCTTGGCGTCGTCGGCGTCCACCTCGCTGCGCTGCACCACTTGCAGCGTGCGGCGTATGTCGGACGAGGACGCGCCGAACTGGATTTCCAGATCTTGCAGCTCCTGCTGAGACTGTTTCTGAAGCTTCTTGAAATCTCTTTGCGCGGCGGCAACCGGATCCTCAAGCTGACGCTGGGACTTGGCAATCGCCCGATCAACGCTGCGCAGTTGTTCCACCGCTGTCTTGACGCAGTTGGAGAGCTTGTAGCGGACTTCGGGCAGGAACTGCAGCGCACGCACCTGACGCGAGATGCTCACCAGCGTGCGGCCCAGGTCCCAACGCAGGGACCGGTGCTGCTTGGGTTTCAACGTGCGCGAAATGGATAGCAGTTTTTGTTGAAAGCTGATGGCTTTCTTGTGATTGCGTTCCACTTCCCCGATGGCGGCCACCAGCTTGAGGCCTTCTTCATCAATGAACTCATCGGTGAGCGGCGGATCCGGCAACTGCAGGATGTCACGCACGTTCTGCGCGCCCGATTGGATCTCGGCCGCCAGATGAATTATTTCGCCCACCACCAGCGGCGACCGCGACAGCACTTTCATCACCGCCGTCTGCCCGCGCTCGATCCGCTTGGCTAGATCGATCTCGCCCTCGCGGTTGAGAAGCGGCACCGTGCCCATCTCGCGCAAGTACATGCGGACCGGGTCAGTAGTTTTATCCGAAACTTCCTGGACGAACTCCAGATCCGGAAAATCGTCGGAAACGTCTGCCTCGACTTCGTCCTTATCCTTGACGACCGGCTCGTCGATCAGGTCTACGCCGTTTTCATCCAGATCGGCCAGGAGGTTCTCCAGCACACGTCCGGCCGAGATGCCTTCCGGCAAGCCATCCGAGGCGTCGTCGTAGATTCCATAACTGCGGCTGCTCTTGCTGCCGCCGGTGTCTACGAGAGACTTCAGTCGTTCCTGTTTGTCTTCTGCTGGCACGAAGCTCCGACTCCGAGTTTCATCACTCTTACGCGGGTCTCTATCAAGTTTGCCACAAATCCGTCACCGTCAGTCCACCGGGCGCGCACGCCGCCGCGTATCACGGCGCGCCAGACGCTGTAACTCTTCACTCAACCGTAGCGCATCTTCGAACTTTCCAGACTCTTCGGCCGATTTGATGCCCGCCTTGAGCTGGTCCATCGCCATACGGTTCAGATCCTGCTCAAGCCGGTCCAGGCATCCGATCACCTGGGCCACCGAGTTGTCCTCGGCTGCTTCTGAAACCTTACTGGTCTCATCGGCGAAAACAAGGCTTGCCAATAGGGATTTCTCCCGGTCCGGTAGGCGATCTTGAAGACTTTCGTAGGCGAAATCGGCCCCCAGGCCGGTCAAAGCCGAGAGCAGGGAGAAGGATGGTATCCGGTCGCAACCGGGCAGCTCGAGCAACTCGGTCAACCGGGGCAAGACTTCCTGACGCGCCTCGGCGCTATGTAATAGATAATAAAGCAGCACGCGCTCGTTGGCCGGCAGATCGACGCGAGGTCTGGCCGGCCTGGCCGCGCCGCTGTTGCCAGATGACGAACCAGCCGGTGCGCCCTTAACCTGTTCCAGGAGCAGCCCTTTATCGATCGATAGATCATGAGCCAGTTCGGCCGCCACAGCCGCCCGTTCGAATTTGTCCGGCAGCACGCGGATCGACGGCAGCAATTCGCGCACGGCTTCGGCGCGCCCCTCGGCCGAGCGCATATCGAAGCGGCCCCGGATCCGGTCTCGCAGCCAGTGGAAGTAGCGCGGGGCGGCGGCCAGCAGCTTGCGATAAGTGTCGGCGCCTTCGGCCTGGATGAATTCGTCGGGATCGACGTCGCCCGGCAGTTCCAGCACCCGGATGTGCATGCCCTCTTTGAGCAGGATTTGAATCGAGCGCTCGGCGGCGTTGACCCCGGCCGTGTCTGAGTCGAAGTTAACGATCAAGCTATCGGTGTAGCGGTGCACCATACGCACCTGCGAGTCGACTAGCGAGGTGCCGCAGGAGGCCACTGTTTCGTTGACGCCGCCCCCGGCCAGGCCAATCACATCCATATAGCCCTCGACGAGAATGACGTGGCCAAATTCGCGGACCGGCTTGCGCGCGCGGTGAAGGTTGTACAGGACGAAGCTCTTGCGATAAAGCTCCGTTTCAGGCGAGTTGAGGTACTTCGGCTGATCGTCGTCGTTGAGCGCGCGGCCGCCATAGCCGATGATCTTGGCTTGCTCATTCTGAATTGGGAACATCAGCCGCCCGCGGAACCGATCGTAGAAGCCGCCGCCGTCGCGCTGTCCGACGAGGCCGGTTTGCAGCAGTTGCTCCGGCGTGAAGCCTTCCTGCTGGAGCTTGCGCGTCAGGCCCTGGCCGTTCCGGTCCGACAGGCCGATGCCGTATTCCTCTGCCACTTCCGGACGCACGCCCCGGCGCTCCAGGTAGGCTCGGGCCTCGCCGCCGATTTGCGAATTCAGCGCGGCGCGGTAGAGACGCTGGGCAATTTCATGCGCTCCGTAGATGCCGGCGCGGGTTTTGGTTTTGGGATCGCTATCGCCGGTGCGCGCGGGCAACGGGATGCCGTAGCGCTCGGCGAGCGCCTGACAGGCTTCCCAGAACGTCATGTCGTCGCGCTGCATGACGAAATCGATGGCGTTGCCGCCGACGCCGCAGCCGAAGCACTTGAAAATCTGCATGGCGGGCGTCACACCGAACGAGGCGGTTTTTTCGTTGTGGAACGGGCAGCGGCCTACCCAGCGCGTACCGTTGCGGCGCAGCTCCACGCGTTCGCTGACTACTTGGTAGATGTCGGCGGTGGAAAGTATCTGGTCGCGGAACTGTTTGAAGTCGAGGGACATCGATTGCGGCTCGGGCGAAACCTGGGGATGGCTTCTTCTATTGTGCCCGATACGGCGGACGGTGGTGGGAGGTTAGGCGAGGCTGAGGAGGGAACCTAATGCCCGGCGAGTAGTCTCGGACGCGAACGAAACTCGCAGCCACTCAAGCAACTCTTTCTCACTGCCTATTTCGGCTGCGGGATGTTGATCCTTGAGTTGAGCGAAAACCGGATAAACGTTGTCGCCGTGCGACACATTAAGGAGATCGAGCTCATAATCTTCGAGGTTTGGAACAACCAGAACCATCCGATGGCGGAGCTTGATGTTAATCTGTCGGTCGCCATAGCCAGCCGGGGTCGAGTGAATTCTCGCCTGAATCCTGTTGTCAAGCTTGGCTGACAAGGCTGCGGCCTGCTGTCGCAGGATCGTGACTGGAGATCGAGGCAATGCTTCTAGACCGAGATCGGAAGGCCACAGATCGACATCTTGTTCCGGCATCAACTTGAGTGTCTCCTAAATGTCGAGGGCGAACACCAGCGGCAAGTGGTCGGAGGCAGCCCTTGCGTTAGGGGTCCCCTTGCTATTGAGCAACGGCAAGTCGCAAATTGCGGTTAGGACTTGCAAATCGGCCTCGACGAATCGATCTAGCAACGCTGGCCGCACCAGCACCTGGTCGAACAGTAGTAGTACGTTCCCGGCGGGTTGGGCCCGCCATCTCCGAAGTGGTTCCACATTGGATTGTAGAAGAATGGATGTTTTTTCGCATCCACGGCTCTCGAACCCCTACTGGCGATGGCGCGAGTCATCACCGCGTTGAAACCCGGTGCACCGGCCACGCCGTGTTCGAACGGATTCACGTTGAAATCCCCGACCAATATCGTGCGAGTGTGACCGACCTTTGTTTCCTGCTTGGCAAGTTGAAGCGAGAGATCTACGCACCGTGCCGCCTGCTGGTCGTCGCGCAGATACATCTTGCTGCCGAGGTGGACACCGGCAACGACAACAGAATCCCGCCCCGGAAGCACGAAATGGCGAACCGTCATCCGGCCGGTGTCGTAGACAGGTATCACCAGTGATGGATCGAACCGCGCAAATACGTGCACCTTTTCGTATTCGGCCGGCGGGGTGTGGTGGAACGGGCGCCGGCCGGATTTCTCGCTCAAGGTTGCAGCCATGGCGAACGGAGCCGAATGCATCTCCGCCAGGACTACAACGTCGATGTCGTGGGCCGCCACGATTTGCTTAACGAGCGGCTCAAGTGGCTTGCGGTTCAAATTCCAAAAAAAAATCGCAACATGCTCGATGCTGCTAGGGCTCGTCGATTGCTTCGATCGACGATGGAGTAATCGCCATAGCGCCCGCGTCCGGCCGCAGGTTTTTCACTATGCCCGACATCATCGTCGCGCCAGCCTTGAGCGAATACTGTGCCGAAGGGACCGCAGCGTCGAGCAACACTTCAAATTGCGAACCGCCATTCGGGAGCTTGAACAGCCAGCGGCCGGCCTGCTCGGCCAGCGCGCCCTTGGCCGAGATCGCCGCCTGGCGGGCCTTGGCGCCGTCCTGCTCAATCGCGTCGCGGATCTGTTCGAGGCGGACGCGGTTTTCGGCGGCGAGTTTGACACTGAGAATTCCCTTGGCAGCATCCACTTTGGCGCTCTCCACGCCCCGCATGCGTTGAATTCGAGCCGGCAGCGACTCGACGCATGAGGCGCAATTGATGCCTTCAAATGTCAGATCGACCGATCGCAACTGCGCGGCCAAGGGCGCGGCAAAGAGGATGAAAAACAGGGGCCTCATATGACCTTGGTCCCCAGGTTAACAGAGGGGTGGGCCCACTTCCAAGCCAGCATGGACATACCGGCCAGCATCAGCACCAGCAGGGCGTAAAAGACATATCGGCCGATGGGCCACAGCCGGGGCGGCATCTGATCGGCGAACTTGTCGGCCAGCGTCTCGCTGAGCCGGGTCGGCTGCCAGGATTCCTGCGGCCAGCGCGAAATCAACCAGTGGCCGCGCACATTTGCGAAGAGGAGGGCCATGAATACGATTCGGATAAAACCCAGTCCGGTCAGGAGCGCCTCAAAGACATAGACGACAAAAACTCCGGCAGCGGCAACTTTGCTTCGCTCTCTCACTCCGACGCCCGCCAGCGCGTAGAAGAGCACCCCTGGTGTGCTGAGAAGAAGGTTGCCGAGCGCCAGTCCCCCAAAGATCGTAGCGACCGCAACCGCCTGGCACACCCAGAAGCCCTGCCGCGTCACGTAGTCCAGGTCACCCTCATTGCGAATCGTGGGCCAGAGTAGCGACTTAAGCCGACCCTCCGGGCGAGGAGTCGAGTCAGAGAGGCCCAGCGTCTGCATCTGGCTCCGTAGTCTATCACCGGCCGGCAAAACCGGCGGCGGCAAGCAGGAACGTCTGCGCGTGCGCCTCCACAGTGCATTCAATTGGCTCGGAGTAGCCGCCGCCCAGCGTGACCACCACGGGCACGCCCATCCGCCGGATTGTTTCAAACACAAGTTGATCGCGCTGTTTCAAGCCAGCGAGTGTCAACGCCAGCCGCCCCAGCTTGTCCTCTCGCAGCCCGTCGACTCCAGACTGATAGAAGATAATCTCCGGGGCAAACGCGACCACCTGAGGCAGGGCCGCCTCCAGCCCCGCCAGCCACTCCTCGTCGCCCGTGCCATCCGCAAACGTGACATCGATGGTCGACTGCTGTTTACGAAACGGGAAGTTATTGGCCCCGTGCAGCGAGAGCGTGAGCACGTCGGGGTCCTGCTCGAAAAACGCCGCCGTGCCATCACCTTGATGCACGTCCAAGTCGATCACGGCGGCTCGCGTCGCCAACCCGCGGCGCCGCAGCCAACCAATCGCCACCGCGAAATCGTTGAACACACAAAAGCCGGAGCCATAGCCGGGAAAAGCATGGTGCGTGCCGCCGGCCAGTGCGCCGCCCCAACCGGTGTCGAGCGCTTCTTCGGTGGCCGCCAGCGTACCGCCCACCGAGGCCAGCGTACGATGCACCAAGCCTTCAGACCATGGGAACCCGAGACGCCGTACCGCCGCTGCCTCCAGCGTGCCGTTCAAGAAGGCCTCGACATAGCCGGGGTCATGCACATGAGCGATCAGTTGCGGATCTGCCTCCGCCGCCGCCACAAACTCAAATCCGCCCGACGCAGACAGCAGATCCCGCAGCGTCCGGTATTTTCGCGCGGGAAATCGATGGCCCGGAGGCAGCGGGATCTCGTGATGATCGCAGTAGAAGAGACGCTTGGTCACCTGCGGGTCAGGTCGCGAATATGGATGTCCTTGAAGAGCATGTTGCCTTGGCCGCCGGAGTGAAGTTGCAGGGCGATGTAGCCGTCATTCGATTTCGGTGTCGGATCGGTGAAGTCCACCATCGGCACGCCGTTGAGGCGCGAGACGTAACGATTGCCTTCAACGCGCAGTTGGTAGTCGTTCCAATCGGACTGCCGCACCACACCTTCGTTCTCCGGCGCGGGCCACACGATCCACTGGCGGCCGTCGCCATAGATTCCGGCCGTATGGTGATTCATGACGCAGTCGATTTCAAACTGCAGCCCCTGGCTCACGTCCGGCGTGCCGGGCTTGAAGTCGGTGTGGAAGAACACGCCGCTGTTGCCGTCGCCTTCGCATTTAAATCGAAGCGACAGGTGGAAATCCTTGTACATCTTTTCGGTGCGGAGGTAGCCGTAGGCTTTGGAGATGCCGCGGCCGTGAATGTTGCCGTCAATGACTTCCCACTTCTCCTTGCCCACTTCCACCCAACCGCTCAGGTCTTTGCCGTTGAACAGCGTGAGCCAGTCTTCACCCGGAGCCTTGGGACGCTGGCCGCTGGCCACGAACGCGCCGGCCGCAATAAGCGCGACCGCGCCGATAAGCGCAGTTTTCTTGAACATGAGATTCAAAGTATCACATGACCGGCCTCGCGCAAGGCCGCCAGCGCGGGGTCGAGGTCGGCTGACTTGACCAGCACACAGTCAGTGTCGAAGGTTGAAAAAGCGAAGATGCCAATCCCGGCGGCGGCTAGCGGCGAGAGCACCGAGGCGAGAATGCCGGTCAGCCCAAACGGAATAGGCCCTTCAAGTTGGAGAGCGCGCCATCCTCGTTCGCTGCGCGTGTTCTCGGGCACGTGTTCATTGCCGCAGACGATCGACAGTTCGTCTTCCGAGCGTACTATGCTCCACAACTCGCCGCGCGTGGCCCAGTCCGGGATGGCCTGCTGGGGCGCAAGCCGGGCGACGGTCAAGATCTCCGGACGCACTTTCATTCGTAGCGATTTGCTCATACATGCTGTGGTACCATTCCGGCAAATGTTGCTGCTGGCGGCCGCTGCGCTAACGTTTCAAGCGCCCTTTGCCGGCGGCGATGCCACGTTCCCCGCGGCGGGCAAGATTGAAGCCGGGCAGGGAACGGTGAGCTTCTGGTGGACTCCGGATACGAACGCGATCAATCGCTCCAGCGCCACAGTTTTCCAATCGGACCCGGCTCAGCCCATTCAACCGGGCGACTTCTCACTCCGTGTCTATCTGTACGCTGGCTCGCTGCGGTTTCAAATGCGAGACCGGAACTTGCATGACCTGCTGGGCGAAGCCAGCGGCGTGGCGCTCTCGCCGGACCGCGAGATACACATCGCTCTGACGTGGAGCGAGGCGACCGGGGCGGCCCTGTACGTAAATGGCGGGCGTCGGACCGCGGTGCTCGGACCTGTCTACTTGCGCTCCAATCTCGGACGGTTCAGCTTCGGCTCTGGCGGGGTGACAGACGTGCGGATCTACTCAGGCCCGCTTGATGCCCTGGGCGTCATACAACTGGCGAAGCGGCAGGCTCCTCCGCAACCGCTGCCGGAGCGAAGCCCGCCTCCGCCAGCCGCCGGACGCTACGGTTGGCACGCGGCCGCCAACGTGCCGCATGGCTCTCGCTTTCGCGTCCGGAAAATTGCGATTAACGACGCGCGCGCCGTCAACCGCTTCTGGTGGAAATTAGTGGACGGCAAGCGCGATACCGTCTGGCCCGCGGCGTCGCCAGCGTGGAAGTATCGCGACGAGGACCGCAACTATCAGATTTCGCCGGTGGCCGAGGCGTTCAACGTTGTTCGCACGACCGGTGACGCTACGGCCTCGGTGAGTCTGGGTGACGGGCTGACTGGACCGAGGCCGGGTGGTCAGGAGTTGCACTACTTCGATTTCAAGAATCCGCTTTTGATTGACGAGATCACCGTAGAGGTGAACACCGGTACGTTAGCTGAAGTCGCTTGCCTCCGCGTGGAGCCGCTCGAAGAAGGGCCGCCACCCAAGGCCAGCATTGTGCGCCTTCCCGCCGCCGAGGACACGGCTGTCCGCGGCGTGCGGATCGAGATGAACACGACCGTTGGCGCCTACTACTATTTTTCGGTGCCCGATCCGGACGACGAGACGCGGCAGATTGTTGAGTTCGATGCTCGTGCCAACTCCCCTCATCTGTCGCTTGAACTCCAGTTTACGCCGTACCCGCTTGCCCGCGGCAAGACCATGCGCGTCAACGCGAGTTCGCCGCCAGGACAAGTGACGTGGCTCGCCGCCGATCCGCAACAGAGCCTCACCGCGCATCTGGAGCGGCGGCGCTTGGAGTTGCGCGATCTGCTGCAATCCGCCCCGGCCGCGGATGTGCCTCTGGCTCCGTGGGTGGAACCGGCGCCGCCGGATGGGGTGCCGCGTTGGGCATGGCAGCAGGCGAAGCTGGTGGTGCGCCTAAAGCAGCTGGTCGACTGGTGGATTGACTTCCGGCAGATTCACACCGGCGAGTTCGGCAACGGGCCGGACGCCGATGCGGCGTTGGCGCGGATCCTTCCAGTGGTGGCGAGGCTCGACGGCAAAGTGGAGCGTTATCGGCAAGCTACGCGCCGATTATTCGACTGGTTGTTGAAGAGCGGTGAGGTGGAAGCCAGCCGCGTCGCCGCTTGGCCGGCGTTCGAGTTGAACCCCGGCAGCGCGGTGCTTGCCGAGGTGACCATGGAATCGGCGCGGTCTGGTATGGGGCGGCCAAGGGCATACCCTTCCCAGACATCCCTTCCCCTCAACATCGAGCAAGCGCAAGCCGAACTCTGGCAGTGGCTGGAGCAGCGCTTCGAGTACATGACGACCGGCGAACCCCAGTCGCTGGAACTCGACCCCGCCGCCCTAGAGACGATCCGCCTGGGCCCGGAACGGGCCGTGAGTTGGGAGAACACGGGCGGCGAAATCGCGGCCATCGTGGAGGAGGCGCGTGAGGATCGAATTCGTATACGGCTCTTTGCGCCGAGCCGGGCCGCACGGCGCATCAAGATACGGGTATGGAAGCTGGCGCATGGCGAGTATGAGCTTTCTGTGGGCGCCGCCCCGAAGGTGCGTGTCACACTGAAACCGCAGTCGCTCGTGGAACTGGACGTGCCACCGCGAGAGCTCGTGCAGGTTGAGCTGAAACTGATGGAGCGAAAGACGCCGGTGGCCGAGATGCCGGACCTCGCGTTGGAGGCCCAGGAAATTTCGAATGACTTGCGGGGCTTGTTGATCCCGGTGCACAACATCGGCGCCGGCGCTGCCGGCCCGTTTCGAGTAACTGTGCACTCGCCAGACGGGGAGCTGGTGGCCGAAGCGGCTTACGCCGGTCTCCAAGCACCTTCGGACCTAAGGCCGAAAGTACTGCTGGCGCGCTTCGCCGAATTGAGAACCGCGCCGGGCCTGCGCGTCACAGTGCGCCTCGACAGCGGCGAGGAGCCTAACGATTCCAACAATACGGTGGTGCTCCCGGCTGCCGCCCCACTCAAGTCCCCCTAGACTAGTACTACTGTGTTACAAACTCACGAGAGTCCAGGCACCGATGTCAGGAGCGCTCGTTTCGCCCCGTCGCCTCCGGAGCCTATGCATCTTCTCCTGCGAGGGCCTGTCTCCGCGTCTCCGCGCCTCAGCGTTGAACGATGCCTTCCATCAAA
>JAYTKJ010000534.1:0-17466 GCA_043730365.1 Acidobacteriota bacterium | reverse complement strand
GGGCATGGCGATGATGATTTCCTGCACCGGAGTGGCCGTGGCTCGATAGTGCTCCACCACGCGCGCGGCATGACGGCCGGCGGACAGGATCCGTACGCCGTTGTAGACCGCGCTGCTGTCCTTCGGGTCGTCATCGAGGAAACCCAACACGCGGTAACCCAACTTGGGATTGCTATTGACCTCGCGCAACAGAGTCATACCAGCCGCGCCGGCGCCATAGATCAGGATGCACTTCCTGCCTTCGGTATGGATCTCGCGGATCACCAATTCCTTATAGATGCGGAAGGCGAAGCGAACGGTGGCCGTGGCCAGGAGCGCCAACAGAAAGTCAATGGCAAAGACGGAGCGCGGAAAACTCGGCGCCACCATGAAGTGGGTCACCAAGCCAAACACGATCGAAGCGCCGATATTGGTGGCTCCAATCATCGGCAGATCGTAGAGCCCGGCATAGCCAAGCCAACCACGGTCCAATCCAGAGATGCGGATGGCAATCATCTTGATCACCACCGCCACCATCATGCCGCGCAACAGATTCGGCAGCTCTTCCTTGGGAATCGCATACTCAAACCGCAGCATGTATGCGATCAAAACCGACACCGCGAAGACCACGGTATAAATCAAACTAACTGGCACCCTCCGGTGACGCATCAACCATTTGTACACGGCTGTTCCTCCTCTACCTTACGCGACAAAACCGACGCCATCGCCTCACCCTTGCGATGCCGATCGGCTATTTCTTTCACACTAACCGCTACGCGCCGGATCTGTTCCTCGGTCATACCCGGATACAGTGGCAGCGAAATAATCTGCTTGAAAAGGTTCATCGCCTTCGGACAACGATTCTCTTCCCGGCTCGCCCAAGGCGCGAAAAACGGATGCAGGGGCACGGGGATGAAATGAACGCTGGCGCCGATGCCCTGCGCTTTGAGTTCCTGAATGAACTCGTCGCGCGAGATCGACAAGGCGTCCAGATTGAGCCGCATCACGTACAGATGCCAACAATGACGGGCCATCTCGCTGTCGGGCGGCAGGAGGAGATCCTCCCGATTTCCCAACAACTGGTTGTATAGGTCCGCCAGTTGTTTGCGGCGAGCCGTCATGCCTTCCAGCTTTTTGAGCTGCGCGATCCCGACGGCGGACTGCAGGTCGCTCAAGTTGTACTTGAAACCGGGCTCGACCACTTCGTAATACCAACTCCCGCTCTCGGAGTACCTGTTATAGGCATCCTTGCTGATCCCGTGCAAGGTCAACCGGCGCATCCGCTGGTAGAGATCTTCGCGGTTGGTCGTCACCATACCGCCCTCACCGGTGGTCAGATTCTTGGTCGCGTAAAAGCTGTAGGCCACCGCGTCGCTGAGCGAACGCTGGGCATCACCGATATGGGTCCCTTGATAATGTGTGCCGATCGCGTGGGCGGCATCTTCCACCACCGCGATGCCCTTGCGCCCGGCTATGTCCCAGATCTCGTTCATTCGGCAGGGCAGGCCGGCGAAGTGGACTGGAATAATGGCCCGCGTGCGCGGCGTGATGCGTTCGGCAATGGCCTGCGGCGAAATGTTGAAATCTTCTCCGATGTCGGCCAGCACCGGGGTGGCGCCCTGGTGCAGAATGACGTTCACGGTCGCGCAGAACGTGAGCGGCGTGGTGATCACTTCGTCGCCTGGGCCAATATTCAAAGCAGCCAGCGCCAGATGGAGCCCGGCTGTGCAAGAATTGACGGCCTGGCCGTAGCGGGCACCCGTGTAGGCGCAAAGATCGGCCTCAAAGCGCTTGGTGCGCTCCCCCGTAGTCAACCAGCCAGAGCGCAGGACTTCCACGACTTCGCGTATTTCTTCCTCGCCAATTTCGGGCCGATTGAACGGTATGAATTCTCCTCCGGTCATCGATTCATCCCCCCCAAATCCTCCGTAAGATCTTTTCTAACTGCCGAAGCGTCAAAGCGGCCCGGCGCCAGACTGTATTTAACCGTTATAAAAATGAGCCGCAAGTCGGACAGGAAGGTGCGGCCACGCTGGTACTGTAAATTGAGTTGTAATTTGTCCGGCAGCAGCACCTCCCGGTAATATGTTTCCGGGTCAGCCGCGGCGGCCAGCAAATCCTCTTCGTTGCGGTAGACCAGCGTCGCAAGGTCGGTGAGACCGGGCCGGTCTTCCAGAACCTGCTGCCAGCGCCCGTCGGAATAGTCCACATACCTGGGCACTTCCGGGCGTGAGCCCACCAGACTCATGTCTCCACGAACCACGTTCCAAAGCTGCGGCAGTTCGTCAAGCTTGAACTTGCGCAGGATGCGGCCCGAGCGGGTAATGCGCGGGTCCGACGCAGCCGTGATCACGGGACCACCCGCGCGGTTCCGCATCGAGCGAAATTTCAGAAGCTGGAACGGGCGGTTACGCCGGCCCACCCGGGTCTGCCGATAGAGAATTGGCCAGCCGTCATCGACGAGCACAGCGAGCGCGGCGACAACGAGAACAGGCGCCAGTAGCACCAGTCCCAGCAGCGCCCCAAAGCGGTAGAACCACTCGCGAGCCGCTCTCGCGGCTGGTTCTGCCTCTCCGGCCCGCAAGCCGCCGGCCAATTCCCTCCGAATTGCCTTTTCCACGAAAACCTGTCCTCCGATTCAGTCGGCCGATTACTCTTGCCGCCGAATTTGTTTATCCAACACTATACGCCAGACCGTTCCCGGGCCCTCGAGCCCGAGCGGCCGTTCTACTGCTCCGCGTAACCGTAGTACGCGTCTTTAGCCTTTTCCTTCGCGTGCCAACGGTTCAACACCGTACCGATGATGTCGATCCCGTCTTCCACCAGCCGCTTTTTAGCAGCCAGCGCCGAGTCCCTCGTAGTCATGCCTGCGCGCACCACCAGAACCGCGCCGTCGGCCAGCCGTCCCAGGACGCGGGCATCGGACAAGTACAGCAAGGGCGGCGTATCGATCAAAATTGTGTCAAACTCTCGGCGGCAGCGTTCGATCAGCTCTTTGATCCTGCCGGAATGCAGGAGGCTGGCGACGCTCACCGTGCCGGGGCCGGAAGGCAGCAGGAACAGCCCGCTGACGCTGGTGGGCCGCACCAGAGCCTCGAGAGGCATGGTTCGAATCCGCCCGTTATCGCTGGGCAGGTTGCTCAGACCCAAGGTATTGGGCGTGTTGAAAACCGTGTGGAGGTCAGGCTTACGCAGGTCGGCATCGATCAGCAGGACCCGTTGCCCGATCTCGGCCAGTGCGATACCGAGATTGCTGGCCGTTGAGCTCTTCCCTTCGCCACGGCTGCAACTGGTGATGACGATGACCCTGGGGCGGCGGCCGCTCCTGGATTCGGCCACCAGAATGGAAGCGACGATGCTGCGGAAAGACTCCGCCATGCGCGACGGCCGGCTCGGCGAAACCATCAGCTCGCCCCCATGCGGCGCGCCGTCTCCATTTGTTTCTCCCGAACCAGGGCCGAGCGCCCCGGGCGGATTAGATTCGAAGACGTTGCGATGGTCATGCGCGGCATCTCCGTCCGGAATCACGCCCAGTTCCCGCACCTTCAGATGCATGGGCGTTTCGCCCGGGGTGCGGAGCTTGCGGTTCACCTGATCGGCGCCCAGCACAAAGAGAATTCCCAGTAGCACGCCGCCGCTCAAGCCCATCACCAGATCCATCTTCAGGGAAGGCTTGGAGGGTGATTCGGGCACGCGCGCTTTGTCGATCACGTACGCCGAACTCACCTTCACGGCGGCCAGCATGGCAATGCCGGTGCTCTTCGACAACAGGTCGTCGTACAGCCGGCGATTGCTATCAAGCTCACGCTTCATCAGGTCGTAGCTGACCTCTTTACGCGATAGGTCCGCCACCAGGTCAGACTGTTTCTTGTAGGCTGCGGCCAGGAGTTGCTCCCGCCTTTCGGCTCCCTGAAAATCATTGCGGATGCGGGTGATGATGGACTGGCGCTCACGCCTAAGAGTGCTCTCGAGTTCGGTGACCTGGGCCTGGAGCCGCACCACCTTCGGGTGGTCTTTGGTGAAGCTGGACAAAAGATCGGCCTGTTCGCGGCGCAACCGGGCCAGTTCAGACTGATAGGCGCTCAAACGGCCGTTATCGAGGATCTCAGGAATCGTGTCGGCTGCATTGGAACTGGCAATCTCGTAGGCCGATTGCTTGGACACGCGGTCGGCTTCGGCGCGGGACAATTCGGTTTGCAGCTGACGGAGCTTCTCTTCGTCGACGCTGGTGCGATCTCCGCCGTACAACAAGCCCGTCTGCTGCTTGTAGGCTTGCAGGCGGTTCTCCGATTCCTGCAGCCTCAACCGCATCTCGCCCAATTGCCCCGTCAGGAATTTCGAAGCGCGGGCCGTCGCCAAACCGCGAGCCTCGATGTGGTAATCGATGTACTCTTCGGCCAGCGTATTCGGGTAGATCGCCGCCATGTTCGGGTTGGGCGACTCGCAAACGATTTCCAGAATGTGGGAACGTTCGATCGGACGGATAGAAAGTTCGACGTGCGGGAGGTCCCCGGTAGTGGGCGTCGAGCCGGAAACGGGGATGCGAAAGATCGAACGTAACCCGGCCAGTCTTTCCATGGCCACAAAAGCGGGGATGCCTCGTTGCTTAAGCTTTTCGTTCACGCGCTCGCGAACGACGCTGCTCTGCATGATGCGAATCTGGGTCTGCAACATGAAATCGGGGCCGCCCGTTTCTTCCAACTGCGGTCCGCCCACCAGCGTGCTCTCATTCGGGGCGTTCATCTCCAGCGTCGTACGCGCCACATAGATCGGCGCCTGGCGCAGGTGAGCGATCAAACCGCCGAGCAGCCCGAGCAAAGCCAGCGCCAAGACCTTCCACTTATGGGCCAGCAACTGGCGCCAATACTTCATCAAATCGTTCGATGAGTCCGATTCCGGCGCTTCGCCGCCGCCCTGATCGAGGAAGACCAGACGGGCCGTGGCCGGAGCCCCGCCGCCACGATAGATATCGACCGCTCTGCTGTTGGCAGAATCGTCGTAGCGCTCCATTCCCCCACTCGTCAACGGGTCCATGCCCCCTCCCATTCGCTCCGGCATTAAAACCGCCCCAGCATCAAGATGCCCGTATTGACAGCGGACGTTGATGCGCCTTGTACGACGGTCATGAGGGAACTGGACGGTACGATCACGATGTGTCCCGCGCTCAATTCCAAGTCCTTAGACTTGCCGCTCATGATTTTCTTGAGATTGACGAAGGTGGTCACGCTCTGGCCACCGGGCTGATCGGTGCGTGAAATCATCACTCGCCCGGGTGAGGCTGTCCTGGTTAAACCTCCAGCGATTGCCAATACTTTCATCAGCGATACGCTGTCGCGCGTCACCAGTTCCACCGAACCGGGATGCGCCACCTCGCCGGCAATATGCACCATCTTACGTTCCTTGGCGGCTGAAACCGTCACGACGTCGCCGGACAGCAGGCGGATCTCGGCCGCCAGACCCTTCCCTTGCATGACTTCTGTGGTGGTCAACTCAAGCGACCTGAGCTGCTGCTCGTCATCTACGCGGACACCCGGGTAGTCGAGCGGCCCGTTCTTGATGCTTCGAGATAGAGTCACCGTCGGACCGGACTCCTTGGAAGGTCCGCCAGCCATCAGCACGGCGTCGAAAACAGTCTTCATGCCCTGTAACTGATAGGTGGCCGGCTTTTCGACGGCTCCCACCACACTCACCGGCTGACTCCGAAACTCGGAAACATACAACGTGAGCTGCGGTTCCTTGAAGTACTTCTTCATTCGCTCTTGCAAATCCTGTTCAAGCTGACCGACCGACCGGCCCGCCGCCCGCACCAGTCCGAGCATGGGCAAATTCAGATCGCCCGTCGACGAAACGCGCCACGCGCGGCTGAGCTCTTCGGCGTTGAGGGCCAGAATAGTCACCGTGTCTTCCACTCCGATGAGATTGTCGCGCACGGATTCGTCAAGCACAACCGGCGGCTTCTGAGCAGCCGCCCGCACCGGGGCCAAAGACAAAACGACCGCGGCGACCGCCAAACAAAAACTGAATCGGCTTGTCATCATGACCATTTCTTCCTTGCTAACGCAGGTTCACAGACATCGAATTCGATGTGCCCTTGGAGTTGCTGCCGGTGACACTGACGGACTGAACCGCCGCCAAGTCTCCGGTTACATTGATAGTGAGCGAAGCCGTAAACTGGCTTCCAAAGGGACGCGACGCGGCGGCCTGATACCAGGTGCTGAAGGCCGAATCCGCATTGACGTTGAGAGTAGTCGTCGTCAGATTGGCTCCGGGCGCCGCAGCAAACTGCAGAGCGATCTGATTGAGGGCCCGGGTGGACGAATAGCCCGTGATGAGAATTTCAAAACTGGTCCCGCTCCGCGTGCCGATTTGGAGGCTGCGAATGCGCGGCGGCTGGGAAGCGATCACGACGCTTCGACTGGGCGCTGGCGTGGGCGTCACATCGGCTGTGCCCACAGTGAAGGTGGGGCTGAGCGTAATCGTCCCGGCCACGGTTCCGGTCTGAAATTGAATGGTCTTGGCCGAGTCTCCAAAAATTGCTTCGCGCGAGTTGGCCGGGATCCGGAAATCCACGGTCCGGCCACCAGAAGCGAATTGGATGCTGGCATCGTCGCCACCCGATTCGGCCGTGAACCCGAGATTGAGTTTGCCGGTGATTTCGGTAGGATACGTCGCGGCAATCGTCAACCCGGCCGCAGGCTGTTGCAGCGATTCGGCGGTATCCGAAAGATTGTCAATGCTCACTCGAGGCAGAGCGGGCGGCGCGCCCGCCGAACCGCGAACCGTAAAAGTGCGCTCGTCAACCTGCAGCGTGCCGTTCACCGTCCCAACGGCATTGGGAATGAACGCCAAGGTCAAGGTCAAGGCCTGTCCTTGAGCTACGGTGGCGGGAAAGGGCGGCAGATCGGTCACAGAGAACGGCGCACCTGAAACACTCACACCGCTTATAGTGGCGGCAGCGTTCCCTTCGTTACGGATAATCATTCTGGCCGCGAGACGAGTGCCGACCGTGGTGTTGGGAAGAATGATCAGGTTGGTGTCGGGAACTGTCGTCACCGCGCCGCCCACCTCGGTCGCAAACGTCAGCCGCGGGCCAATGCCCTCACCGATCAGGTCAAACACCGTCTCGTTAATCAACAGGCGGCCCGTGGCGGCGCCGCTATCCCGGGGTGCGAACACCAGGGTGAAGTTCAGCGTGCCTTGCGGAGGAATCGCCGCAGGCAGGGGCGTGACGTCCTGGGAGCGGAAGGCGTCGCCCGACACTGTGATGGCCGTAATCCGGCCTTCACTGGTTCCGTCGTTGCGGATCCGCATCGCCGCAGTCCGCCGCCCGGCAATCGGAGTGGCAGGAATCGTGATCGCGCCGCCCGGGGCGACCGCGACGAAATTGCCGTTCAGATTGATCTCGTAGGAAAGCGCGGCCCCTGTGCCGGTTCCTTCCAGGCTGAAGGTGCGCACACCGTCGCTCAAGTCCACGCGCAGAGACCCGCGGGCAACCCCGAGCGCGACCGGCCTGAATTGGACCGTGAACCGGATATCCTTGCCTAGTTCCACAACTGCCGGCAGTAGCGGCAGCCCAGCTACGGTATAGGCGTCGCCCGAAACAGTCACAGACCTCAGTGTGCCATCGGCATTGCCGCGGTTGGCCACAATGAAAGTCGCCACAGTGGGCTGCTGCAGCAAAGTACCTGGAAACAGAATCGCCGAACCGTTGACAACCGCGGTCTGATTGCCGCCCGGCAGCAGGTAGCTGGTCGAGAGGTCCGCCGACAGCCCGTTGGCGCTGAGGAAAAAGGTGAAAACCACGGTTTGACCGGAGGACGTGGTGAACACAAGCGAAAGGGTATCGGTCACTGGACCGCGCGAGGCCGGCGCGAACGTCACTGACACAACGCCCGCCCCACCCGGAGGCATCGTAACCGTGCCGACGGCGCTTGCCTTGAAAGCGGAGTTACTCACTCCGGCAGAGGCCAGCGTATAGGTGAGGGCCGTACCGCGGTTGGTGATCACCACGGTCGCCGAACTGGAACTCCCCACCGCGATGGGCGGCAGATTGATTGGACCATTCGGAGCCACATCCACCACCGCGGGGCTCGCCGAAGTCCGGTAGTTGAAAGACAAATCCACGGCTTGCGCCGAAAGGGTAGCGGTGGCGCAGCACGCGGCGGCCAACGCAACCAGCCAGGAACGAGACCGGATCATTGGCGGCTCCTCTCGCTGGGAGCGGCAGGTACGAACATCACCTGGAGACTCTGGGAATAGTCGAGCACGTAGAGCGGCCCGCGGCCAGCGTCATTCAGCAGGAGCACCGATCCGGCGCCCAACGCGTCGCATCGGCTCGGCACGAATTCCAGCGCCTGGGAACCAGTAGGCCGGCCTTCGGCGTCGAATGCCAGCAGAGCCGGGCCCTGGGCGTTCGCCAAGAGCAGCCGTCCATCGTCCAGCTTGCACAAACCCCGGGGATCGTTGACTCCATCGGAGGCGCCAGCGAGCACCGCGATCTCAGCGCCAGGCCCCATTCCCCGCACGCGAACCAACTCATTACGACCCGAGTCGGCATAGACAAAAGCATCCGCCGCGAGTACGGCCAGCGATCGCACCGCGCCGGCTTCGGCCATCAAAACGATTTCGCCAGCGGCATTCAACCGGAAGACCTTGGATTGCCCGGCCGATTGGGAGGCGATCAGCGCGCCGGCCTCGCCCGGCAGCAGAGCCAGGGCGGTCACATCAGCGGCGTCCTCGCTCAGCAGCGCCGACGAAAATACCTTCGGAGCATCCGGCAACCCGTTCACCAGTTGCAACGTCTTGCGGCCAGGCGAGTATAGCGCGGCGACCTTGCCGCTGCGAGCCAGGGCCACGCGCTCCACGCCTTCCACCATTCCTGCGAGGCGTTCGGTTTGCGGCGCGTCCCCGGCCGGGTCACGGACGAGATAGACTTCGCCAGTTGAATTTGCCACGAGAGCAAAACGGAGTGCGGAATCAAAAGCCGCGGCTTGAACATCAACATCGAGCGGCACGGCTTGCGACATGGTCGCGGCCCCAGGCATTCCGTCGATCCGGTGGATCGCCCGCCCAGCCGAATCGTGCACCAGACCGGTTACCGGTCCGCGGAGCGATCCGTCGGCAAACGCAAACAGGGAGGGCAAGCTGAGTGCCCCCAAAGAAACCACCCCTAGGCGATAAAGTGTACGGCCGATTCGGCCGATATGTTGGATAGCCATTATCTCGGTGCCCCGACGGTAATAACGCCAGCGGTGAGCGAGGTGGATGAGGGTGAACTCCCTCCGCCCCCCGTGGTGCTTCCGCCGCCCCGTTTGGCGACGAAGATTGCCGCCGTCGCTCCACTACCAAGCAGCGACAAAATCAATAGTGTTTTGCCGGGCTTGCTCTTGGCCGTCATCGCCGACGTGTTGCTTTGACTGACCACCATATTGCCCGAGCGTCCGCCTTCCGCCTCAGCCTTGACCTTGATGTTGTACCGGCCTTCTTCTTTATTGGGCTTGGCGCTTGGCATCCGAGCCATCCCCATTTCGTCTGCTATGACCGTTTGTTCCCGGCTGCCGCCCGGAAACACCGCGCCCGCACCCGAAAAAGGCAGGGTAAACGTCACCTTGGCGCCAGGAACGGGACGATCGGAGGAATCACGGATTGCCACAGTCACGGGGCTGACTTCATTTTTCCCGACGTCATTGAAGGCTCCGTCCCCCGCCCGCGCCTCGAGTCGCAAACCTTGCTGACCCCAAATCACCAGCGTGCCGGACAACAGATAAACCAACAAAAACCGTGCTTTGCCAACTAGTGTGAATTTCATAGGCAGTCTAATGTAAGCCGCTCACTGTCTCTTTCTATCAAGCCTTGAAAAACCGATCCTCTCAATGGAGCAGAAGGACGACCCAGACCGTAGTCATACCAGTACTAACTGCTGGAATGGCGTAAAAAGCGGAAGGGCTTCCCGCAGGAGTTCTCTAAAGGGGACAGATCTCGCTTGGCTTGGTCTAGTAGGACCAAGGGGCGTTCCTCCAAACGTCGAGCGCAAACCAGCATAGCCATCCTCCATATTTTTTGGTGTCTCCCCCCTCGAATGCGTGTTCCGAGGATTCTCCAGGTTGTCCACCAATACGTATGACCTACGATTAGCACCAATAGCCTGCAGATGTCAATGAAAAAGCACCTAGGCTGGGGCCAGGCGGATACCTGAATCCCGGTTTCCCGTAAAGTTCCAAAGTGCGGCCAGATACTATACGTCTACCCTCAACTGAGCCTGGCGGAACCCCACATGCCGCTTAGCGAAGGGGTGCGTGCAGCACCGCACATAACCAGTACCTTCAGTACCCTCGGAGGCTTAGGCCCAGGAAGAAGAGGAGAGGGTCCGTTCTGATGCCGCTAAGAATGATTTGGTACCGCGAACATCGTCGTACCGGGCACCTCGAGCAAGGCAAAGACCTGCGGTGCGGATGGGGAGCGAATGGCGAGGAGACAATCGATTCACCTGAGCGCCAGCTCGTTCAGACTTCGCGCCAGAGAAGCGGGCCCGACCGCCCAGGAGCATCCGAACCGGGAGAACGAGCGAGCCCCGCAGCCTGCGGGTAATCTGGTTCTCTCGTCGCGCCGCCGAAAGCTGAGAGAGTCCCGATTTGCGAAAGCCCAGGCCAGTGTAATCCACAATACTGTCAAACCTGGTAACCCATGCAGGCATCCTCAAACGTGGGGAATCCTACAGATGCTAACCGGGGGCGATCCGTTTGTTCGATGACCTACACAAGGGCGGTGCTGCTGGTTAACAAAAGAAAACTTCGCCAAATCGCCCGCCAACTCACACATTGAGGCTGGAGGCCAGACAGGGCTGGCCTCGTTGGTTGTGGGTCGCCTTAAGGCTTCTGATCGAAGAAGATTCCAGAACAGACCGCCAGTTGGCCGACGGTGGGCTCGGTGATCCGTATCGTGACATGCCCGCTGATGTTCCAGATCATCCAGCGTCCGTTGTCGAAGTTGGGAATCGCGCGCGTGTAGAGAACAGCTTGGGTTTGAGCATCGAGGATGTCGATACTCTGCGCCCGCGCCGCTCCGTCTCCGTTCATCCAGTAGAGAGCTACCTGCTCGCTACGGCCCGGGACCACCGTCAGGTCGATCTCCAGCTTGGCCGGCACTCCTGCCACCGCGGGCACGGCGCTGGTGAAGGCGGCGGCGACCCGGCTATAGAAGTTGTCCGGCTTCTGTAAGGCTTGGGCGTTGACGGCGTTGGCGTTCCAAATGACGGTGGTAGCAGGCGGAGTCACGGCTCCGAACTGGAACGGAGACGCAGCCGTCGCGGTCGGGAACGTGTAGCCATGTTGGCCTCTATTAATGCCGTCCAACCTCCACCAGCCTTGCGTGGTTAGGTCGAAGCGTACGAACTCCACCACGGCCGGCGTGACGCTGCCGACGATGTTGGTTAGCGTGAAGACTGCCGGAGCAACCACGCCAGCCACGGTGGCGTTCACCGGATAGCTACCGGCGGTGGCGTTGGCCGTGGCAGTGACGCTGGCCACGCCCGCGCCATTGGTGGTGACGGTCAACGAGGACAGCGTGGCGCTGGCCCCCGGGTTAGGCAGAGCAAACGTCACCAGCACTCCGCTGATCGGATTGTTGCCCGAGTCCCGCACCGTTACCTGCAACGGTGAGCCGAAGTTGGTGCTGATGGTGGCGGTTTGAATCCCGCCGCCGCTGACCGCTACCGAGGCTGGCGGCCCCGAGTTGTTGGTCAGGGAGAACGTTGTCGACGTCCCGTTCGCTGCCGCCGTCACCAGATAGGTACCGCCTGTTGCATTGGCCGTTGCCGTGATACTGGCATAGCCGGACGCATCCGTATTCACCGTCGGCAAGGAAAGGAGCGCGCTCGCTCCCGCTGCCGGAGCCGTGAAGGTAACCGGAGTTCCGCTGATCGGAGTGCCGCTGCCGTTGAGGACCCGCACCTGTAGCGGGGTGGCGAAGGTGGTCCCGATCAACGTGCTCTGCGGCGTTCCGGTGATCGCGTTCACCGATCCGTTAGCCGGAGGACCGAAGAAGACACCGCTTACCTGAGCCCAGGAGCCGGCGGTGCGGTTGAACTTGACGAGCACGCGTCCGGTGATCGTGTAGGATATCCAGCGCCCGGCCGAGTAGCCTGCCACCGTCTGCGTGCCAAGCAGCACGTTGGTGTTCTTATCGAAGACCTGCAGGGTCTGCGTGGACACGTTGTAGTCAACCATGTAGAACGCCACGCGGTGAGGCAGACCGTCGGTCAGATTGATGTCGAGTGTATCGGCCACCGCATCGATGAGCGCCGTGGCGGACTTACCGATCCCGGAAGGATTGTCGAGCGCGCGCGCTTCGCTGGGCGCCGGGGTGTACCAGGTGAATGGTGTACCCGTCGTCGAGAGCGTGGCGTAGGCGGGAAGAGATGCGCCTACGTTGACGATGTGGTAGCCATCGCCACCGTACCCGGTTTTCCAGGCGCCCTTGGTGGTATCGTCGACCCCGAGGAAGACGGCCGTCGCGGCGCCGCCCCCGATTGGAGTATTGGTCAGTTGGAAGTTGGCGGCTGCGGCGACGCCTACGACGGTGGCCGCTACGTTATACGGTCCTCCAGCGGTGGCGTTGGCCGTCGCCGTTACGCTAGCCTGTCCGGCAGCATTGGTGTTGGCCGTCAAAGAAGAGAGCACGGCGCTGGGTCCGGAAGCTGGCGGCGTAAACGTTACTTGCACACCGGGGACCGGATTGTTGTTCGCATCGCGGACTGTCGCCTGAATGGCGGCCACGAAAGGCGAGCCAACCACCGCCGATTGCGGAGTACCGGCTGTCGCCGAGATCGAGGCCGCTGCTCCGGCCGTGTTGGTCAGAGCGAACACAGCCGCTCCCGCAACGCCGACGACGGTGGCGTTGACATTGTACGAGCCGGCGATCGTGTTGGCCGTAGCCGATACGCTCGCCAGTCCAGCCCCGTCGGTGATGGCCGATGGCACCGAGAGCGTGGCGCTGGCGCCCGCTCCGGGTGCCGCGAAGTTCACCGTTACACCGGGCACGGGGTTAGTCAACGCGTCGCGCACGATCACTCGCAACACGCTGCCGAAGGCCGTCAAAACCGTGGCCGACTGTGGGCTGCCGGCATTCACCGTCACCGAAGCCGGCGGACTGCCCGAGTTGGTCAACGAGAAGTTGGCCGCCCCGGCGACCCCGGCAACCGTCGCCACGACAGTATAGGCGCCGCCCACGGTTCCATTCGCCGTCGCCGTTACCGTAGCAATGCCAGAGGCATTTGAAACCGCCGAGGGTGCCGAGAGAGTGGCGCTCGGGCCCGAACCTGGCGCCGCAAAATTCACGGTCACACCGCTGACTGCCAGGTTGCCGGCATCACGAACGATCGCCTGCAGAGGGGTGCCGAAGGCTGTGTTAATGGCCGCCGTCTGTGGCGAGCCAGCCGAAACGGCTACGGAAGCTGGCGGATTGACGGTGTTGGTTAGGGCAAAGAGAGCCGAGCCAGCCACGCCGGCCACGGTGGCTGTCACGTTGTATGGGCCGCCGCCGATGGCATTGGCCGTTGCCGTAACACTGGCCACGCCAGACGCGTTGGTGACGGCGGAAGCACTCGAGAGGCTTGCGCTGGCACCCGAACCGGGCACCGCAAAATTCACGGTGACGCCGGACACAAGGTTGTTGGCGGCGTCGCGCACTGTCGTCTGCAATGCAGTCGAGAACGCATTGTTGACGGAGGTAGTTTGCAAGGCTCCGCCCGTTGCACTGACCGAAGCGGCGGGGCCCGCCAGATTCGTGAGCGCGAAGTTAACCGAGCCCGTGCCCGGGGCCGAAGCACCCACGTTGTAAGGGCCGGCGGTCGCGTTGGCCGTGGCCGTCACACTGGCGACACCGGACGCATTGGTCGTGGCGGTGATCGAGGAGAGGGTCGCGCCGGCGCCTGCTCCCGGAGGAACAAACGTAACTACAACCCCGCTGACCGCATTGCTGGCGGCGTCGCGCACGGTGGCCTGGATAGCCGTTGCGAAGGCCGCGTTCACTGTCGCACTCTGCGGCGTCCCGCCGGAAGTGATGATGGAAGCGGCCGGACCGGCCAGATTCGTTAGAGAGAATATGGCGGAGTTGCCATTGGCGGTGCCGGTGACCTGATAGCTTCCTGCCACGCCGTTTGCCGTGGCCGTCACGCTGGCAACGCCCGAGGCGTTCGTCGTGGCCGTCGGGGCCGACAAAACAGCGCTGGCGCCGCTTCCGGGAACCGCGAATGTGACCAGCACGCCGGGGATCGGCGCGTTGCTGCCATCGCGCACTATGGCTTGCAAGGCAGTGCCAAAGGCCGCATTGACGGTGGTGGACTGCGGGGATCCACCGGTTGTCGACACCGTCCCCGCGGCCGCGCCTCCGAAGAAGGCGCCGCTCACCTGCGCATACGATCCGCCGGTCCGCGTGAACTTCACGAGCACGCGGCCACGCAGCGTGTAGACCAGCCAGCGGCCGGTGTTGTAGCTAGCCACCGTCTGGGTGTCAAGCACAGCGTTGGTGGCCTGATCAAGGACTTGGACAGATTCGGAATAGCCGTTGTTCCAATCCATCAGATAGAACGCGACGCGATGCGGCTGGCCATCGGTCAGATTGATGTCGAACTGATCGAACACCGAATCGATGATCGAGGTGGCCGATTTCGTCGCAGCCGTCGGATGGTCGAGAGCGCGCGGCTCGGTTGGGGCAGGCGTGAACCAAGTGAAGGGAGTTCCCTTGATAATCACAGTCGCATAGGACGGGAAGGCCGTCGCGACATTTGGAATGTAGTATCCATCGCCGCCATACTGCGTCTTCCAGGCACCCTGCGTAACGGTATCGGCGCCGAGGAAAACAGCCGAAGCGCTCCCGGAGCCCACGGGGCTGTTGGTCAACTGGAAGTTGGCGGGCGTGACCACGCCGGCGACAGTTGCCGAAACAGTATACGGTCCACCAGCCGTGGCGTTGGCCGTGGCCGTCACGCTGGCAATGCCGGAGCCGTCAGTGGTGGCGGTGGGCGAAGAAAGGGTGGCGCTGGCGCCGGATGGCGGTACGGCGAAGGTGACCAGAACTCCGCTCACGGGACTGTTGCCGGCGTTCTTCACGGTCACTTGCAGGGCCGTGGTGAACGCGGTGCTCACCGTGGCGTTTTGCGCGCCACCGCCGGTGGTGGCAATCGAGGCCGGCGTATTGGCCGCGTTCGTCAATGAGTAGGCAACCGAGCCGGCCACGCCCGCCGTCGTCGCCGTCACCGAATAGGGTCCGCCCACGGTGCCATTGGCAGTTGCCGTAACGCTTGCCACCCCCGCTGCGTTGGTGATCGCACTCGGCGCCGAAAGAGTCGACGTCGCGCCGGATACCGGAGGAGTGAAGGTGACGAGCACACCGCTAACGGCATTGCTCAACGCATCACGAACCGTTGCCTGCAGCGCCGAGCCGAAGGCCGTGTTCACGGTCGTCGTTTGCGAGGCGCCGCCGGTGGCGAGGATCGTGGCCGGCGGTCCAACCTGATTGGTCAACGAAAACGTCGTCGAGCTGCCGTTGGCGGATGCGGTCACGAGGTACGATCCCGCAATCGCATTCGCGGTGGCCGTCACGCTGGCGATGCCGGAAGCATTGGTTGTCGCCGTGGGCGCGGATAGATTCGCGCTGGCGCCCGATCCGGGAGCCGAGAACGACACCACCGCACCAGGGATCGGCAAATTGCTGCCGTCCTTCAAAGTGACCTGGAGCCCGACAGGGAAGGCCGTGTTAACGACAGTGGATTGCGGTGTGCCGGCCGTCGCAGTTAGCGACCCGGAGGCCGAACCGCCGAAGAAGATGCCTGCCAGCTGCGCCCACGATCCGCCGGTGCGCGTCACGCGGATGATCACGCGGCCGCTCAGGGTGTAGACCAGCCATCGGCCGCTGCGGTAAGCTGTCACGTTCTGGGTGTCGAGCACAGCGTTGGTTGCCTGGTCCAGAATCACCACAGTCTCGGTAGAGGTGGAGGACTGCCAGTCGTGCATGTAAAGCGCCACTCGATGCGGCTGCGCGTCCGTGAAGTTGATATCGAACTGGAACGTGCTGCCGTCAATCACGGCCGAAGCAAAGCGGCCCGGCGGCGTCGGTTTGTCGAGAGCGCGGGGCGCCTCGGGTCCGCCTGGATTCGGATCCCAGGTGTAAGGCGTGCCCGTCCGGATCACGGCCGCATAGGCCGGGTAACTGGTTACCAGGTTTGGAATGTAGTAGCCATCGCCCCCGTAAAGTGTCTTCCAGGCACCCTGAGTGACGTTGTCGGCGCCAAGGAACGTGGCCGACGCCAGCCGCGGGGCTGAAGTGTTGGCGAACCTTTGGTTGTCTGCCGAACTGCCCTTGGCGTCGCCGGCGCCGGGTGTCATCCGCACCAGGAACGCCTCGCCGTCTCCAGAAACTGTATTGCCTTCGGCGTCGGCGGTGAGCGGGAACGCTCGGGCGCTGGTGGTGAAGCCCGCCATCACAACGCGGTTGGCCGCGTCGATGCCAAGGTGGGTGACGGTGTCGTCACCGGCTCCACCAAAATGCGTGGAGAACGTGACGGGCATCGTCGCCAGGTCAGCCGAGTCGTCAAACGAGACGACGAAAATATCCTGCTCGCCGGCGCGCTTGGATCCGAGGGCGTTCACCATCGGAATCCCGGCGTCGGAGCGTGTCGTGCCGGCGACGGTGCTGTCAAAAATAGACCGAGCCTCATCATCTCCCGCGCCGCCGATGCGTACGTTGTAGAGAGCGGACCCTTCGCCGTCGATCCGCACAACCGCGGCATCGCGGCCGCCCGTACTCATCCCCGCCAGCGAACGCGACTCTCCTGGCAACTCCGGCGAATCGGTGGTCAACAGCATGCGCATCGCGCCCGTACCGGACTCCACCGAAATATCGGCGACCGAGTCTCGCCTTGAGCCGCCCACGTAGTTGGCCTCAACGACTCTAAGGCCGGAATCCTCGGGCCGGAGACGCACGTAGAAACCGTCGGTTCCGCCGCCAAAGCTCGTACGGGAAGCACCGGAGAGATGATCGGAATCGGTGGTACCAGCCAGCATCAATTCCTTGAGGAACGGGGCCTCCGGATCGGGCGCCATCCGCGAGTATTCCTTCAGAACCACTGCCGAATCGTCGCCCGCCCCCCCCAGACGGTCAAGCATCTTGAATTGGACACGGCCGCCGCTATCCAGTTGGTATCCGCCCACGAAAGCGTCCATGCCGCCGAGCGAAGCGCGACCTTCTAGAATGCCGGAATCCGTCGAGCCGGCGACATATCCCGCCGTAATGCTAACCAGCGAATCATCGCCCGCCCCGCCCACATATCGGCTGTTCATCAACGCCAGGCTGTCGCCCAGCGCCAGCATGAATCCGTCCGTACCGCCGCTGTTGTTGTTCTCCGCCCCAGGAAAATTGGTGGCGCTGGTGCGGCCCACGATCACCGTGCCGCGCCCGCAGTCGCCCGCTACACCAAGCGCCGTGCTTGAG
>JAYTKJ010000533.1:0-5140 GCA_043730365.1 Acidobacteriota bacterium | reverse complement strand
TTGAGCCCATCGCCGATCTCGAGGCGCAGATCGTAGTGGAGCCGGCGGGCTGAATGACGCTGGACGCAGAACCGCCGCTTTTCCACAGGATCAACCGCCGGAGCCGGTTCCGGGGTCCGGTCAAAAGACCGTTTGCGGGCATATTCGTCTAGCGGCACGGCAAGCTCTAATATGATATCGGGCTGGACTGGTTAATAATAGAAGATTGTCTCGCGTCTCGACATCTGAACAACCAAGGCGGCGCCGCTGGCCCTTGATCTACCTGGGCATCGCCTTTACTACGCTGGCGACGCTGCTGCTGGAGTTGGCCCTGACCCGGATTTTTTCCGTCGTCTTCCACTATCACCTCAGCTTTCTGGCCATCTCGATTGCGTTGTTCGGGCTGGGCGCCGGTGGCGTCCTTTCTTATCTGGTGATAGACACGCCGGGAAGTCTGTACGCCCGTCTCGGCCGGTTGGCCATGGGCAATTCGCTGGCCGTGGTGGCCGCACTGGTGTTCCTGCTTTCCCGGCAGGGCGAATTAGACAGCTTCACGCTGGCCGGGATCTACCTGGCGTGCGCAATTCCGTTTGTCTTCACCGGCATGGTAATTTCGCAAGTGATCGGCGCCACCATCGAGCGGATCAACCGTGTGTACTTCTACGATCTGATCGGCGCGGCCGGTGGATGCCTGCTCCTCATGCCTTTGCTTGAAGCAGTGGGTGGCCCCAATACCGTGATCGCCGCTGCCGTACTGTACGCCACCGCCGCCGCCATCTGGTTCACCTTGGCCAGCGCCCCACGCGGGCGCATCGTGGCCGTAGCGCTGGGCTTGGCCCTGGTAGCGCTGGTGGTCTACAACAAGAGCAAGCACATCATCGACATCAAGTACGCCAAGGGCCAGGAGATCAAGGAAGAACTGTTCGTCAAGTGGAACAGTTTTTCGCGCATCGCGGTCTCGCAGGATCAGTATCGAATGATGATGATCGTAATCGACGCCGACGCGTCCACCGGCATCGCCAGTTACGATATCGACCATCTCACCGAGGACCAGAAAAAGAACTTGCTCAGCGAAGGCCCCGGCCTGCCCTATGCGCTACGGCCCAGCGCCAAGACGCTCATCATCGGACCCGGCGGCGGCTTTGACGTTACCCGCGCCTTAGCCTCGGGCAGCAAGGATGTCACGGGAGTGGAGATCAATGAGATCATCGCCACCACCGTCATGCGCGAGAAGCTGTCGCACTTGAGCCGCGGCCTGTACTTCCGCCCCGAAGTGAAGATCCACGTCGAGGATGGCCGCAGTTTCGTGCGGCGCAGCACGGAAAAGTATCAGGTGCTCCAAGCGACGCTGGTCGACACATGGGCTTCTACGGCGGCAGGAGCGTTTGCGCTTTCGGAGAACAACCTCTACACCAGCGACGCCTTTTACGACTATCTGAGCCATCTGACCGACGACGGGATCCTGGCGTTTACGCGCTGGGGTTTTGCGCCGCCGCGCGAATCACTGCGGCTCTTGACGCTGGCCATGGATGCCCTGGACCGGCTGGGCGAAAAGCGCTTCACGCACCACGTAATGGTGGCCCGAGAAAACGCCAAGCACATCAACAGTTGGGGCGCCACCGATACCGTCATCATTTCGAGAAAGCCGTTTTCCTTCGAAGACGTCGAGCACGCCCGCCAGATCATGCGGGACTCGCGCATGGAGCCGATTTACTTACCCGGCGACAAGCCGGACAATGCCTTCCATGAGATTCTCCGAACCAAGGATCTGGACGGCTTTCTGGCCAAGTATCCCTTCGACGTTTCTCCGGTGGACGACAACCGCCCGTTCTTCTTTTACACCGTGCAGCCCCGCGACATCTGGAACTTCCTGACCAACAGCAATCGCGACAGCGCGGATTTCAAGATCAACCGGGCCGTGCCCACGCTATTCAGTCTGCTGGGGATCAGCATCGTCGCCACGGTAGTGATGTTGGCGCTGCCCCCGTTGGTACTCGGCAGCCGACTGCCTACCGAGAGCGGCGTGCGGGTGTTCCTGCTTTACTTCCTCTGCATCGGAGTCGGCTACATTCTCATCCAGGTGGCGCTGATCCAAAAGTTCGTCCTGCTTCTGGGCCGCCCCACCTATGCGCTCATCGTCATCGTTTTCGCGATGCTGGTGGCAAGCAGCCTGGGCAGCTTCTGGTCTAAGAGGCTGGGCACGGCCGACCGCGACGGTGCGCTGCGCTGGGTACTGGTAGCCGTGGCGGCGCTCATCGGCATCCTCGCCCTGGTGGTCACACCGGTAACCAACTCGGCCGTCGGCTGGCCGTTCGCAGCGCGCGTGGCCTTGACCTTGGCGTTGATCGCGCCACCGGCTTTTGCCATGGGCATGCCATTCCCCTCTGGATTGGCGCGGCTCGAACGATGGCACAAGCCTTCGGTTCGCTGGGCTTGGTCGATCAACGCCGCCGCCAGCGTCCTCGGTTCGGGACTCTCGATGTTCCTGGCCCTTTATCTGGGTTTACGCGAGACGCTTTTCCTGGGCGGCATGCTTTATCTGGTGGCCGTCTTCACGCTGGCGCGAAGCAAAAACGTCCAGCCGGGTTCCAGTACCGCTAGCTAGCCGGGCTCCCGTTCTTACCTCCTGCAGTACTACCTCCAAAGAACCGAATCCTCCATTCCCCAGCAGCGAGTCGCTCTGGCATACTCCATAACGAAGCTATGCTTGAAGACGCCGATCGCCCGTCGCCCCGCGCGCATTTGCCGCGAGGATCCTACATCTTTTTCGTGTTGGTCGCTGGAGTCATGGCGAGCCTGGGGGTGTGGAGCCTCATCACTTCTTCCCGTACAAAATCTGCGACGGAAGACCTCGACACTCGCGGTCAACTCCAGACAGAACTCCGTTCGCTGGTGGGAGCGTCGCCGCTTCCTGCCTCGCCGACGGGTCTGGCACCGGCGGTGCCGTTGACCACCGAACCAGCCGGATACTCGTGGAAATGGTTGGCCTTCATACTCCTCGTCGGCCTCGCTATCACACTCTGGGCGACGCTCAACTACTACGTAGCGTCGACAGTGGAAATCGACGACGAACCAGAACCGGTGGTCCAGGAAACACCACAAAAACCGCTGGTGACTCAGCCTGAATGGATGAAGGCGGCAATCCGCGCGGCGGGGGATGGAATCGTGACCCTCGATGCCTCGGGCCTCATCATGAATGCCAACCCAGCAGCTGAGAACATGCTGGGCTTCGAGCCGGGCAAACTCCCGGGCCAACCAGCCTTCGACGTTTTGCCAGACCTCGGCAGCAAGCCAGCGGACCTGCGGCGATTCGCGCAAGTCGCAGCGCCTACTGACGCCATTGGCAAACGCGGTGACGGCTCGAGCGCCGCGCTGCGAGTGGCGATTCACCGACTCGGCGAGAAGGCCGATAGTCAATACCTGGCGATACTTTCTAAGCAAGCGCCGGCCCAGGCTGCGGAGCAGACGGAGCCGGTTTCGGCGGCGCCGCCCCTTGTTGAGGCGGAAGCTCCTCCCCCCGCCATGCCTCAACCGCGGCAGGCTCCTCTCAACTACGATGCCCTGCATCGGCTAGAGAACCAGATCGTGATGCTTGGAGGATATAGCGACCTGGTGGTGACGTCGCTCGATCCGGGCCATGCCGCACTGGATGATGCCAAGGCTGCGGCAAGGTCCGCAGCGCGAGCCAGTCTGCTGTGCCACGAAGTTGCGCCCAACGGCCCAGCTCACCCGCGCTTCGTCGATCTCAACGAATTCGTAGTGGCCGTGGCGGGCCACCTTGCCACGGTGCTAGACGACAACTGTCAGGTCAAGGGACTGCACAGCCAGAGTCCGGCCGAGGTCTGGGCCGATCCGGAAATGCTGGAGCGTTCCTTGACCAGCCTGGCTTGGCGCACGCAAGAGTGGGCCGGCGGATTGAAGCGGGTAACCCTGGGAGTGACCAACGGGCGCATTGACCTGCGCCTGGTTCCGGCCGGTCCGGTTGACGGCGTCACGCGTTCTGCCTTCGACGCGCTGGTGGCGGTTGACTGGATCGAAAAGCAAAACGGCACCATTGAAATGGAAGAGCACTCAGAAGCCGGAGTTCGGTTCCGGATCTGGCTGCCCGCCGCCGCGCAAGCACGCCAACCCCGCTTGGCCGCGCAAGACTCAGCGGCGTCCAAGAGCCACGCAGCCGACTAAGCCGCCGAACCGATTACGAGCGGCGACGATGGGGCCAGGTCGAATTGGAAGTAGGAGACTGGCGCGGTGGGTGAACCACTGTCCATCTGCTCGAAGGCGGCCTCCAGGCTAATTTTGTTGAGCGCGGTTTTGGCGCGCATCTCGGAGAGCAGCGTGCGGCGAACACGCACGGTCTCGACGAGGGGCGAGGGCTCAGTGTCTTCAGCGAAATTGGTGCGAGCCGCGCGTTCGTTCTGAAGCGGTTTCAACTCCTTCAAGGCGTTTCGACAGGCGCGTTCGTGTCGCGAAGTATAGATGGCCAGGGTCTTCAGGGCGGCGCGCGTTTCAGAATCCATGAACGGATCGGGCACGGAGGCGAGCAGTTTGGCTTCATTCATTCGACAGCGGCGGAGATTCCAACGGGAGTGGAGAATCGTCTCAAAATGAAGGAGTTCAAGTTCGCCCACGGGCACAAGTTCGGAGGAAAGTGCGTCGCGGAGAGAGGCGAAGATGGCGACTTCCTCTTCATCGGCGAGGTGGAGTTGGCGCGAGCAGAGTCCGTGGACACGAGCGTTCTGCGAGGAGTGGGCTTTACCCTCTTCAGTGATGGGCCCGGTGGAACGGCGGGCGTTGACGCGGTTTGCTTCGATTTTTGCGGAGGAAGTTGACGGGTTCATGATGATGATCGTGGCGCGGCTCCATTTCGTACCGCGGCGATTGAAGAGTAGCAGGGGGATCGAGCGGGGCGGCGGGGGGGAACGAGTAAGTGGCTTGGAATGAGGAGGAAGAAAATTTAGGTTCGGTGTCAACGGTTAGGCGGGCGGAGCGGAATTCGGCGTGCAACGGTCGAGAAGCACCAGCGGGCTTCATCGGAAGAGCATTTTCAGTTCAAGGTAGCGCCTCCTTATAGTTTCCAAGAAAGGGAAATGAGAAAGAAGGGATTTCCACAGTCGTCGCAAACCGCGGCTGTGGAAAACGCTCGCGGACCTGTGGCGAAAAG
>JAYTKJ010000532.1:0-8402 GCA_043730365.1 Acidobacteriota bacterium | reverse complement strand
AGGGGATGAGATCAGGAGTTCTGAATGTAGGGAAGCCGGGCTACCTGCTCGACCTATCGAAGCCGGCCTGATCACCGGGCGGTGACACGCAGATTGGCGAAATGCGCTTCGGTGCCGGGACCGATCCACAGTCCGATGGCTCCGCGGCTTGCTCCGTGCTTGAGGTCGTTCACAATCAACGTGGGCTGAGCACTGCCGTGGACAAAGAGCCGCGCCTTGTCGCCCTCTACCTCAATTTTCACTTTCGTCCACGCGTCCGGCTCCAGATCCACGTACGACTCATACTTCTCCGGCGTCTCTTTCCGCAGCCGCATCCAGGGAAACTCGGGGAACGAGATGTACTGCGCCGAGTGGTTCCGGCGCACCTGATCGTCGGCACGCCCGTTGGTGGGCCTCAAGTAGAAGCACTCGTATTTGGAAAGATCTGCAGCGATCCGGAAGGCCACACCGACAAAGCCACGCGCCTGCCCCCCCGCCGTCGCGCCGGGACGCCCGGCCAAGTCGATCTCGATCAGGCCGTCGGAGAAATTCGATGTGCTCTCGATGAGCACCAGCTTGTCATCGCCATCGCCTGGTGGGGATGGCTCCATAACTTTTAGCGCTGGCCGCCCCTTGTGCGTGGCGCTTTGCATGGTAGTGTGGTGGGCCTTCAGGCCCTTGGCCGGATCGAGCACAATCGTGGATTGTGCGTGGACCAAACCGGTGGCGAAGATCAGCAGGCAGACCTCGATTCTCATTTGCTCAATACTCCAACTTGCCGCGATCCGTTAGATTCTTGACCAGGAACTCCACATCCTGAAACGGTTTGTGAACCCCCGGCAGGTAGAGCCCGACGCTGAGAGTCTTGAGGCCATCGAGCGAGACGCGGGGAAATAGGATGCGGAGAAAGGGGTCGCTCGGCGTGGGCGGAAAGTATCCCACAGACCGGATCTTTCGCTTGCCCACTCGGATGAAGCATTCCTTTTCCATGGTCTTGACCTCCTTGGCGTCGGCAAAATCGGCGGTTAACTCAACTCGCGCGGCCACTACGATATGCTTGCCGGGATTTTGTGTGATGTAGGTGTGATAGTCTTCCTCATCCACTTTCACTTCGCCCTTGCGCTCCTGCCGCAGAAAGAGTTGATCTTCGGCGTCACGCATCGGACGCGCCGATGCCAGAAAGATCAGGGCCGGGCTCGGGACGATCGAGCTCCCACTGCTCCAGGGAGAGGTTGTCAACAGCAGTTCGATCTCGGCGCTGGTCCAATCTTTCGGCGCTTTGGTTTCCCAGAACGGCGCGGCTTGGAGGAGGAGGGCTAGGAGAAAGATACGCAAAGTGGCGGCCTCTTGACCTACTCACGAGTCTATACGGAAGCGGAGCCTTTGCGAACCTGCCGCATAACCTGTCGCATCATGCGGGCTACGGGCGGATCCCAACGGTCCCACTCGCGGGCCATGGCTTCGTCAAGGAAAGCCCAGTCGATCTTGAATCTCTCGGATATCGCGCGCGCAAGCACGTTGGTACCTTCTCTCGCTGAATGGATGAGCAGGTACTCAGGTGGAGCGATTCGCAGACCGTCGGATTGCAGCGTCCGTTCAAGGCTGGCCTCGACCACGTAACCGCTAGAGCTCTGCCCAATCAAAAGCATCGGTCCCTCGCCACTCCAAACGAAACAAGCACCAGCGCCGCCCGTCCACGCAACCGCGGTCCGAAGCGAAGGGGTAAGGCGCGCTGGCGGAAATTTAGTGGTGATGAGGGTGAGCCGGCCATCATGCGGCCAAGGCGCCAAATGGAGCAGCGCGTGAGCCGCCGCACCAGTAATCATCCACTTCGCGCCGACCTCATCGAGAGCCGCCGCGACAGTGGCGAGGCAGCTAGCGTGAAGCGCCGGCAGGCGGCCATCATCATCCCTTGATGTCATCGCGACCGAAATCCCACTCCACCATCCGCCCTTCCTTCACGCTCTTGTTCACCATATGCGCGCACGCGGCCGAACGATGGCCCACGGTCGCGTCTTCCCAATGGTTCTTGCGCGTGTGCAGCGATTCCACCCAGGCGCGCAGGTGCGGAATCGTCATGTCCTCCACCGGCGGCTTCACATGAGTCGGCTGCTGGGGCTTGATCTTCTTCGGGGCGATCTCGGTGGCGATCACTTGCGGGTCTTTCCAATACGCCTCTTCGAGCGCCTTGGGCCAGCTCTCCACAATCCACTTGTTGTCGTCCCATTTGCGTTCGGGCAGGAACGTGAGATCGGAGGCGAGTTCCAGGCTCGCTTCGGTGCCGAGAATCTGGAACGAGCCCTCGCCCGAAATCTGGTTGTTGAACGTCGAGCTCAGGTTCACGACGAAGCCGTCCGGGTATTCGAGAATCGCGTTCAGGGTGTCGGGCACGTCACGGTCTTTGCGCAGATAGAGCTGGCCCATCGCCATCACCTTGGACGGCGCCTTGGCGTCCATCAAGAAATGAATGGTGGTGCAAAGATGCACGAAGAGATCAGTAGCAATGCCGCCGGAATACTCCGAGTAACAGCGCCAGCGGAAGAAACGCTCCAGCGAGAACGGCCGCTTCTCGGCTGGCCCCTGGAACATGTCCCAATTGACGTTCTGCGCCGAGGCGTCCGGCGGAATCGGATAGAGCCACGCGCCCGAAGCGGTGTTGCGCGAATAGGCCGCGCGAATCATGGTGACCTTGCCCAGCTTGCCCGATTGAATCATGCGCTTGGCTTCCTGCTGGATGGCCGAACTGCAGACCTGGCTGCCCACCTGAACGATCTTGCCGGCGGCGTTGGCGGCCTTGATCACCTCGAGCCCTTCGGACGAGCGAAACGTGAGCGGCTTTTCGCAGTAGACGTCTTTGCCGGCGGCGATCGCTTCAAGCACCATCGTCTTATGCCAATGATCCGGCGTGACAATCATGACGGCGTCAATCGACTTGTCGGCCAAGACACCGCGATAATCGTTCACCTTGCGCGCCTTGCCGCCCACGCGGTCAACGGCCCGCTCCATGCGGCCCTGATAGGCGTCGCAGACCGTGGTGATCTCCGCTCCGCCGGCGGTGAGCAGATGGCGCATCAACTCATGAGAGCGCGCCCCGCAGCCAATGACGCCGACACGGACCTTGTCGTTGGCGGCGACGGCAGCGGGAGGGGTGGCGGCGGCGAGAGCCCCGGCCAGGAAAGTCCTACGGGTAGACATCCCTTGATTATAGGGAACCGCCGCTTGGGCGTTACGATTTGGAGCCGTTGACCCGCCGCGCGGTGGCGAGCATGGCGTCTTCAAAGCTGAAATCCTGCTTGGAACGCTTGTGATTCTTGAGATACCAGAGGTAGGTTTCGCGCAAGCCGTCGGCCATGGGGGTGGCCTTGAACTTCAGTATCCGCTGAGCCTTGTTGATGACCTGGGTGATGGGCGGCATGTCATAGTAAGTCGCAAAGTAGTAAGGCGGTGTCATGATGTGGCCGCCCGCCTTTAGCAGCCGAAGGCGCGGGACGTGGACTAACTCGGGTTTCTTCTTAGCCGCCACACCCATGGCGACCACCAGATCTTCCTGCGTCACGGGGCGCGGGTTGGCGATGTTGAAGGCGTGGCCGGCGATTCCAGGAGTCTCCATGGCGGACAGGCAAGCGCTCACCAGATCCTTCACATATACGAATTGCATCAGCCGCCGGCCATCGCCGGGGATGATGATCGACCGGCCCAGCCGCATACGGTCCCAAAAGAACTGCTCGCGGTAAAAGGGATTGTCCGGCCCATAGATGAAGGGCGGACGCAAGGTCACCACCGGAAAGCCGTCGCGCTGATGAAGCCTGAATAGAATGCGCTCGCTCATGGCCTTGTTGCGCACGTAGGCATCGGTGTGATGGTCGGGCGCCAGGGCGTCCCCTTCCTGATGGTTCAGCCCGTCACCGTAGGCAGCCACGCTGGACATGAAGACATAGCGGCTCAGACCCTGGCTTACTATACGAGCGGTGGCCAGGACCTGATCGGCCGTAGTGCCGCGTTCCCAGTCATAGACGTTGTCGAAAACGACATCGAATCGATGACCGGCCACGGCGGCTTCCACGGCCGCCGGATCATTCCGGTCAGCCATGAGATTGCGCACCTTCTTGGCCAGCTTGTGCCGGTTCTTGCGGTGGAGCACGGTCACTTCGTGACCGGCTTTGACGAGGGCATTGACGAGGGCCTTGCCTATAAACAAGGTACCCCCGATGACGAGGACACGCATAAATATCTATTTCTTACCGGGTTGAGTTACTGCCTAGTCGTAATACTCAAGACCCAAATGTGTAATAAGCTCTTCACCCATTAAGTGGCGCAGCCGGTTCTTAAGCTTCATCAACTGGATGAAGATATCGTGTTCCGGATAAAGACCGGGAGCGGTCATAGGACCCTTGAAATAGAACGACAACCACTCCTGCACGCCACGCTGACCAGCCCGCTGGGCCAAGTCTAGAAACAGCACGAGGTCCAGCACCAGCGGCGCCGCCAGAATCGAATCCCGGCACAGAAAATCGATCTTGATCTGCATCGGATAGTTGAGCCACCCGAAAATATCGATGTTATCCCAGCCTTCCTTGGCGTCTCCGCGCGGCGGGTAGTAATTGATCTTGACCGAATGATAGAGATCCTTGTAAAGATGCGGATAAAGCTGGGGCTGCAGAATCTGGTCGAGCACCGAAAGCTTAGTCTCTTCCTTGGTCTTGAACGAATCGGGATCTTCCAGCACTTCACCGTCGCGATTTCCGAGAATATTGGTTGAGAACCAGCCGTTGATACCCAGCATGCGGGATTTGAGGCCCGGCGCCAGGAGCGTCTTCATGAAGGTCTGGCCGGTCTTAAAGTCCTTGCCACAGACAGCCACTTCGCGTTTCCGGGCCAAGTCACGCAACGCCGGGATGTCCAGCGTCAGGTTCGGCGCGCCGTTGGCGAACGGTACGCCACTCTTCAGCGCCGCATACGCATAGATCTGGCTGGGGGCGATATCCGGATCGCTCTTGGCCAAGCCTCGCTCAAACGAGGTAATCGTCTGGTGGACGGCCGTCGGTTTGCGATGTACTTCGGTAGAGCCGCACCAAATCATGACCAGGCGCGAGCAGCCATTCGTCTTTTTGAAGGACTTGATATCGTCCATCAGCATGTCGGCGAGTTCACGCTTGTTGGCCCCCTTTTTGACGTTAGGCCCGTTGATGCGCTTGACGTACTGTTGTTCGAACACCGCTTTCATCGGCTTTAAAGCCTCCAGCGGCTGGCGCACGGCTTCAAGCTGATGCGGCTCCAGCACCCGAGCGTTGCTGGCCGCTTGAAAAGCGTTGTCCTCGTAGATATCCCACCCACCAAAAACCAAGTCGTCCAGTTTGGCCAGCGGCACGAAATCGCGGATGTAAGGCGACTTATTGTCGGTTCTCTTGCCCAGCCGGATGGTCGCCATCTGCGTCAGAGAACCAACCGGCTGGCCGAGGCCCCGTTTGACCAACTCGACACCAGCGACAAAAGTGGTGGCCACGGCGCCCATGCCAGGCATCAGGATTCCCAGTTTGCCTTCGGCGGGTGCGATTTTCGTCTTTTTAGCGGACAATTTGAGCGGACTCCTTCACTGCGAGAAAGCGTGGAAGCAAGGCGTTCTGAGCGGGGGGATCAAGAAGCCAAGATGCTATACTAGCACCTTCTCATGCAGCCGCGCGGTACCGCGTCGATCTCAACGTTGTTGGCCGACGACGAGCAACTCGCCTTGGATGAGTTGCAGTATCTTCTCAAGGACTTCCCGGAGATTGAAATTGTTGGCGCGGCCAGCAACGGCCTGACAGCGGTAGAGATGGCCGAGGATCTGGAGCCCGATCTGATGTTTCTCGACGTCCAGATGCCTGGTCTGGACGGCATGAGCGTGATCCGGCGCATCAAAGACGGCGAAGGGCACGTGCCGTACTTTATTCTCGCCACCGCTTACGACCAGTACGCTGTCGAGGCCTTTCAGCTCGAAGCGTTGGACTACGTACTCAAGCCGATCGAGAAAGAGCGACTGGCGCAGGCGATTGGCCGAGCCCACAAATTCCTGGCCGAGCGGGCTCGGTTGGCCGACGCCACGCCTTTGCCGCCACTGGAGCCATCCAAACCGCTGTTGCAACGCACCAAGGTGCTGGTGAAGAGCCAAGGCCGTAATCTGATCGTCGACGCCCAGGATATCGTCTACGCCACGATCGACGATGGACTCATCACCGTGGTGGCGTCGGGTATGGAAGGAATGTCCAACTACCGGACCATCGAGGAGTTGCAGTCGAATCTGGACCCCGACACATTTTGGCGCGTACACCGCTCTTTCCTGGTTAACATCAACCGGATCAAGGAAGTGATTCCGTGGTTCAAGTCGAGCTTCCAGTTGCGGATGGACGACAAGAAGCAAACCGAGATCCCCGTTAGCCGGGTGCAGACCAAGCGGTTGCGGGCGCTGTTGAAGCTGTAGCCAGGAACCCCGAGCGGCCTGCCTACCGATTCCACCAGTTGCGCCACGCTGAGGGCTCATCGCCCAGCCGCTCGCCGCTGATCTCGCGGAGCGCCTGGAAGACCCAGCCTCGGGTTTGGGCGTCCAGGCTGGGGTTGTCCATCATCTTCATCAGTTCGGGGATTGCCTTGCGCCGTTGTTCCCGCGTGAGGAGCCCGGAATCGGCGAGGTTGCAGGCGGCGCGCTCACGGATCTCCGGCGAAGGGTCCGTGCGGAAAACCTCAAGGAGCGGGGCGATCGCCTCGTCGGTCCCCAGCAGGCCCACCGCCTCCACCGCCCATCGCCTAGACAGGACCTCGGGGTCTTTCAGGTGATCGGTCAAGGCGCGAAAGACCGTCTCGCGTTCCACGCCACGGTTGCCCAGCAGGCCCAGCTTCCACAGCGGGTAGAAGCGCTTCTGCCGGTCTCCGGTTCTCAGCAGCTCCAACTGCTGTTCCACGCTCTGCGGGGTCTTCGGCAGGCCGTAGGCCGCTAGCGACATCTCAATTGCGGCGGAGCGGACTCGCAGATCGCTGGCACAATAGGCGACCGAGGTGAGCTGATTGAACTTCTGATCTTCTTCCAGCTTGCCGTTCCAGCCGTCCACGCGCCGCTCAATCTGTTCCAGCGCGCCGCGGTAGCCGTTGATAGCCCGTTCCAGCAGCCGTAGCGCCTGCTCTTGCGGGGGCATGGTCTCAATCTCCAGCAGTTCATGCTCAGACAGAACCGCGTGGCCAGCCGGTACCGGCAGACCGGCCAATTGGAGTGAGGCGCCGATCCACTGCGTGATTCCGTTCGCGGCGAGCATGGTGGTGCCCGCTGCAAAGACAATCAGCGCAGTCTGCGTGGTCCTCATTTCCCAGCGTGGCACGAATTGGCTGCCGCGAATACCCGGGGAACTACTTAGTCACCCCTAAAGTTGATATGGTGTGAGGCGAAGATGACCAGACGCACTTTCTTTCACTTGGCCGGCGGGGCGGCGTTCGGCCAGCCGCAATCGGCCGCTCTGCCGCTCAACTTTGCCGTGATCCTGATTGACGACATGGGTTGGGCCGATCTCGGCTGTCAGGGCAGTACTTTCTACGAGACGCCCAACATTGACCGGCTGGCGGCGGCGGGCGTGCGCTTCACCAACGGATATGCGGCATGCCCGGTTTGCTCTCCTTCCCGCGCCGCGATCATGACCGGGCGCTTTGCGGCGCGCACCGGCATCACCAACTATCTGCCGGGCAGCCACCCGCTGCCGCATTCGAAGATGATCGGCCCGATGTGCAAGCAGTATCTGGATCCCAGCGAAATTACCGTTGCCGAGGCGCTCCAGCCCGCCGGTTACGTGAGCGGCCACGTTGGTAAGTGGCACTTGGGAGCTTCGAAGGAATACTGGCCGGAGGCGCAGGGCTTCGCCATGAACGTGGGCGGAACAAATAGTGGGATGCCGAAGAGCTTCTTCTGGCCGCAATGGGGCGACAATCCGCCCATTGTGGGCAAGCAAAACGGCGAGTATTTGACTGACCGCCTGACGGACGAGGCAATCGGCTTCATTCGCGCCCATCGTCAGCGGCCCTTCTTCCTCTACCTTCCGCACTACACGGTTCACGTCCCGATTGAGGCGAAAGAAGAAACGGCGCGGCGATTCCGTGCCAAAGCACGGCAGCCCGGATCGGCGCAGAATGATCCCGTCTACGCCGCCATGATCTCCAGTCTGGACGACAATGTTGGCCGCTTGCTGAGCGCGCTGGAAGAGGAAAAGATCGCGGACCGGACCGTGGTGGTGTTCACCAGCGACAACGGGGGCCTCTCGGCGCCGGAATGGAAGCTCAAGCCCGTCACTTCTAACGGGCCGCTGCGCGAGGGCAAGGGGCATGTCTATGAAGGCGGCATCCGCGTTCCTTTCATCGTGAAGTGGCCGGGCGTTAAACCGCGCATCGACGATACGCCGGTCTGCGGG
>JAYTKJ010000531.1:0-9890 GCA_043730365.1 Acidobacteriota bacterium | reverse complement strand
CCATCTCGGCGGGTTTAGGGATGGACTGGGCGTCGGTGAGCTTAAGCAGGTCTACCGTGCTGGTCTCGGTGCGGAGCCAGGCGAGGTAGACGTCGGCGTCTGGAGAGGACAGCGTGGTTGAGGGGGCCGAAGCCTTGAGTGACAAATCCTGACGCTTTTCTCTTCCCACTCTTCGGCTCCGGGATCGTACTCCCAGATACGCCGCGTCAGATGGCGGCCTTCGATTTGCAACACCGCGAAGTTATTCCGGTACTGGTGGTTGTCAAAAGTGGCTCCGGCGCCCAGGTGCCAGGCGCGGCCCTGAAAGCGATCGGGCTCCGGATATTGGATCCTGGCATGCGTATGCCCAGAGAGGATAGCGTGGGAGCGTGCGCCGGGATAAACCGGCGTGTAGTCGGGGATGAAAGAGCCCTACAAGAAAGGAGTAGCGAACCATCTTGACCTCGAGTCTTGCGCCGGGTGCCGCGAGGTGCCAGGTGAAGCGTAGACAGAGGCATCGGCGGGCGGGGAATCGAGCTTCGAAAAGCATAATCCGGGTGCCGACCGTGTGCTTCCAACGGGAAGGCCACCCCCGAGGGGACGACATCGCAAGGCCTGCGTCCTCGAAGGACCCGGCGTAGTCCTAGAGCCATTAGCACGTCGAGAAACTGCACGCGCGAGAACCGGGAGACCTCGTCGCTATCCAGGGTAAACACCGTGGATCGGTCCGGGAAGCCACAAGCGTAAGCCGGACATGTACGGCGGCGAGGAGTCGAGCGACGGCATAGTACCTACGAAGTGTCCGAACAAGACCGGGAGACCGGAGGCGGAGGAAGTGGAGGGAAGGCTGTCGGCCAAGGTCCTCAGGCACGGGCCTACTCCGGACACTGCGCCGGACACCGTAGATGCACTATAGGGCCGCGAGGAACGGTGGACCGACAACCGCGCCACACGTTAGATCCGAGGTGGGAACCTATGCGGTAGTGCCGCAAGTACGGGTCTGTGCGGGGGCAGCTAGTAATCGCTGTCCGTGTGGTGGTTCCGGCGATCAAACTCACGATCGCTTTGAAGCTGGTCAGTGGTTGTCCGCGCCAGTTCTTGCTGATGAAGCGGGAAGTGAGTGACTGTGATGGCAAGACCGGTCTCATCAGCCAACCTCTGGAGTTCGAGTTTCCAGAGGCGGAGGCGCGAGCCATTGCTGCCGCCGCCGTCAGCGGTGATCAGGAGCCGGGTGGCTTTAGGATAGGTCTCCTCCCCACGGCGTGACACCATCTCCGGATCGTTTCCACTGCAAACGAGGCGATATCAACCACTACCTCAAGGCCCTGCGCCGGCTCGGCTATCAGATCCCTACCCCCACGCCTGCCAGACTCAATCCGGCGCACAATCCCTGCCCCGTAGAGTGATTTCGAGCGGGACTCTACAGGAAATCTGAAAACGCTCTAACGGATGCGCGTTCCCTCAGTGGTGGCTGGGCCAAACGGGACCAGCAGTTTGTCGTTCACATCCATCGCCGAAATCAGCCAGTCGCCAAAAATCTTGGCGCCGTCGCTTTGCAGGGTGCCGGTGACTTTCAAATCCGCGAAATAGTTGCCGGCTCCGTCAAAGAGCAACTTGCGGAACGCCACAGTGATCTTTCCCGTGGAGACGAGTTCCCAGGTGCCCATTCCGTCGCTGGCCTTGATCGCGCGGGGCAGCCCGAAGGCTGAGAAATCCTGACTACCCGCCATATTCAGAAACGTGTTGCTCTCAAGGACACCACCACCGGTTGAAAACGTCAGGAATTCGCGAAACCAATTGGGAGGGAACGGCAGCGAATGGATCGTTGTCCACGCTCCCAGAAACTCTTTGGCATCTCCATCGGCGGCACGCGCCACCCCGGAGCCAGCCACACCTACAGCGGCCGCGGGCAGCGCCACGCCAGCGGCGTATCTTATAAACCTTCGTCTGTCGTCGTTCATTTTTGAACCTCCTGAACAAGCAAGCGGAAGCCACCCCCGGCAAAACGCCACGGCGCGCGATAATTTTTTTAAGAACATGCCCGCCCCCTCCCCTGCACCACCTGACATCACGCGTTTGCTCGCAGCCTGGCGCGATGGAGACCGGGCCGCGCTGGACGTGCTGATGCCCTTGGTGATGGAGGAGTTAAAGCGGATCGCCGGGGCGTACCTGTCGCGGGAGGCTCACGCGCAAACCATCCAGACCACGGGATTGGTTCACGAGGCCTATCTGCGTCTGGTAGGTGTACAGCCGGACGGGTGGGACACCCGCACCCAGTTCTTTGCCCTGGCCGCCCAGATCATGCGGCGCATTCTGGTGGATCACGCGCGAGCCCGGCGCGGCCCGCGGCGTGGCGGCACGTGGCGTCAAGTCGCTTTCGATGACGCCTTGATGGTGACATCCGCTTCCACGCCAGGGCTTACCGAATTGGACGAGGCGATGACCAGTCTGGAAAAGGTTGACCCGCGCAAAAGCCACTTGGTCGAACTCCGGCTCTTCGGCGGGCTCTCGAACGAAGAGGCCGCCGGCGTCCTGGGCGTGTCGCTGCGGACCGTAGTACGCGATTGGCAGTTCGCCAAGGCTTGGATCGCCCGCGAGTTGGATCAGCCTCTGAACAAGACCTGACGAAGGAGGGCCAATTTCAGGCGCGGATCGATGATGGAATCGGCACGTCGAACCCGGCAGCGGCCCGCAGCCCATCAATCGTCGACAAATAGACGGCGTGGCCATGCAAAGGGCGCAGCTCCGGATCGGCCAGCAGCCACGGAAGATCGCGCCAGCCCAGCTCACGCGCCCGCTCCATGTGCCCGGCGGCAGCGGCTTCATCGCCCAGACGGAGCATCGTTACGGTCAGCAACAAATGCAGTTGGGCCAAGCTGCTTTCAAAGGTGACCGTCGCAGTTTGCCCGGTCACGGCCGCCAGTTGCCCAGCCGCGTCACGTGCCAATTCATGCGCCCGGTCTCGATCACCGGTCCCCGCATAGGCCGCCGCCAAACCGGCGGACGCCCGAACCAGCAAGCGCGCACTCCCCACGATGCGCGGTGTTTCCTTCACAAGGCGCCAAGCCTGGCGATAGTGAGCCAATGCGCCCGGATCGTCACCGGCACGGAGTGCGATGTCACCCAAGCCGCAAACACTCAGGGCCAGAAAGCAATCCCGATAGAGGTGCTCAGGCTCAGCCCGCAAGGCCTCGGCCGCATCTTCGAAGCCCTCCCGGGCCCGCGCCCAGTTGCCGGAGCGCATCCAGGCCGTCGCCCGCAGCGTGCGCGCTCCTACAAACCGGTAGAGCAGATCGGGCTCGCTCTCCATGCGGACAGCCTCAGACAAGATCCGAACCGCCGCCTCGTGCCAGCCGCCCAACGCCGCCGTTGCGCCAAGCAGAAGCCAGGCGGGATGGAAGCGAGGCTGCAGCCGGATTGCCTCGGCCAACGCCGTTGCTCCGTCACTCAACTCCACCAGCCGGCTTTCGGCGGCCAGATAAGCAAAACCTCCGAGGAAATAGTGTGCTTCCGGTAAGTCGGGCTGTAATTCCACGCCCTTCCTGCCTGCGGCGAACGCGCCCGCCGGATCGTTCTTGCGAACGCGGAGGTTACAGAGCCAAGGATATGGTTCACCCAGTTCCGGATCGAGCGCGGTGGCACGCTCCAGATAGCCGCCCGCCCGCTTCACGTCGTCCGGATTGCTGGTGCGCAGGAATTGCAGCATGCAGGAAGTACCCAGCGCCGAATAGGCCAGCGCGTAGCCAGGATCGAGAGCCACCGCTTGCTCAAAGTGCTGAATCGCCGTTCCCAGCGCCCCGGCACGCATCTGATACATCTGCTGGCGGCCTCGTGTGTACTGCTCGAATGCCATCAGGTTGCTCGTCTCGGGCGCCTCGCTGATGCTGGGGTTCGCACCTTCCATTTGATCGGCGAGCACCCGGACCAGCGAGTTCGCCACACGATCCTGGATTTCGAAGATCTCTTCCCATCGGCCATCCACGGCATCGGTCCCCAGAATGTCGCCGGTTAGCGCATCAACCAGGTGCGGCGTGACTCGCACGCGGCCGCCGGCGTGCTGATAGCTCCCTGACACCACCCATCGCGCACTGAGTTCGCGACCGATGGCCGTCGTATCCACGGCGCCGTTCCCGTATCGTTCAACGGCTTGACCAACCCGGGCCCGGCTGGTTACCCGCACCGAACGCAGCTTGGCCAATCGCGATGCCAGCGTCTCGGCGATGCCAGTGCCCAGCCAATCCTGGGCCGCGTCGCCCGACAAGTTTGAGAAGGCAATGATCGCCACTGAATCTGGCGCGCTACGGCCGGTATCGTTCGCCGCCCGGCGCAGAGCCTCTGCCAGTCTGGCTCCGTTCCGGTAGCGATCAGCCGGATCCGGAGCCAGACACCGGTCGATGAAAGCAGCCAATGCCGCCGGCAGCGCGGGATTGCGCACGCCCGCCGGGATATAGGCGTCCTGCCGCCGCTGGAATGGAGGAGCGCCGCACGCCATCTCGTAAACCACTACGCCAAAGCTGTACACATCACTGCATTCGGTTTCCGCGCCACCCGCCAGCAACTCTGGAGCCGCATAGGCGGGAGTGCCGAGAAAGTATGGACCGCCGGTCGCCGCTTCTCCGGCATCGTGCAGGATCCGGGCAATTCCGAAGTCGATTACCTTGAGATTGCCATCCTCGGCGAGCAGAATATTTTCGGGCTTGATGTCGCGGTGCACGATGCCTCTCAAGTGAGCGTGCTCGAGCGCTCCAGCCAGTTGCGCGGCATACCGTGCGACGGTGGCTTCGCCCAGCGGACCAGCTCCCAGTCTGGAACGGAGCGGCTCGCCGGCCACGAATTCCATCACCAGAAAGGGCGCACCGTCACTCTCGCCAGAGTCATGCAATACGGCTATGTTGACGTGCGCCAGAGCCGCCGCCGAACGCGCCTCGCGGTGGAAGCGGGCGAGCGCCTCTGCCTGATCACCAAACGTGTGCCGCAACATCTTGATCGCCACTTGCCGGCCGAGGCGCGTATCCACCGCCGCGTAGACGGTGCCCATACCGCCCTGCCCCACTTTGCGATCGATCCGGTAGGGGCCTAGCATCGCGCCAGGCCCAATCTCACCAGCAGCCGCGCGCGCGGTGAACAGGTCTGAGGCCACTGTCTCGATCGACGCCGCCAACTCAGCCGTTTCCTGCTGGTGCTGCCGAAGCAGTGATGCGACGTCCCCTGCCAGAGCCCGATCTTCACCGCAGGCCAACTCGACGAATGCACCGCGCTCTTGCTCGGGCCGCTCTAGCGCCTCGTGAAAAATCCGCTCGAGCTCAGTCACGTCCGTCCCGCCATCGCCGCCTTCGATGCCCCGGCACGTGTGCGCAGAAAGCTCTCGGCCGTAGTCAGGGGCGACACGCCAAACGCCGCCGCCGTCTTGGGATCGGCCAGCGTTTCTTCTGTAGCGCCAACAAAGTTCAGATGCATGATATTCGCCCCGGCCGGGTTGAACGGTCTCATCACCTTCGAGAGGATGCGAAACACCAGCGCGGGCGTCTTCTTCACTCGTAGTTGTAGGCCAAGCACTCTCTCGTAAACGCTAACCACGTCGAGAAATGTCAGCGCTTCCGGCCCGCCCAGGATGAAGGTACCCCGCTGTCCCCCCGCAGCCGCCGCCGCTAGAAATCGGGCCACGTCGTCCACGCAGATAAACGCGTGCCGGACGCTGCCATCGCCAGGGATCATCGCCACGTGTTTACTCTCGATGCTGTCTTTGATTCCTTCGAAATGATTCCTGGCAAAGGCGAATGGCCGCAGCACGCTGGCCGCTTCGGCGCTCCGCAAGGGAATGCCGCTGCCCATCATCGCAAAAGAGATGTCCATAAAGATGTCGGCGCGGAAGATCACGTGATCGAGGCCGCTCGCTTCGATAAGTTGCTCCGTCTCCCGCTTCAACCGGAAGAAGATGGACGAGCTCTCATAACGGGAGCGTGGCACTGAGGTGTAGATGAAGCGGCGAACCCCGGCCTCGGTGGCCGCGCGAATCAGATTGCGATAGCCCTGCCCTTCCACAGCCTCAAACGAATCGGTGGACCGCGAAGGAATCGCCGCATTGGCCGTGGCCACCACTTGCGCCACTCCCCGGCAGGCGGCCGTCAGCGTCGCCGGTTGCGTGAGATCGCCCAGCGCCGTTTCCGCCCCGAGAGCCTGAAACCGATGAGCCGCCCCGGGATCGCGGACGAAGGCGCGCACTGCCCGGCCCTCGGCCAGCAGACACTTTACCGCCGCCATACCCAGTTGTCCCGTGGCGCCTACTACAAGGACGGGGCCCATCATTTATTGACCATGTCCATCATAGCGGAGTGGTAACTGCACTATGATCAAACGAGAGGCCGCACCGGGGACACCTCGACGACGACGCTGATTTCGGTTGAAGAATATTTAGCTTCCTGCTACCGCCCGGATTGCGATTTTGTCGACGGAGAACTCAGGCAGCGAAACGCCGGCGAGTTCGATCACGCCAGGCTGCAAACCGTGTTGGCTGTCCATTTGCATGGGCTCGAGCGGGAACACGGCTTCTGGGTACTGCCCGAAATGCGGGTGCAAGTGAATCCCCGGCGCTTTCGCGTTCCGATATCTGCATCGCGCGCGGCCCCGCCAAGCCCCCTCAAATTCTGGTGGAGCCGCCCCTGCTTTGTGTCGAGATCCTCTCGCCCTCGGATACGATTGAAGACATCCAGGAACGCGTCGACGACTATCTCACCATGGGCGTCCCCTTCGTCTGGGTCCTGAGCCCCCGCACTCGCCGAGGCTGGATCCATACGCCGGATGGCGTCAAAGAGGCCAAAGACGGCATCCTCCGCACTAGCGCGCCCGATCTGGCCATCCCCTTGGCGTCGCTATTTCACGAATCTTAAATTATCCTAAGGGCCGCGTAACCCGCGCATCTTTGGCGTAATCTTAGATTGTTATGCTTACCCGCCGTTCCGTCCTCGCATTGCCCGGCCTGCTGGCCGCCGTCCCGCGCTTCGCTTCGGCTTGGGCCAAAGGCCAATTCTGGGAAGCCAAGCCGGCCGCCGAATGGTCTGAAAAAGAAGTCAAGGATTTGATGACCAAATCGCCCTGGGCCAAGGAAGTTGCCGCTGACTTCCAAGGCGGCATGGCCGGGGGCATGGGTCGTGGCGGCGGAGGCGGCCGTCGCGGCGGTGGCGGTGGTGGTGGCATGGGTGGCGGCGGAGGCATGGGCGGTGGTGGAGGCATGGGCGGTGGTGGAGGTATGGGCGGTGGTGGAGGTATGGGTGGCGGCGGCGGTATGGGCGGCCAAGGCGGAGACATGGGTGGAGGCGGCATGGGTGGCCCCGGCGGCGGCGCACCTTCCATGCCTCAATTCAAAGCGCTCGTGCGCTGGGAAACCGCCGGACCGGTTCTGCAGGCCGGCAAGCGCAAGTGGCCCGATTCGGTAGCCGGACACTACCTGGTCAGCGTCTCCGGGTTGCCGATGATGGGCGGCGGTGGTGGCCGCGGAATGCGCCCTCCACAACAACAATTCCAAGCTGGCGCGCAAGGCCCCGCAGGGCAGATGGATCCGCAAGAGCGCCAGCGCATGATGCAGGAACGCTTGAAGGAATCCACACGGCTTGAGCGCAAGGGGAAAGACCCGATCGGCCCCGATCAAGTGCAAGTGGGTCAGGCGCCCGACGGCACCTCCATCATGATGTTCATGTTCCCGAAAGCCTCACAGCCGATCGAAGCCGCCGACAAAGAAGTCACCTTCATCACCCAGATGGGGCCGCTCGGCGTTAAGGCCAAGTTTCTGCTGAAGGACATGATGGTCAAGGGTCAGCTCGAGTTGTAACCTGAGTGAATGAGCGGCGGCAGCCGCAAGGCCTTCGATCAAAAACTCGATGCCCTCGCGGCGCTGCGGGAAACCGGCGGTGCCGTCTCAGCCGAAGGGCCGCTCAGGAAAGCGTTGGCTGACCGCACCAGCGGCTTCTACGTCTCCAAAGCCGCGGCGCTCGCCGAAGAATTCGGGCTGCGCGCGTTGACGCCGGATCTGGTCGCGGCCTTCGATCGCTTCTTTGCCGACCCCATCAAGACAGACCCGCAGTGCTGGGCCAAGAACGCGCTCGTCTCGGCGCTGCTCGCGTTGGAGTATCGCCCCGCCGCGCCATACCTACGCGGATTGCGCCACATTCAACTGGAGCCGGTCTTTGGTGGGCGCGCCGATTCAGCGGGCGCCTTGCGCGGCCGTTGCGCACTGGCGCTCGTGGATTCAGACCTCTCACCGCGCCAAATCCTGACCGCGCTCACCGACGTGCTGATCGATCCCGAGCGCCCAGCGCGTCTGGACGCGGTGCGGGCCGTCGCCCGAGTTGCACAACCCGAGAGTGCCCTGCTAATCCGCTTCAAGGCGCTCACCGGCGACGCGCATCCGGACGTCATGCGCGAGTGCCTGCTCTCGCTGATGACGCTCGCTCCGGCCGAGTCCATCGAATTCGTAGCACGCTTCCTCGATCCGGAGAACGATTTGCTGTGCGGCGATGCCGCCGAAGCGCTCGCCGGCGCGCGTCACCTTGAGGCGCTCGAGGCGCTGCTGGCATTCCTGCGCCAGCCAATCCCAATGCCCACGCGGCGCTCCGTGCTGCTGACGCTGTCCGCCTCGCCGCTGCCGGAGTCTAGCGAGTATCTGGTGTCGGTGATCGAGAGCGGCCCCGAAGAAGCGGCCGAGGCTGCGCTCACCGCGCTGGGAGCCAGCCGGTTCCGCGAGTCATGCAAGGATCGCGTTACCGGACTGGTCAACGCCAGGAGAGACACCGGCCTTCGATCGGCCTTTGCCAAAGCCTTCGCGCGATGACGCGATCCCCTTGGACTTCGGGCCCGTTCCGTTTCTCTTCCTGCCATTTTCGCGCCCCGGAAAATTTAACTTCTTGGCGGGAAACGATCAGCAGCCACAAGTAACATAACGGCCAGGTGGATGAGCGCGGGCTCCTCTTCCGGTAGTTACGCGCGTATGAGTCTGACCAGTCCGCTGGACCTAGTTCGATTGCCGCCGCTAATGGAGCGCAGCCTCGGCATTCCACAAGTGAGAATCGGTCTGATCGATGGCCCGATCCTGACCTCACACCCCGACTTGATCGCGGAGCGGATACAGCCGATCGGCCCGAAGGCCAGTCTGGCCGCGACCGCCTGCTCACAGCGCGACAGCTTCGCCTGTGTCCACGGAACATTCGTCGCCGGTATTTTGGCGGGACGCCGCAACTCACACGCATCAGGCATTTGCCCAGGCTGAACGCTGTTGGTAAGGCCCATCTTCCTGGAAAAAGCCCCGAACGGAGATGGAGTACCGTCGGCCACGCCCCGGGAACTCGCGCAGGCGATCGAAGACTGCATCACCGCGGGCGCTCATGTCATCAACCTCAGCGCCGCGCTGCGCGGTGCATCCGTGGCGGGAGATGCAGAGCTCACGCGCGCCTTGACCGCTGCGGCTCAGCGGGGCGTGATCGTGGTTGCCGCATCTGGCAACGACAGCCTCCTCACTGGCTCGGCGATCACCAGGTATCCATGGGTGATTCCTGTGGTGGCCTATGGACCGAACGGGCAGCCGATGGGACTTTCCAACCTGGGCGCGTCGATCGGCAGGACAGGGCTGGGCGCGCCGGGACACAACATCGCCAGCCTCGGCACGCAGGGCAAGGCTGTGTCGTTTGGTGGCACTAGCGCAGCCACGCCGTTCGTAACAGGAACCATTGCCTTGCTGCGGTCCGAGTTTCCCTCGGCGTCTATCCAAATGATCCGGCTCGCGGGGTGCTTAACCGTTTTGGGGGAGTGAGGCGGCGGGAGGGTGCAGAGCGCCAAAAAAGCATTTATTGTAAGGTATGGATCAAACAATATTGATGCATTTTGTTTGGGGGGAATGGCATGATCGCGGTCTCGGGCCGCCG
>JAYTKJ010000530.1:0-3337 GCA_043730365.1 Acidobacteriota bacterium | reverse complement strand
GCGCGTGTTGGTGAGGGTCAGAAACTTAGGCTACGGTCCGATGTGGCATCCTGCCTATAAGGCTCGGCAGGCAAGCTATGACCGGTAAATGTTTGGTGCCTTTGTGCCCGCCTCAGCGGTCACCCCAAAAGCGGCCAATCGCGGTCACTTCAAAACCGGCCAATGAAGAGTTAGGCCAGGACTAGCTCATTTATACTCTTATCCCCACGAATTGGGCAAGTGATTTCTTTCGTTGCGGGTGCCTTTGGTTGAAACGCCCCCGTCGTCGGGCCTGTGGGAATGTGGGAATCGCCGCCTCGGCGATTCCCAAGCGCGGGGGGAAACGATGGAAAACCGCCGTGCGGTTCTCCTCGTTTTCCACGGCGCGTCATTTCCACAGGCCTACTCCGCCCCCGCCGCCGTCGACGCCGCCGTCTTCGTCCGCCAACTCCGCGGCCCACACTTCAACACATGACCGCGATGCAACAACCGATCCAGCATCGCCCCCACCGCCGCCGTATCCCCCAACAGTTTCCCCCAATCCTCCACCACCCGGTTCGACGTCAGCAACGTGCTCGCCCGCTCATACCGGCGCATCACAATCTCCAGCAGATCCTCCGCCGCTGTCAACGGCAGCTTGCGCATCCCAAAATCATCAATGATCAGCAACGGCACCACCGTCAACTCCGCCATGTACTTCTTCCGCCGACCCTCAACCACCGCGTCGCCCAGTTCGTCCAACAACACATGCGCCTCGCGATACAGCACACGATGCCCTTGCAGGATCGCCGCGTGACCAATGGCTTGGGCAAGGTGACTCTTACCCGCCCCGCCTGGCCCTAGAAATAGCGCGTCTTCGCGCCGATCAACGAACCGACACGTCGCCAGATCAAACACCATACTCCGGTTCATCTTCGGGTTGAAAGCAAAGTCAAAGTTGTCCAGCGTGCGATTGGCGTCACGGAAGCACGCTTCTTTTCGGCGACGCTCCAGAAGGCGATCCGACCGCCGCGTCAGCTCGTCAGAGACCAGACACGATAGCAGGTCGATCGGGGCCATCGGTTCGGCTTGCGCCTGGCGCAGACGGGTCTCCAGTACAGCCGCCATTCCGCCGAGGCGGAGTTGGCGTAGAGAGAGTTCCAGTTCAGTGATGTTCATGGGTTGGGTTCCTTGGTTCTTTCTTCGATCAGGTCGCGATACTGCGTCAGTTCCCGGATGAGCGGGTCGACTTGTTGCAGGCTGAGTTGGAGGGGCGAGACGCGCTCCAGATAACGCTTTACGAAACGGTAGTCGTAGGCTTCTAGATCGAGGGCCGCCGCGCAGGCTTCGTCGACTCGGGCCACTCCATACGTTTTATGGAACGAGAGGATGCCGAGAATCCGGCGAATGGCGGGCTCGCCTTGCCGCTCGTGCAGGACCTGGCAGAACGTTCCGATATGGGGCCCCTCTTTCGCGGCGCGGGCCAGGAGTTGCACCGTTCCAGTGGGCGTCCGCGGCGGGCGATCCGCCTCCTGAATACGATGCCGGCCGCGCTCCTGGCGCAGATGTTCACGCAGAAGCTGGCCGGTTTTGGGGTCCAGCAGACGCACATGAATGCCGTCCCACTGGACGCGCACCCGGCGGCTGATCCATCCCGGCGGTGCGCCGTAGTAGGCGGCCTCGACTTCCACGCACCCGTCCAGATGCACCGAGCGTTCGCCGTATTGGTAGTAGCGAAAGGGCTCGAGGGGCAACGGCTGCAGGGCAGACTTTTCCTCGGCGAACATGACCGAAACCTGACGCTTGGTGGTTCCGTGAATGCGGGTGTCGGCCCAGCGTTCCTCCCAATGATCGAGGTAGGCCTGCGCTTCGGCCAGGGACTCAAAACGCTTTCCTTTCAGCGGCGTCTGCTTGGCGTGACCGACACCGCGCTCGACCTTTCCTTTGCGGTCTGGGTCGCGGACGCGGCAGGGCATGGCGACGACGTTGTAGTGGGCGAGCATGTCGCGGAAAAGAGGGTTGATGAGGGGATCGTAGATATCGGGGGTCAGGACGCCTTCGGTGAGGTTGTCGAGCACGACGTATTTGGTGGTGCCGCCGAGGCGGCCGAAGGCGGTTTCGTGCAGTTCGGCCCAGATCTGCGAGCTGGATTGGAAGCGGAGCAGACGGACACATTTGCGGCTGAATCCGAGGGTAAAGACGAAGAGCCGGGTGCGGCGGTATTTGCCCGAGATCGGATCGCGAACCAGCGGGCCGGAGCCGTAGTCGACCTGGGCTTCTTCGCCGGGGGCGGTAAGGATGACGACGCGGGCTTCCGGGGTTTGTGTGCCGCGCTGCTTGCGGACGAAGCGTTTGACGGTTTCGTAGGCACCGGTGAAACCGTGGAGATCGACGAGGTCTTGCCAGATCGACATGGCGTTGCGGCCGGCCAGCAGGGCTTGTTCGATGAACTCGTGGTAGGGTTGGCAGGCGCTGGCGGAGGCGGTGGGGTCGGTGGTCACCGGATTGGCCGGTTTTGGCGTTTGTTCGGTGGGGGAGTTGGGGCCGGAGTCGGTGGTCACCTCATTGGCCGGTTTTGGCGGGGCGCGTTTGCCCCAGGCTCCGGGGGGACGCAGCGGGATTCCGGCGGCCTTCAGGTAGGTGGCTGCGGTTTCGCGGCGGATTCCAGTTTGTTTCTCGATGCGACGCAGGGACCAGCCTAAGCGGCCCAGCGTAAGCACTTGTTGTTTCTTTTCTTCGGTCAAGACATTGCTCACAATTACGAAGGGTAATCCTCCGCCATTTCAATGTCCTGGCTTGTCTTTCTATTGGCCGGTTTTCAGGTGACCATCATTGGCCGGATTTGGGTGACCCCCGAGGCTTAGAAAAACTGCCCCTCTAACTCATTGATGCCTCGGGGTTTAAGATTCCGACCGGTGGCGATTTTCTCGGTCTCTCCCGCTTTTTTTAACCGGCTCTTCCACCGCCGGTACCGCCTCTATGACCGGTGCCACAACGGGCACCGGCCGCCGTTTAATCTCCACCTCAAACCCCAATTTCGCGATCCGAACCAGCAACCGCTGCGCCGTCCGCTCCGGATTCAACTTGTCGAAGTAGTCCCCGCCCAACTCCCGGTACGGCTCCTTCGTCTTCAATATCGAATACGCAATCACCACCAACTTATGCGCCACCGCAATCACTGCCTTCTTCGCTCCCGCTCTCGCCTTAATCCGAAAGAACACCGCCCGCAAATAACCGTCCTTCCGATGCGAATTCGCCCACCCGGACTGCGTCAAAACCCGTCGCAAATACTTGTTCCCCTTCTTGGTCCGCCCACTGTACTGCACCCCCGCGCTCTCCTGGCTCCCCGGACTCAACCCCGCCCAACTTGCGCAATGCT
>JAYTKJ010000529.1:0-20998 GCA_043730365.1 Acidobacteriota bacterium | reverse complement strand
GCGCCCGTTCCGTTACCGCCGCGTTCCGGCTCCTCTTTTCGCCGCCTGGGCCGTCGCCGATTCAGTAGTTTGAATCGACCACCCGCTAATCAATTACAGAGATCACTCCAACCAAGAGCGCCACAACGGCGGCGAGAATCAGCAAGCCTTTCTTCAACATCTGAAACTACCTGCCAAAACAGTAGAGATTGGAATGAGTGCGGACATAGATCTTGCCATCCAGAATCGCCGGGGTAGCATTCACCATGTCCGGAAATGGAACAATGCGCTCAACCTCCCATTCCGCCCCCGCCTTGATCACGGCCAGCTTACCCTCATGGTTGATGGTGAAGAGACGTCCGTCTGCGGCGATGGGCGAAGCGAAATAGTCACCCAAGGCTCCGGTAATGCGGGCCTGCTTGAGCACCTTACCAGTCTTCGCATCGAGCGCCGTCAGAATGCCGCCGTCTTTGCAGAGATAGAGAACTCCCTGATAGAGCAGCGGCGAGGGCACATTCGGGAGTGACTTCTCATAGTTCCAGAGGCGGGACTTTTCGGTCATGTCGCCCTGGCCACCCAAACGATAAGCATTGACGCCGTTGACGACGGCTCGTTTGGCCTGGAACATTTTCCAATCGCGTTCGCCGATGAGCTTGGTGTTGTCCAGGTCGATCTCGGCGAATTTCTTGGCCAGTTTCGGGTCGGCGATTTCGGCTTCCGATAGCTGGCGGTCCTGATTGGCATCCCACTTGGTCAACACTTCAGCGAAGTCCGGCACCACTTCCTGTTGCCCGGGATCAGCTTCGCCAGCCCAGCCAAGCACGTAGATGTTTTCTTCATCCATGACCGGCGTGGGTTTCAACTGCCAAGTTAAGCCGCTGACCCACCAAGCCTCCTTGCCGGTCTCCACCTCATAAGCCACCAAACGGTAGGAGCCCGCAATCAGGACCTGCAGTGGACCGGTCTTGGGTTTATAGAGCAAGGGAGTGGAGAACCCGCGGGTAAAATCCGGACGCTCGACACGCCACTTCACTTTGCCGGTGTCCTTGTTCAGGGCGATAAAGAATGATCCGCTTTCCTGGTCACACGGAACCAGCAGTGTGTTGCCGGCGAGCACGGGCGTGGCCGATTGTCCCATCGGATTGTTGAACGGCCCGAGCGGAGCTTGCCACTTGTCCTCGCCGTCGGGACCATACGCGAGCACCCCATAGTCGGTAAAGAACACGAAGACATTGCGGCCATCGGTGGCGGCCGAAGCCGACGTGGGCGAATTCGCCTTATGCAGCGTTTCCTGCCGCGGCCGCGGCGCTTCGCGGCGCCACAGAATTTTGCCTGAATCGCGATCCAGCGCAAACGTGAAGAGCTTGTCGTTTTCGTAGCCGGTGAGATAGATGCGCTTGCCGACGATGACCGGCGAGGAGTGCCCCGGAGGCAAAGCCGTCTTCCACAATTCGAACTTGCCTGGAGCGAACTCAGGCAAATTGGTGTCGGGTGAGACGCCGGACGAGTTACGCCCGCGAAAGGTCGGCCAATCGGCGGCGTGGATCAGGAGGGCGGCCAGAAGAATGAGAACAATCCGGTACATCGCGCCATTCTACCTGAATTGCTGCACGCTCCGGGTTCGAGTTACGTTAATGGAGTATGCGCCCCGCCTTTCGATCGTTCGCCAGGCAGCCGCAGTTCGCCCTGGGCGTGATCGCCATTCTCTCGCTCGGAATCGCGGCTACCGTATGGGTTTTCGCCGTACTCAACGCCGTGGTCCTGCGGCCCCTCCCGTATCGAGACCCACAGCGATTGGCGATGTTATGGACTGACGACGTGAAGCGCAACATCCACGAAGAAGGCGTGGGCCTGCCGACGGTTTCGGATTGGCGAGAGCAGTCGCGTTTGTTTGAAGACTTGGCAGTGTGCGGGCGCGGCTATACGGCGACGCTGAGCGACCAGAGCGAACCGGAGCGAGTGGAACTTGGCGTGGTGTCGGCAAATCTTTGGCCTGTTCTCGGCGTGCCACCGTCGCTGGGACGCACCTTCACCGATGCCGAGGATCGACAGGGTGCACGTTTAATCGTCATCAGTCACGGTCTGTGGCTGCGGCGGTTCGGCGGCCTACGCGGTGCGATCGGGAAGCGTCTTGAGTTCGACGGTCGCCCTTACGAAGTGATCGGTGTCATGCGCGAGAGCTTTGCCTTCCCATCGCGGCGCGTGCAAGGGTGGATTCCACTCCCGCCAGCGGCGCCGTATGCCCGGCTGCGTGACCGGCGTGAGACCGACTATTTCAAAGTGGTGGGCCGCCTCCGTCCCGGCCATTCGATCGAGGAAGCGCGCCGGGAGATGAACGAAATCGGTCGAAGAATCGCCGATAAGTATCCAAGCACCGATCCGGACTTCGCCGGGTACGGCGTGTCAGTTTATCCGTTCGCTCAACAATACGTGGGTCCGACGCTGCCCCGCGCGCTGTGGCTGCTGTTTGGCGCGGTGGGCTTGGTCCTCATGGTGGCCTGCGTCAACGCGGCGGGTTTGCTGCTCGCGCGCAACACCGCGCGCAGCCGCGAATTCGCGGTACGGGCTGCCCTCGGCGCGGAGGTCTCCGTTCTCGTGCGAGAACAAATGGCTGAGGTTCTCGCTCTGGCCGGAGTGGCGGGGATCATTGGCGCCGGCCTGGGCTGCGGCTTGCTACGCGGCCTGGTGGTGCTGGCGGCTGGCCGAGTGCCTCGATTGGATGAAGCGGTGGTTGACTCTGTGGTGCTGCTCCTCGCTGTTGGCGCAACTTTGCTGGCAGCGTTAGTATGCGGGCCAATCGCGGCGTGGCGCGCGGCCCGGGCCGATCCCAACGAGGCGTTACGCGGCGGCGGCCGCGGCATAGCGGCATCTCATCAAGTGCAGTGGTGGCTCGCCGGAGCGCAGGCGGCGCTCGCCGTGTTGCTGCTCAGCGGGTCCGGACTCTTGGTGCGAAGCCTCATCAAATTGACCAATGTTCACCCGGGGTTTGAAGCGAGCGGCGCGGTACTGGCGCCCGTGGATCGCAGTTGGTTGGCGGCGGGCAAAGCGGATCCCCCGGTATTCTGGCGTCAACTGCTCGAGCGGCTCAACAGTTTGCCCGGAGTGAAAGCCGGTGCGATTGGAGACTTCCTGATTGATCGCAATCCTGATTACGCGTTAACGGTGGAAGGCCGCGCCACAGTCTACAACGAGCAGGTCACGGGCGATGCGGTGACGCCAGGATTCTTCGAGGCTTCCGGCGCGCGCCTGGTGAGTGGACGCTTGCTGGTGCAAGAGGACTTCACGGGCGGCGGACCACCCCGGGTCGCGGTCATCAATCGCACGATGGCTCGACGCTTCTGGCCAGGCGAAGATGCCGTGGGCAAGCGAATGCAGTTCGAAGCGCGCAATCCGCGCCATCCATGGACCACCGTGGTGGGCGTGGTGGATGACATGCACCGGCTCGGGCTGGAGCGGCCAGCGGTGTGCGAGGCGTTCGGCCCGGGCTTCGGCAGGCAGATGGACCTGATCGTGCGCGCCACACCACCGCGCGACAGCCTGATCGCCGAAGTTCGCGCGGCCATCAAGCAAGTAGACCCGTCCGCGCCCGTTCACGGTTTCACTCCCTTGCCACGTTTGCTGAACGATTCGATGCTGTCGCGCAAGCTGCAAACCTGGCTGCTCTCAGGATTCGCCGCACTCACGCTGCTGCTCGCCGCAGTTGGCCTGTATGGCACGCTCCAACAGGCTGCGATCGACCGCCGCCGCGAATTCGGCATCCGCCTCGCGCTCGGCGCTGCGCCGACGAACGTCCTGCGGTTGGTTCTGCAGCGAGGGCTCATCGTAGCAGGCACGGGCGCGGCCGTGGGCACCCTCACCGCTTTCTGGTTAGGGCGGGCGATCGAGGCCCTGCTGTACGAAGTGGAAGCGAGCGATCCTTGGGCTTTGGCCTTCGCTCCTTTGATGATGGTGATTGTCGCCGTGGCTGCCGGGCTCGGGCCGGCATGGAAGGCGTCGCGGGTACAGCCGGCGCGGGTGCTGGAGGGCTGACCGGTCAAAGATAGCGAGTGTCAAGACTTGAACTTGAGACAATTATGCTGTCAACAATCGACTGTTAGCGGGGGTGCTGGGAGGCCATGCCGATGCAAACATAAGGTTCGATGACCTCCGGAATCTGTTGCGGTCTCTCGATTTCACCGAGCGCGTTCGAGGAAGTCACCACATTTTTGCGCGAGCAGGCGTGGATGAGATCCTTAACCTGCAGCAGCGCGGATCATTGGCAAAGCCGTATCGGTCAAACAAGTTCGCAAGGTGATTGTGCGGTGTAGACTAGCTGGAAAAGCCGAATGACAAAGTACGGAATTATTCTCTACTGGAGCAACGAGGACGAGGCCTTCATCGCGGAGGTACCCGAGTTGCCTGGCTGCGCCGCCGACGGGGCCACGCGACAGGAAGCGATCGCCCAAGCCGAGATCGTCATTGCCGAATGGATCGAAACCGCGCGGGCACTCGGCCGGGAGATCCCGGCGCCCAAGGGCCGTCTGCTCTTGGCGTGACCCCTCCAGCGCGCGCGACTCAAGCACTGCGATACTAAAAGGCTAAACCCGTGAGCCAACCCATTCGCAGCATGACAGGATTTGCCCGCATCCGCCGCACCGCGCCGCCGGGAGAAATCGTCGTCAGTCTGAAGTCAGTTAACCACCGCGCGCTCGATCTGCAGTTTCATTTGCCGAGCGACGTGGACCCGTATGAAGCGCCCTTGCGCCGCGCGATCTCAGAAAAGATTGTGCGCGGTCACGTGGACGTGCGCCTGCATCTGGCGCGCACCGCGGCCACTGGCTCGGGACCGGCCGTGAACCAGGCGTTGTTGTCGGCGTGGATCGGAGCCTTTCGCCAAGCCGCGCACCAGCATGGGATTGCCGGCGAACCAGATTTGAACGTCGCGTTCCGCATGCCTGGGATGCTGGAAGACAACGGTCCTCAGGAGCTGGGCCCGGACTTCGAGTCCGCGCTAATGAGCGCTGCTCGCGAAGCGGTGGCGGCCCTCAATGAGGCGCGGACCCGCGAAGGCGCCGACACCGTCGAGGTATTGCGGCGGCATCAGGGAAAGATCGAAGCGGCGGCGAACGAGATGGAGGGCCTGCGGGCGGGAGTGATGACGCACCTGCACTCGCGGCTGCAAGAAAAACTCGTGGAAATCTTCCGCGTGGCCGACGCCGATACCAGCCGCATCGCCCAGGAAGCAGCCATGCTGACAGACCGCTCCGATATCAGCGAGGAGATCGCCCGTCTGAAGATTCACGCCCAACGCCTCACCGAACTGCTGGACGCTGGCGGCGAAGTTGGCAAGCGGCTCGAGTTCCTCGCCCAGGAGATGCAGCGCGAGGCCAACACCGTGCTGTCCAAGTCAATGGGCGCAGGCGAACCGGGCCGGCGGATCACCGAGATCGGCCTCGAGGTGAAGGCCGAGGTGGAGAAGATCCGCGAGCAGTCCCTCAATCTGGAATAATAGATTCACCGGACGCCATGACCACAGTTTTCATCGTCTCAGCGCCATCGGGTTCGGGAAAATCCACACTAGTGAACCGGGTGCTCGATCAGGATCCCAGGCTGCTCTTCTCCATTTCCTACACCACGCGCCAGCCGCGCGGTCATGAAAAACAGGACGATCACTATCACTTTATTGGGCGCGACGAGTTTGAACGGCGCTTGGAGCAGGACGAATTCCTCGAGTGGGCGAAGGTTTTTGAAAACTATTACGGTACGTCCCGGCTCTATCTGGAGCAAGCGATCAAAGAGGGCCGGGATCTGGTGCTCGACATTGACGTCCAGGGTGAGCGACAATTGAAGGAGCGGATCCCGGACGCCGTCAGTATTTTCATCTTGGCGCCTTCTCGTGCAATTCTGGAGCAGAGGTTGCGGGCCCGGTCTGAAGACAGCGAGGCTGTGATTGAGCGCCGGTTGCGTGGAGCGGTCGACGAAATCGGGAACTATCGCCAGTACGACTACGTGCTGGTCAATCAGGATCTCGACGAGTCGGTCATGAAATTGAAGTCCATCATTGAAGCAGAGCGGATTCGCCGGGTCCGAATGGAAGAACATATTCGTCCGATCCTGGACACGTTCCAGGTCGGGGAGGTCACGTCTAGAAAATGAGCGACAACATCGTTCGCAACCTGCACTACGCGATTCCTGACGATCCGGAGTATTCCACCTACCGCTACATCATCGTCGCCGCCAAGCGAGCGCGCCAACTGCAAGCCGGAGCGCGTTCGTTCCTGCCCACCACGTCCAAGAAGCCAACGGTGGCGGCGATGGAAGAAGTGCGGCGTGGCTTGATCAACTATACCGATCCCTCCTTGGCGGCCACGATTGTCGCCATGAAGGAAGCTGAGGAAGCCGAGCAAGCCAAGAAGAGGTAGGCTCGGCGACGAACCGGGATCGAGAGCCGTGATCAATGTCGTACTCGGAGTCGGCGGTGGCATTGCCGCTTATAAAGCGGCAGAGTTGGCGCGTGCGTTGATGGAGCGGGGCTGCGCCGTGAATACGGTCATGACCCGCGCAGCGCAGGAATTCATCACCCCACTCACCTTCGCCGCGCTCACCGGCCGCAAAGTGATCACGGACTTGTTCGGCAATCGCACATCTGACGAAGTGTTGGCCAGTTCGGTTGAGCACATCCAGGTGGCGCGCGAGAACCAACTGCTGCTGGTGGCGCCGGCGACGGCGGATCTATTGGCTCGCTTCGCCCATGGCCACGCGGACGATTTCCTTACCACGCTGCACTTGGCCTTCAAGGGCCCCATCCTGATGGCCCCCGCGATGAACACCAACATGTGGGAACACCCGGCTACGCAGGCTAACCTGGCGTTGCTGCGTGCGCGCGGAGTGCAGTTTGTAGAGCCGGGTGCTGGCCCGCTGGCTTGCGGAACGGTCGGACCAGGCCGCTTAGCCGAACCAGTTGAGATCGCTACGCGCGCGATGGCGTTGTTTAATCCAAAGAAGGACCTCGAAGGCGAAGTGGTGCTCATCACCGCCGGACCCACGCAAGAAGCGCTCGATCCGGTGCGCTTCATTTCAAACCGGTCAAGCGGCAAGATGGGCTACGCGCTGGCCGAAGACGCTGCGGGGCGCGGGGCGCGAGTGATTCTGGTGTCGGGCCCGGTGAATCTGGAGCCCCCTCCCGGCGTGACGGTGGAGCGTGTGCGGAGCGCCCATCAGATGCGCGAGGCCGTGCTGAAGCATCTGCCAGAGTCCACCATCATCATCAAATGCGCGGCGGTGGCCGACTATTATCTCGAGAACACTCCCGCGCAAAAGGTGAAGAAGACGGCGATGCGCATGTCGATCGAACTGGCGCCGACGCCTGACATTCTCGCCGAACTGGGCCGCATCAAAGGGGACCGGCTGCTGATTGGCTTTGCCGCTGAAACCGAAAACCTGATCCCGGAGGCGCGTCGCAAGCTGGAGACCAAGAACGCCGACATGGTAGTTGGCAACTTGGTGAGCCAGTCCAGCGTCGGCTTTGAGTCTGATCAGAACGAAGTGGTGTTGGTCACGCGTGGAGCCGATCCTGTGGCGCTACCCAAAGCCTCCAAGCGCGACATCGCCGGCCAGATTTTCGATCATGCGTTGAAGCTTCGCCTGAGTCTGCACGCCGCTGCCACCACCGCATGACCCAGGAGCAACTGCGCGACTATCTGCGGTTCTACCAGGACCTCGGCTTCAAGACTATTTACCGGCGCGGTGGCAGCGTACCGGCGGCGACTGCACCGCCACCCTCATTGGAACTTGCTATGCCCGCCGCCAGAAAACCCGCCCCTTCCACGCCGCCCCGTCCGGCCGCTGAATTGCTGCTCCCCGTGCTGCCTTCGCTGGCGCCGGACGGAGACACGATGCAGCGAATCCGCGAGGACATCGGGGACTGCCAACGCTGCCGGCTCAGCAAGGGCCGTAACAAGATCGTCTTTGGGTCCGGCAACGAAGGCTCGTCGCTGGTGTTTGTGGGCGAGGGCCCCGGCGCCGATGAGGATGCCTCCGGGCTCCCGTTCGTCGGCCGCGCCGGCCAGTTGCTGACGCAGATGATCGAAGGCACAGCCAGCAAGGAAGGCATTCCGATCAAGCGGCCCGACGTCTATATCTGCAACGTGGTAAAGTGCCGCCCGCCGGAGAATCGCACGCCCGAGGCGGACGAGATGGAAGTCTGCGGTCAGTTTCTGTTTCGCCAACTGCTGGCCATCAAACCGAAGGCGATCTGCGCGATGGGATCCACCGCTGCACGCGCGGTGCTGGGGACCAAGGATGGCGTGATGAAGCTGCGCGGCAACTGGCACAAGTGGCGCGACATTCCAGTGATGGTCACCTATCATCCGTCCTACCTGTTGCGGCCGTACAACCAGAATGCCAAGCGCGAGGCCTGGGAAGATCTGAAAAAGGTGCTGCACTTCGTCTATGACTGAACTGCTGCAAGGCGGTCTGTTTATCACCTTCGAAGGCACCGAGGGCAGCGGCAAGACCACGCAAATGGAGCGCCTCATCGCGCGGCTTGAACAAGCCAGCTATGGAGTGACGCGCACAGTGGAGCCGGGTGGCACCGAAATCGGCCGGCAGATCCGGCGCATTCTGCTGGACTCGAAAAATTCCGGGCTCGCCCCCACCGCCGAATTGCTGCTCTACTTTGCCAGCCGCGCGCAGAATGTGGCCGAAGTGATTCGCCCCGCCCTGGCGCAGGGCCGCGCGGTGGTGTGTGACCGGTTCACAGATTCTACGCTGGTCTATCAGGGGGCTGGACGCGGCTTGGGTGGCGAGAGTATCACGACTCTGCACACCATCGCCTGCGGCGCCCTGCAGCCGGACATCACCATTTATCTGGGCATCGATCTGGAGACAGGCCTCGGGCGTGCCTTCGAGCGAAACCGCGCGGCCGCTGATGGGCCGGACGAGACGCGCCTGGACAACGAGGCGCTCGAGTTTCACCGGCGCGTGCGAGAAGCGTATCTCAGCTTGGCCGATCGCGAGCGGGCGCGCTTTCGCGTGATTGACGCCAGTGGCACCGTGGAAGCAGTGGCACAGTCCGTATGGAACGCGGTGGCACCCGCGCTGGAGGCTCGCCGTGTTCGATAACTTTTTCGGCAACACACGGGCGCAGGAAATCCTTGCGCAGATGATCTCGGGCGGCCGCATGCCGCAGACGCTTTTGCTGGACGGCCCGGAAGGCGTCGGGAAAGCCACGTTGGCAAGGCGCTTTGCCGCGCGGCTGATCGGCGGAGACGCCCAGATCGAGCAGGATGACCTCAGTCTGGTGGCCAACGCGGACCTGGTAGCTGAACGTGAAAAGTGGACGTCCGAGAAACGGTCGGACGACCCCTTCTTTCTCGCCACGCATCCAGACTTCGTGACGTTTGCGCCAGACGGGCCCCTTCGTCAGATCTCCATCCAGCAGATGCGCGTTCTCAAAGAGCGCGCGCAGTTTGGTCCGCTGGGCGGCACGCGGCGGGTTTTCCTGATCGACGGACTAGATCGCGCCAACGAGCAAGCCGCCAATTCGCTGTTGAAGACGCTGGAGGAGCCGCCGCCGTATCTGATCATCGTGGCGACGGCCGAGAATGCCTATGATCTGCTGCCCACCATTCGATCCAGGTCGGTGCCGCTGCGGCTCAGCCGGCTGACCCCGGCCGAGATGACGGCGTTTGCCACCGCCCGCGTCATGCCGGAAGCCGCGCGCCGGACAGCGCTAGCCGGCGGCAGCCCGGGCGTTGCCGCGTCGCTCGATCTGGAAGTCTACGACCGGCGGCGCGAGGCGATGCGCGCGCTAATCGAATCTGCATCGGCACAGGCCCCCTTCGGGCGGTGGGCCGCGCAATCTGAAAAACTGGCGCTGGCGCGTTCGGAAAAACTCGAGGGCTATCTCAAGGCTCTCTATCTGCTGCTCGAGGACATGCTGCATTTGCAGCAGGGCCACGGCGAGATCCGCAACACCGACATCGCCGAAGGCCTCGGGAAGCTTGCGGCCGGCGTCACGCTGGAATGGCTGCGCGCCGCAGTGCGGAAAACGGACGACCTTATGCATCTATTACGCCGCAATATTCAGAAGAATATCGCGCTCGATGCGCTGGTGCTCGAACTCCGGACGCTCGCTCAAACCGCCCGGCCGTAAAAGACCGGGTTGTGACGGCCCGCGTGCGTGTGGTATCCATGGATAATACTGTTCACAGGAGTTACGCCGTGGAGGCATCCAGCCGCAAGTTGATCCGTCCCCCATTGAAGGAACTTCAAGAAAAAATGGAATCCGCCAAGCGGGCCGCCCCGCCACCGGCGAAGGTTCCGTTGAAAGCCCCCATCGCGCCACCCGCTGCGGCGTCCGCTCCGCCCCCGCAGCAGCACGCGCCCCAACAGAAAGCACCGCCGGCTCCGCCGGAGCAGACGAACGCCGAGAATTTCTACTTCGCCAAGCAGATCCAGATGAAGACGCCCATGGTGGTGGTGCTTCGGGATGGCGAAGAGTTGGCAGGAACGGTGGAATGGTACGACAAGTACGCTTTCCGCCTGACCAGGCCCCAGTCTGTGCCGGTGATGATCTACAAGCACAACATCAAGTACATGTACAAAGGGGAGTAGCGGCGGCCCCGCTACTCTTTCTTTTGCTGAGCCCGTAGTTGGAGGCGATTCTCGCGCCGTTGCCCGGCATGCTCCCACCGCCTTTTCTCTTCGTCCGTCTCCGGAAGGACCGGCGCCAGGGGAATGCGCTGGCGGTCTTTGTCGATCGCGACAAACGTGAGATAGGCCGACGAGACGTGCTTGATGTCGCCGGTGGGCAGATCTTCCACCCAGACTTTGACCCCCACCTCCATCGAAGTGCGAAAGACCCGGTTCACCGAAGCCTTTAGCAACACCAGCTGCCCTATGCGGACGGGCTGCAGAAAAGTCAGATGGTCCACCGAAGCCGTGACCACCGCACAGCGCGCGTGGCGGACGGCGGCGATTGCCGCGCACAGATCTACGTACTGCATCAACTTGCCGCCGAAGAGTGTCCCCAGCGAGTTGGCATCGTTGGGCAGCGTCAATTCGGTGTAGATGGCCTGCGACTCGCGCACGGGCTTACCCGGCAGCGGCGGCGGAGTGGCGGCGGTGGGGACTGAACTCATCCCAACATCATCGCGCGTCTGGGGCGATTGACCAAACCTCTGCGCGTGGCCGCCCAGCCGTGAACTCGATCGTCGCCCCGCGCGGGCCCAGGTGCACCGTACCGATGTTGCCGTGCGCTTTGACGAGGCGGGAGCCAACCTCGAGCGCCGCGCTCCACCACCACAGCGAGTCGTTCTGCACAGTGATCAAATGCCGCCCATCGTTGGCCCACGCCAGTCCGCTGATCGTCTCCGAAGCGGCGCGGCTTTCCTGACGGCCTTTGGGGGAAATCAACGTGAGAGTGGTGGACTGCGCCACGGCCACGGTCTCGCCATCGGGCGCCACGGCCAATGCAGTAATGGCGCGCGGGAAGGTGGCCAGCGGAGCATCGGCGCCCACGCGCCACAGTTCTTTGCCTCGGGGTAGAAAATCGCCTGAAGGGGAGGGGCCGTGCAGCGCCGCCGGAAACGCATGAGCCCAATCGTCGCTGCCGGTTGGGTCCTGCCGGCCCACCAATTCAACGTGCGAAAGCAGCTTACCCGCCACCGGATCAAAGTCGGCTCGGTACGTATTTCCAACGCCCGGACGAAGCGCGTAAAAGAGCCGGCCATCGGCGGTGACCCCTTGCAGAAGAATGCGCCCCAGCCCGGATCGCACCAGCGCCGGCCGTCGATCGCCGGTCACCGGCATGACAAACAGCCCCGTGGAACCGCGCGATTCGGCGGAGAAAAAGATTCGGCGGCCGTCGCGCGAGAAAACCGGAGACAGGTCGCCCGAGAAGCCTTCTACGAGCCGTTCCTCGCGTGAGGTATCGGCGGCGAGCAAAGTGTTGCCGAAAACGATTTGGCGGCCGTCGGGTGACCAGTCCGCGCGGCTCGGCTTGGGTCCATCGTACGTCTTCAGATTCTTCACTGCGCCCGTCTCGACGGAGATGAGCGCCAGTTGCACACCGCCTGCGGGCCGAACCATTAGAACCAGAATTTGCTTTGAGTCCGGCGAGAACGCGCAAGGCTGCACGAGGCCGGAACCTTCGTTGACCAGCAACGTTCGTTCGCTAAGCGAATCGACCGAGGCGACTCGCAACTCATAACGCCGCTCGGCATTGGACCACGCGTAGGCGATCAGCTTGGAATCGGGCGAGAACACAGAGAAAGAGGCAAACTCATAGGGCTCAGCCTTGCGGCCGATCCTGCGACGGATCCCGGAGCTGAAATCGCGCAGGAGCAACTCGCCAGTCTCGGGCTGGATGCCGCTCAGGAAACGGCCGTCCGGCGAGGGATCGCCGAGATGGGAAGCGCCCGGCCCCGTCCATACTGGACGAGGGTCAGCGGCCGCCGCAAACAGCAAAGCGAGTTGAAGAGTTAACACTGTGGTCGACTAGCGCAGGTTTATCACGGGAACTTTCGCGAGCACCTACCAGTCTGACGGAATTGTGCCGCGACCGCCATCAGGCATGAAGTAGGGGGGTGCCCGAAGGCCATAGAGACGGCCCCCAAATTTCGAGTGCGACAATGGAAGGCTGTGAAAAACGCAGGCGGCTACACCTTGCGTCCGGTTGAAGCCAGCGATCTGGAATTGGTCCTCAACCAACGGCACGAGATGTTCATCGAGATGGGCTTCGAACCCGGCGCGTGCCACGCTGCCATTGAAGCCAACCGGGATCTCTTCCGAACCGCCCTTGCCGACGGCCGGTATCGCGGCTTCTTCGCGGTGGATAACTCAAATCGCGTGGTGGCTGGCGGCGGCATCATCAGCCACCAGTTCCACACTGGACCACTCGATGCTTCCCGGCGACGGTCCTGGATCGTGAATGTGTACACCGAGCCAAGTCATCGGAGGCGCGGGCTGGCGCGAATGGTCATGCAAGCCTTGTTGAACCTTTGCCGCGAGTTGGGATGGACCGCAGTCTTGCTGCATGCCAGCTCCGATGGCCGGCCGCTCTATGATTCGCTTGGCTTCAAGGCCACCAACGAAATGATTTTGAAATTACGCCAGTAGTTCCTTCACCACGTTGCCGTGCACGTCCGTCAACCGGAAATCGCGGCCCTGAAAACGGTACGTCAGCTTCGTGTGATCGAAGCCAAGCGCGTGCATCATCGTCGCGTGAAGATCGTGCACGTGGACTTTATCCTTGGTGACATTGAAGCCCAGGTCGTCCGTCTCGCCGAGGACAACGCCCGGCTTCATGCCCCCGCCCGCCATCCACATCGTGAAGGCGTTGGGGTGATGGTCGCGGCCGTCATCGCCGCCTTGCACCATGGGAGTGCGCCCGAATTCTCCGCCCCAGACCACCAAGGTCGAGTCAAGCAGTCCGCGCTGCTTGAGATCCTTGATCAATGCCGCGCAGGCCTGATCCGTATCCTTGCAATTGGCGGTGATGTCTTTCACCAGATTGCCGTGCTGGTCCCACGCCTCGTGATAAAGCTGTACGAAGCGGACACCGCGCTCCACCAGCCGGCGCGCCAGCAGGCAGTTGTTGGCAAACGACGGCTTGCCGGGTTGGGCGCCGTATGAATCGAGAATATGCTGCGGCTCCTTGGTGAGATCCACCAAGTCCGGCGCGCTCGACTGCATGCGGAACGCCATCTCAAAGGAGTTGATGCGCGTGGCAATCTCCGGGTCGCCTACCGTGTCGAGGCGCATGCGATTGAGTTTCTGAATCGTGTCTAGCGAATCGCGCTGCGTCTGGTTGTCCACGCCCGGAGGATTGGAAAGATACAGTACCGGGTCACCGGTGCCGCGGAATTGCACACCCTGATGAACCGTCGGCAGAAAGCCCGAGCCCCAGCAAGAGTTGCCGCCACTCGGGCCCTTCTTGCCAGAGCTGAAGACGACGAACGCGGGCAAATCGCGCGACTCGCTGCCGAGCCCGTAGGTCACCCAAGAGCCCATACTGGGCCGTCCGAAAATCTGAGCGCCGGTGTTCATCATCAGTTGGCCGGGCGCGTGATTAAAGGCGTCGGTCACCATCGATTTCACGATCGTCAGGTCATCGACAATGGCTGACGTGTGCGGGATCAGGTCCGTAGCCCACGCGCCGGACCTGCCATATTGCTTGAACTTGAACTTGGGGCCGAGCAGCTTCGAATTCGGATTGATGAAGGCGGCGCGATATCCCTTGAGCAAGTCAGGTGGCGGCAGCGTGCCAGAGAATTTCTCCAGCATCGGCTTGTAGTCCCACATCTCCAGGTGACTCGGCGCGCCGGCCATGAAGAGGAAGATGACGGACTTGGCCTTGCCCTCGAAGTGCCCCTGCTTAGGAGCCATGGGATCGATGCCCGCGGCGGCGGGCGGAGGAGCCGCTGCCGCTAGATCGGCCAGCGCCGCCGCGCCCAGACCCACGCCACATTGTTCCAGAAACCAGCGTCGCGCGATGAAGTTGGGCTTTGGCATGTGACTTACTCCTTGGTGATCGTTTCGTCGAGGTTCAGCAGCACGCGCGAGACGGTGGTCCAGGCGGCCATCTGCGCGATGGTGGCCCGCGGCGGCAGCGGGAGGCGTTCCCAGGAATTGGGCGCGGCCATCTCCCATGCCGAGTTGACGCTACCCGCAAACCGCTGCGTCTGCTTTTCCAGCAGCGCCAGCAGATCTCTCTTCTCTGGCGCAGTCGGCGGGCGAGAGAGCACGCGGCGGAAAGCGAAAGTAAGCCGCTCCGGCTCGCTCATGCCACCCTCCGCCAGAGTCTTGCGGGCTAGAGCGCGGGCTGCTTCCATAAACAGCGGTTCGTTCAATGAGGTCAACGCCTGCAACGGAGTATTGGAGCGCGAACGCCGCACGCAGGAGGCATCGCCGTTGGGCGCATCGAAGTTCTGCAACATCGGATAGGGCACCGAGCGATAGCGGTGCGTATAAAGCGCGCGGCGATAGCGGTCTTCTCCCATTTCTTCATGCCACTGCTTAGGCCCATAGCTGGTGGGAGGCTGGAACAGAAAGTCGGGTGCGGGCGGATACACGCTGCGCCCGCCGATCTTGGGATTCAACAGCCCGCTGGCCGCCAGCGTGATGTCCCGCACGATTTCGCCTTCCACGCGCTGTCGAGGTCCTCGCGCCAACAAGCGGTTGTAAGGATCTTTGGCGAGTAACTCCGGCGTAACCACTGACGACTGCCGGTAGGTCTTCGACGTCACAATGAGCCGCTGAAGATGCTTGACGCTCCATGGCTGCGCAGTCTTGACCGATGGCTCCATGAACTCCACGGCCAGCCAGTCCAGCAGTTCGACATGCGAGGGCGTCTCACTCTGCTTACCAAAGTCTTCCGCCGTAGCCACGATGCCGGTTCCGAAGTAACTCTGCCAGACGCGATTGACGAAGGCCCGCGCCGTGGTGGGTGCCTGGCGGTCCGTCATCCAACGCGCCAGCGTCAGCCGCGAACTATCCGCGTTCGCCGGGAGCGGATTCAGGAAAGCCGGCACACCGGATTCAACTGCCTTGCCGGGCTTGAGAAAATCGCCGCGCGTCAAAATGGTGGTGTTCCGCATCCGGTCTCGCGCATTGAGCACGAGTTGCGATGAACCGGTGGGATGCTCTTGCCACAGCGCCTCGATGCGGGCGTTGGCATCTTTCCACTGAGGCTCGGTAGTGCGCCAGTAACCGAACACAGCCTGCGTCTGCGCGGCGCTTCGTTGCGCGACCGGGATCGCCAGAATTTCGCGCACTCCTGCCGGCAAAGGATCGGCCGTGGCCTGCGAATCTGCCGTCACCGACAGCCGAAACCGGCCAAGGTTGTGACTCATGTTGTCGTCGCTGTTCCAGCCGCCGTGGTTCTGGGAGAGATAGAAAGTCAACACCGTGCCAGCGGTGTTTTCGATTGGTTTCTCGGCATTGAACACGGCCTTGCGCGGCACATTGGTCCGGCCCGGCCCGGCGTCAATACCCCAGGCGGTGTCGTTGTTATGGTCAATCGCGAACTCGATGGGACCAGTCACTCGGCGGCGGTTCGACTTGTCGTAGAAGATCGCGTCCAGTTCGCGCTCCGGTGGATTTACGTCCGCGGTGGCGCGCGCCAGCGGCACCTTCACGGGCTTGGCGTCAGCGGCAGCGCCTACGGGCAGGGCCTCGACTTCGAACTCGGTCAACGCGCCCGTGCCCTTGATGGAGCGCCCGGGGCCATTCAGCGGAAGATTGGCATCGTTGAGCAATTCGATCCGGAATGAGCCGATTCGGGCAAGGCTGGTCTTCACCGTCATCTTTACTTTGTGCTTGGTTGGGGCATAGCCTTGCGCGAGGAAGGAAGCGTCGCCCATAGGCAGATACTTCTGGCCGCCGTTAGAGATGTCATCCACAGCCGGCTCCAGTTGTACCCACTCCGGCTGATCGCCTTTCACGCGCGCTTCCCACTTGGTCATCCGTTCCACCCAGTCCGGCGAACGATGCTGCAACTCGCTTTCAATCTCACGAACGCGGCGGAAGATCTCGGCCCGCTTCTGCAATTCATCCGGCGTGTAAGCGGCCATGTTGGACTCGTGCGCGTTGTTGAGGAATGCAAAGAGGCGATAGTAATCTTCGTGCAGAAACGGGTCGTACTTGTGGTTGTGGCACTGCGCGCAGTTCACCGTAAGCCCGAGCATCGCCTTGCCTATCGCGTCCATACGATCAAACATCGCCTCCATCCGGAACTGTTCCGGATCGATACCGCCTTCCTCATTGATCATGGAGTTGCGCAGGAAACCCGTGGCTACCTTCTGATCCTGCGTGGCGTTGGGTAGCATGTCGCCGGCGAGCTGTTCGATGAGGAACTGGTTGTAAGGCAGATCCCGATTGAAGGCGTTGATCACCCAGTCCCGGAAAAACCAGACTTGGCGTTGCTTGTCTTTTTCAAAGCCATCCGAGTCGGCATAGCGGGCCGCATCGAGCCAATGACGCGCCCAGCGTTCACCGTAGTGAGGCGATTGCAACAGGCGATCGACCTGCTTCTCGTAGGCGTTGGGAGTCTTGTCGGCCAAGAAGGCATCCACTTCGGCGGCGGTGGGCGGCAGGCCGATCAAATCCAGGCTCAAGCGGCGCAGCAGGGTAGGGCGGTCTGCCTCGGGAGAAAACTTCAATCCTTCCTTGTCGAGCCGCGCCAGCACGAACGCATCGACTGGTTGCCGCGAAAATTTCGGCAAGGCCGCGCGAACGGGCGGCACGAAAGCCCAATGCTTGCCGACCGTAGCATCGGCGCCCGCGGCGGCGTCCGGCCACACCGCGCCTTCGTCAATCCATTGCTTGATCGCGGCGATCTCGGCCGCACCAAGCGGCGGCATGGCCATTGGCATCCGCGCCTGTTCGCCCAGACCAGCCACTCGCGTGTAGAGCGACGACTCGGCGCTCTTCCCCGGCACAATGATTCGGCCCGATTGTCCGCCGCGCATCGCCGCCGTGCGCCCGTCGAGGCGCAGTCCAGCCATCTGGCTCTTGGCGCCATGACAGCCAAGGCAGGTCTTTTGCAGCACAGGCTGCACGTCCCGGACGAAATCTACGGGGGCCGCCAACAAGGCGGCGGGAATAAGAATGAGAGCCAACGCACGAACTTGCATGGTGATTGGTATCCTCAGGGTATCAACTCGATGGCCCGCCTGGTTTACCTGTTCCTCTCAGTTTCGATCCTGGTTGCGGCCCCGCCGGAGCGCCCTAAAATAGGGCTCGCGCTCGCAGGAGGCTCGGCCTTGGGTTTGGCCCATGTCGGGGTAATCAAGTGGCTCGAGGAAAACCGGATCCCGATTGACGCCGTGGCCGGCGCCAGCATGGGTGGACTGGTGGGCGGTATGTTCGCCACCGGCGCCAGCGCGCAGGAGATTGCGCAGTTTCTTTCTGGCATCGATTGGACGGCCACATTGCAGCGCTCACCGCCGTTTCGACAGTTGGCGTTTCGGCGCAAGGAGGACCGGCGCGAGTTTCCCAATCAACTCGAGTTCGGCATCAAGAACCGTTCGCTGCAGATTCCCGCCGCGCTTTCGGCGGGCCATGGCGTGGGATTGTTGCTCAGCCGCATCGCCGGCGCCTATACGGACATGCAGACCTTTGACGATTTGCCCACTCCGTTCCGCAGCGTGGCCACCGATCTCAACTCGGCTAAGCAAATTGAATTCTCGTCGGGCGATCTATTCGACGCGCTTCGCGCAGGCATGGCTTTGCCCGGCCTGTTCGCACCCGTGCGCCGCGGCGATCAGGTTCTCGTGGATGGCGGCATTATCGACAATCTGCCGGTGAACGCGACACGCCGGATGGGCGTCGAAATCGTCATCGCCGTGGCTCTCCACGTACCGCTGGCGCAACGCGGCACCCAGTACTCGCTGTTTGGCGTGTTCGATCGTTCGCTCGATATCATGCTTTCCGGCGCCGAAATGCGCGCCATGGCCAACGCCGAGGTGGTGATCATTCCGGACCTCACTTCGTTCGCGTCGGGCGACTTCCATCGCTCAGCCGAACTCGTTGAGCGCGGCTACCAGGCTGCCGCGGCTAAAGCGAATCTATTGAAACGCTTCGCGCTACCAGAACCGGAATGGCAGGCATATTTGGCGGCCCGGCAAAGCAAGCGGCGTGCACCCAAATTCGTGCCCGAGTTCATTGCGGCCGCGGGTCTCAACAAGCCGCTTGAGAAAAACCTGCAGCTACGGCTCGGGTATATGTTGGGAGCGCCTATCGATCCCAAGCAACTCGACGAGGAACTGACGCGACTGGCAGGCATGGGCCGCTGGGAAGCGGCCAGCTACCGGCTGATCGAGCGCGATGGCAAGCAGGGGCTGCTCATTACGGTAAAGGAGAAGCCGCACGGCCCGCCTTTTCTCAATACTTCGCTGCTGATCGATGGCGTCACTTCGCAGACCCTTCGCTTTGGCATCGGCGGCCGGCTGACGTTTCTCGATGTCGGCGGCCCGGGATCGGAGTGGCGCACGGACTTCTCGGTCGGCGGCCGCGATACGGTTTCCACCGAATATTTTCACCGGGTCAACGGAACCAAATTCTTTGTGGCGCCGCGAGGCTTCATGGAGAAGTCTTCGCGCGATCTGTTTGAACGGAACGACCGGGTAGCTCGATTTGCCACGCGCGAAGTGGGCGCGAGCCTCGATCTTGGCTACGCCGCGGGTCGATTCTCAGAATTCCGGTTCGGTTATCAATTCAGCCAATTCAAAAATTCGGTCACGATCGGAGTGCCGTCATTGCCGTCGCTGCGCGGCAACGTGAGCCGATTGCGGGCGCGCTGGGCGAACGAGGGCCAGGACAGCGCAGTCGTGGCCACCAGAGGCATGCGTTGGACGACGAGCGCGCAGTGGGTCTTCAAAGCCCCAGGAGCCACGCGCGACGGCTTTCCGATTCTCGATGCCGAGATGCGTTGGGCCAAGCCGTTGCGCGGCCCTTACTACCTCACCGGCCAGTTCGCTGGCGGCACGACGATTTCATCCTTGAATCTCTATGCGCCTTTCACGATAGGTGGTCCGCTGCGGATGAGCGCCTTCGCACCGCAACAGTACTTCGGCAGCCACTACTATTTTTCGGACGTGGGCATCTTACGCGCTCTCTCACAAAAACCAAACCAGTATCTGGCGCGGCTTTACCTCACGGCCGCCTATGAACTGGGGTCGGCGTTCAACACCGGCGGGCGCTACAAGCCATATCATGACGGCGTGGCGGGAATTGTCGGCGAGACACCTATCGGCGTTCTCTTTGTCGGCGGCGCCTACGGTGAGCAAGGGCAGCGCAAACTCTTCTTCCGCTTGGGTCGATACTTCTGAGCGATATGCAGGTACTGGCCACGGTCCTGGTTTTCGTGGCGCCGGGCTGCATGCTTTCCGAGCGCGCGCGTCCGACGCTGGCCGGGTTGCAATCCACTTACGAATCCCGGGGCGTCCGCTTCACCGCCGTGGTGAGCGGGCGATGGGCGCCGGAGCTGCTCCAAACATGGAAGCCGCCGTTTCCGCTGCAGGCCGATCCTGAACTGAAATTAGCTCGCAAAACCGGCGTGCACGTAACTCCGGAAGCCGTGGTGCTGGACGCCAAAGGAGCGACGCGATACCGGGGCCGCGTGGACGGCTTAGGCGAGGCGCTGGAGGATCTATTGGCTGGCCGCGCCGTGCGTCGTCCTTTCATCGCCGCCACGGGATGCGCGATATCCGGTCTCGTCACGCAGCCTCGGATCAATGCCCCTGGGTTTCATGAAGGCTCGTCCGCGTTGCTGCGAAAGCACTGCGTCGAGTGTCATCGGCCCGGAGGAGCGGCGCCGTTTTCACTCGTCACCTACTTAGACGCGGCACCCCGCGCAGCCGCTCTTGCGGAGGCCGTAACGGCGCGGCGGATGCCACCCTGGAAGCCCGACCCTGGCCCGCCGCAATTTCTAGGTGAGCGTCGATTGACGCCGCTCGAGATTGGCACGTTGGCAGCGTGGTCCCGCGCGGGCGCTCCAGAAGGGAAGCCGCCATCAGATCCGCCGCCGGAGTTACCGCCCGTTGACCAATGGGGTCTCGGCAAACCGGACGCAATCGCAGCGATGCCGATCACGTTCGCCGTGCCGGCCGCGGGGCCCGATCTGTACCGCTGCTTCGTCATCCCAGCGTCGCTCGATCGTGACCGTTGGGTGCGGGGCTTCGAGTTCCGGCCCGGTGAGCCCCGCGCCGTGCATCACGCCCTCATCTTCGTAGACCACTCGCGCGCTGCTCGACGCCGCGATGCCGAAACACCAGAGCCGGGCTATCCGTGCTTTGGCGTACCAGGCTTTCTACCGTCGTCCAGCCTCGGTGGTTGGGCTCCCGGCACCGGCGCGGTGAAGTATCCGGAAGGCGCAGCCGTTCGCTTGCGTAAGGATGCGGACCTGGTCTTGCAACTCCACTATGCACCGGGCGGTGAACCGCGCGAGGACCGGTCTTCGGTGGGCCTATACTTCACCGAGACCGCGCCGACGCGCCGCATGATGGACATCGCACTCGGAACCCGCGCGATCGAT
>JAYTKJ010000528.1:0-27216 GCA_043730365.1 Acidobacteriota bacterium | reverse complement strand
CGTGTCAGGGCGTTGCGCATTGAAAACTCTCCGCCTCATCCACGCTGCCTGTTCCCTTGTACCGTGCCACTTGCGGATAGGCGCATAACGGTCGCGTGCGCAGCGTTTTGCCCTGCTCCAGGCGGGCCGCCACAATCCGTTCCGGCGCCCGGTCGTGCTCCACCCACGGAACAATCTGCTCAAGGACGTCAAAGCACGCCGGGCCCACTCCGCCGCTGCAGTGAAAGACGCCGGGCATCATGAAGAGCCGGAAGAAATCGCGAGCCGTCTCGACGCCCATTTGTTGCTGGACCGCCTGGTAATACTCGATTCCCAACTTCGGATTCAGCGCCGGATCGGCCCAGCCGAAATACATCAGCAACTTCCCCCCACGGGCCCGGAAACGCGTCAGGTCAGGATCCTTGGCGCTCATCATTCGTGCCACCCGGTCCAGCATCGGTGTGTCGCGTTCAAAGTCATATTGACTGAATTCATACTCCGGCATAGGTTTGGGAAACACCATCCAGCGCAGTGCGCTCAGGGCCATAGACGACGATTGCCCCAGCCCGGCCTCGCGCACAATCCAGCCATCCCAGCCACTCTGCCCACTGGGACCCGCCGCTTCCGCGCCCGGCAAGTATCCAGGCGCCAAGCGTGTGCCGCGCACAGCCACATCGCCATACAAAGCTTCCAACGTACGCATCTGCGCGGCCGTGAAACAGTCTGCCCCGCCACCACTACCTGAGCAAATCGGCAAGTCTCGGGAAGGCGAGAAGCCGCAGCGCCGCGGATCGTCAATCAGACCGTCGGCTAACCCGTCCACGCCATCGCACTTGCTGTAGACCTTCGCCGCCAACAACTTCAACTTGGCTGTCGGAATGGGCTCAAGCGCGAGAGTCTTGGCATTGGCGATGGCGCGCGAACGGTTTGCCGTCGAGTCAAGCGAAGGTGCTCCGGCCACGATACCATCGAAGTCTTCCGGATACCTTTGCGCGAACTGCAAGCCTTGGCGGCCACCTGTCGAGCAGCCGTTGTAATAGGATTTCGCGGGCGCATCGCCATAGTAGGCGGCCGCCACTCGTTTGGCCGTTACGGCGGTGACGTGCAATGAGCGGAATGCGTAGTCGAGTAGTTTCTGGGGATGGGTGGCGAAGGTGGCATCGGGCTCACGCAGCGCATCGTGTCCGGTGTTAGTCTGCGTTACCGCGAACCCCGCCTTCAAAGCGGCATCGCGATGCGCCACCCGGCCGGGCGCCTCCAGACTCTCACCGGCGAAGCCGCCGTTGCCAAACATATACAACCGCTTGTTCCAATGCGCGGGCAGGCTAACCTCAATCCGGATCTCCGGCATCACCTGAATCAAGACTCGGCAAAATTCGGCCGGCCCGGTGAGCTGGTCTGCGGCGATGACGGAATATTCGTAACCGGTCAGGCTGTGGAGCGTCGCGCACGCGCTACGCGGACTGGCCGCCGCCTCACCGGCCGGCGGTTTCCAGTCACGGATGTGAGGAGCATTCTGAGCCGCCAGACCGCCGGCGAGCAGGCATAGAATAAGCGCACGCATAGGAGAGATCATACCGATTCTGAGCCGCGCCCGTTAGGAACGCGGAATCCGAAAAAATCTACCGCGAGCGCAGGCCAGGCACCTTGGCCGGCAGCTTGTAGAGGGTCTTGCCGGCCGTGACATACATCGTTCGATTTCCCGGGCCGCCGAAAGCGCAATTGGTGATGAGATCCTCGGGGATGGGCGTGAACTCAAGCAGACGGCCGGCCGGTGAAAAAACATAAATGCCGGTTTTCGTGTCGAGCGTTTCATCGGTGCCGCGGTGCTGCAGGAGCCCGGCGGCCGCGTACACGTTCCCCGCCGTATCGATGCATAGCCCGTCGGCGCTGCGGCCCGGGTAAAAATCGTGAAACACCCGCATGTTGGAAACTGACCCGGCGGGCGAGAGATCGTAGGCACGAATCATGCGGGCCGGGCGGCTGCGGCGATCCAGCTCCCCCACGCGGTTGGATTCCACCAGGTAGAGCGTTTTGTCGTCAGGCGAGACCACGATGCCATTGGGCCGCTCGATGTCGGGAGCTGCCAATAATCGCGTCACCCGGCCATCGGGATCGATCCGATAGACGGACCCGTCCAACTGCCCCACCGGGCCGGCGTCGGTGAAATAAATGCGGCCGGCGCCATCGAGGGTCACGTCGTTGGGAGCGGCAAACGGCGCCCTGCGGTAGTTGTCGGCTAGGACTTCGATCTGCCCGGCCCGCAGATCGGTGCGCGTGATGCGCGGCTGACGGCGGCGGCGATCGCTGGCTTCGGAAACAATCAGTCGGCCTTGCGTGTCGATCACCATGCCGTTGGCGCCATTACTGTCGCCCCGGTAGATCGAAACTATGCCGTTGGGCGAATACAGCAGAATGCGCTGACTGATGAGTTCGGTGAAGTAGACGAAGCCATCGGCGTCCACTGCAGGACCTTCTGTGCCGGCGATCACAGCCACTGCTTCCGGCTCCGTCGCGCCCGGCGTCGCGGGCAATGATGCAGCCCCCGGATTGGCGGTACAGCCCGCCATGGCCAGCACAAGAGCGACAGCAATGAAAAGACCGGGCCCGACGCCCATAACGCTCCCTTTCGGCAAGGGAGCTAGAACCCGCGCCACCGAATTGTCGCCAGGAAAACGTGTGTAACAAACAAAACGGTTTGCAGTAGCAAGGCGAGGAACGCAAACAAGGCCGCCACCTGCCCCCGGGCCAGATTCCCATGCCGGGAGCGCCGCCGTCCGTACTTGCGGAACCACCGCGAGAGCATTCCGGCACTCATGGCAAACAGGAGGCCCGCCACGAGGATCACTCCGAAATACATTAGCGGGCTCCGCACGACAAACAAGGCGCCGCCGTTGAGGCTGAGCCCCAACAGGCTGAAAAGAAGCGTTAATACGGCTTCCTGGGCCGCATGGCTCGTCATGGCTCCACTCGATGACTGTGTACGAATCGCGCTTTCCACGTTTTTAGTAGCATACACCCATCCGGGTTCATGCCCTACAATGAAAATTCCGCAAATGGCCCATCCCCCTCTCTTTCCCCCTGCCGCCGAGCGCCCCCTGGTGGCTGTAATCATGGGTAGCAAATCGGATTGGGCAACCATGGAGCATACCGAAGCTATGCTGTCGCGATTCGGCGTGCCCCACCTCTGCCGCGTCGTTTCGGCGCACCGTACGCCGGAGCTGATGGCCGAGTTTGCCAGGAACGCCGAGGGTGCGGGGATTGAAATCATCATCGCCGCGGCGGGCGGGGCGGCCCATCTGCCCGGCATGACGGCTGCGCACACAGCCTTACCGGTGCTTGGGGTGCCCATCGAAAGCGCGGTGCTGCGTGGGGTGGACTCGCTGTTGTCGATCGTACAAATGCCGGGCGGCGTACCCGTAGGGACCATGGCGATCGGCAAGTCCGGCGCGGTCAATGCGGCCCTGCTGGCCGTGGCGATTCTCGGCGCCAAGTATCCGGAGTATCGCCAGAAGCTCCACGATTTCCGGCGCGAGCAGACCGCCAAAGTGCTGGAAGAAAGCCTGTGAAAAGTCCGGCGCCTATTCTGCCTGGGGCGACGGTGGGCGTGCTCGGCAGTGGCCAATTGGGCCGCATGTTTGCGATCGCCGCCCGCCGGATGGGCTACCGCGTCCATACCTTTTCTCCAGACTACGACACCCCCACCGGCCAGATTGCGGATGTGGAAGTCTGCGCCTCCTACGATGACCTTGACGCCGTACGGGCGTTCGCCGGCAAGGTCGACGTGGTGACGTTTGAATTCGAGAACGTCTCTCATGCCTGCACCGAAGCGGCCTCACAGTTGACCCCGGTGCGGCCGGCAGGCAACGTGCTGCACACCACCCAACATCGCAAGCGCGAGAAGCAGTTTCTAGCGCAACAGGGCATTCCGGTCACCGAGTTTGCCGTCGTGAATTCAGCGGAGGAACTGCGTGGCGCCGTCGCGCGCATTGGGACGCCCGCCGTGCTCAAGACGGCCGGGTTTGGCTATGACGGCAAGGGCCAGACGAAGATTACCGCCGATACCGACCTCGACACGGCCTGGGAAACTACCGGGCGGCGCGAGTCCGTGCTTGAGTCCTTTGTCGATTTCGAATCGGAAGTTTCAGTCATCGCCGCGCGCGGCGTCGATGGCGCGATGGCGCATTTTGGCGTCGTGCGCAATGACCATGCCCACCATATTCTGGACGTGACCACGTCGCCCGCCGCGGTCACCCCCGCCGTGTATGCCGAAGCGATCGACATCACCCGCACCGTCATGGAGGCGCTGGACGTCGTGGGCATGCTGTGCGTCGAGTTTTTTCTCACGCGCTCCGGCCGCCTGATCGTGAACGAGCTGGCGCCGCGGCCCCACAACAGCGGCCACTACACCGTGGACGCCTGCCTCACCAGCCAATTCGAGCAGCAGTTGCGCGCCGTCTGTGGCTTGCCGCTCGGTTCTACCGAACAGCTGCGCCCGGCGGCGATGGCCAACCTGCTGGGAGATGTGTGGACATCCGGAACGCCTCGCTGGGAAGCGGCGCTGGCCCTGCCGGAGCTGAAACTGCATCTCTACGGCAAGAGCGAGGCCCGCCCGGGACGCAAGATGGGGCACCTGACGGCGATGGCCTCCACGGGGGTTGAAGCGGCCGCGCGCGTCCGGGAGGCACGCCGCCGGCTGAATCCGCGTTAGAATGAAGTTGCTGTTACGTCTTGTTGTCTGAAGGAGTATTTTGCATGGGTCCGTTGGGCTGGCAGGAAACTATCTTTATCTTCGTCCTTGCCTTGCTCATTTTCGGCCCGAAGAAGCTGCCGGAATTGGGCAAAACCATCGGCAAGGCGATGACAGAGTTCCGTCGGGCTTCAAGCGAGCTCAGGTCTACCTGGGATCGGGAGATGGCGTCGATGGAACACGAAACCGAGTCTTTCAGGAAGGAAACCCGGAAGATCGAGGGCGAAATTTCGTCCGCGTATCACGATGGGACCGATCACTACAATTCCTATGACTCAGGGTATGAGTACGGCGGCACTGGGACGGAGTCGATTGCATCGACGACGACGCCCGCAGCCGGCTCAACAACGGTAGGCGAAGCCGCAGTACAGGCCGCCGAACAGACTGCTCTGGCTCCCGAGCCGGCCGTTTCTACTTCGATAGAAGCGGCGTCGAATGCGACGAGCGGAATCGCCCCCGTGTCAACGGCAGCGGCAGTCGCCACCGAGGCGGTTGCTCCGGCCGAGACGCACGGCAAGGATGTTCGCGCCTAAGTCAATTAGAGTAGCCGCCCGTTTTTTCGTGGATGGCACAAAGCCGCCGGCTGGCTGAAACAGCCGAGTGGAATACAACACAAGCGATGGACTCAACCGAGAACAAGCCCGGTAGTGTGCCCGAAGAAACGGGCGGGCAGAAATCGTCACTGGACCCGGTCCACGACGCGACCAATACGTACAACTACTACGACGACTACGGCTACGATCATCCTCCTCACGAGGACGGCGTTCCGGTGGTGGAGCCGGCCAATCAATTGGCCATCGCGGCTCCGCCACCGGAGGCGCCGTCCTTGCCACCACCACCCCCTCCGCCCCCTCCCGCTCCGGACAAAGAGGACGATGACGAGGAAGCGCACGACGGCATGTTGCGCATGTCGTTCTTAGAACATCTGGAAGAACTGCGGCTGCGGCTGCTACGTTCGATTTACGGGATCGGCGTGGCGTTTGCGGCTTGTATCTATTTCACGCCCATGATCTGGGAGGCGATCCGCCAACCCTATGTCAAAGCCATGGCGATCAACGGCGTTAGCAACGCTGAACTCGTCGTCCTCACTCCCACCGAAAGCTTTTCCATTCTCTGGGTAAAGCTGCCAGTCTTGTGCGCGATCTTCCTCTCCTCGCCCTGGCTGCTTTTCCAGATCTGGTCATTCATCGCGCCAGGACTGTACAAGAAAGAGCGGCGTTGGGCCGGACCTTTTATCGTGGGAAGTGCGGCACTTTTCATCCTCGGCGGCGCGTTTGCCTATTACGTGGCTTTTCCGCTGGGGTTGGGCTTCCTCCTCGGTATCGGCAACGGCATGGGCATCAAGGTCAGCGTCACGCTATCTGAATACTTCGACCTGTTTTTTAACGTGACCCTTGGCATGGGCATTGTCTTTGAGCTTCCCATTCTCATCTTCATCCTGGCGCTGCTGAAAATCGTTACGCCTCAATTCCTGGTGCGCAACTCCCGCTACGCGATCATGATCATCGTGATTGTCGCGGCCGTCATCACACCCACGCCGGATGTCATCAATCTGATGCTGGTCTCGGTGCCGATGGTGCTGCTCTACTTCACCGGCGTCTTTGCCGCCTACGTGTTGTACCTGAGCCGCGCGGGGCGGCGCCTGCCGTGGGTTTCGATCCTCGGCGTCATCGCCGGAATCTTGACTTTACTGCTGGGAAGCGTATACCTCTTACTTACCCGTTACGGCTACAAATTAGTACAAAACTGGCCGTTTTTGGTACGTTAATCGCCTCTGGGACTCTGGGCTTTTGGGTCTGTTCAGTTTACGCTAATCAAGACAGAAAGCCCTCAGCTCCCCATGAACATTTTCAAGATTATCGAAGAACTCCACGAAGAAAAAAAGCGTATCGACAAAGCGATCGCCGCGCTGGAAGAATTAGCCACCGGTAAGGTAGCCGGGCCAGACGAGTCCGGTGGGACAGCAGCCGCGCCGCCCGGCAAGAAACGGCGAGGACGCCCGCGCAAGTATCCCGCTACTTCCTGAAGAACCAAAGCCAGAAGTATTGGTCGCCTTGTCCATGCCGGTGCCGGGGTTCAAAGCCGCAGCGCTCAGCCAGTTGAACTGCCTGCGCGTCGGAAAACGACACTCCGAGCCACGTGTCGTCCGGGCGCGCCTGAATCGAGGCGTCTCCCTGCACCTGGAACTTGAACAAACCACCTGGCCGCAGCAGCCGATGCACTTCTTTCACATAGTTTTCGATTACTTCCCGGCTGGGAATGTGCTGGAAGACGATGCTGGAGAAGGCGAAATCGATCTGCACGTTGCCTAGCACGGCCAGGTCGGTCCCGCTGTTCTGAAACACGTGCGCGTTGGGTTGATCGGCCAGGGCCTGCTTCGCACGCGCAATCATCTCGCCGCTGATGTCGACGCCATACACATGGCCGAACAGCCGGGCCAGTGCGCGCGTCACACGGCCGGCGCCGCAGCCGATCTCCAGCACCGACATCTGCTTGGGATCCTTGCCTTGGCAAATGTTGATCATGTCGGTGAGAATCTCTTCGGCGACCGTGCGCTCGCCGGAGGCGAAAAACTGCTCGTCGGTCCAGTCATCCCGTTCGGTGTTCACGTAGTAACGCGCGTTCTCGCGGGCGCGTTCATCCCACTCCCGGCGCATTCTCTCGATCTGTTGTTCGGGCGTTAAGCTGCTCACAGGCAAACATCCATGGTAAACTGAAGTTACCCATCGTACCAGTGGGCGGCTAGCTCAGTTGGGAGAGCACCACGTTCGCAACGTGGGGGTCGTGGGTTCGAATCCCATGCCGTCCACCAATTTCCTTCTGCTGCGCCGGGACGCGGCTACACTGGAAAGATCTTGTCTCGAATCCTAATGGTCGCCTCTGAGGCCACGCCGCTGGTGAAGACCGGAGGCTTGGCCGATGTGGTCGGCTCCCTCCCCAAAGCACTCCGTGAGCAAGGTCATGACGTGGCCGTAGTGCTGCCCCGATACGCAGTCATTTCGCTCGATGGCGCAGTGCGAGTGTGGGACCATCACCCCGTGCACGTGGGCGCGCGCTTCCTCTCATGCAGCCTCTGGGAAAAGATCGTCAACGGCGGGCGCTATTTTTTGGTGGATTGCCCCACGCTGTTTGACCGGCCCGGCCTGTACAACGCTGGCGGCCGGGACTACCTGGACAACCACGTCCGCTTTGCCGCATTCTGCCATGGCGCGCTGGGTGTGCTGCGCAATTTGTTCAATGCCGACGTGATTCACTTGCACGATTGGCAGGCAGCGATGTGTGCCACCTACCTGCGCACGCGCTACGCGCTTGATCCGCAGTTTTCCCGCGTCAAGATCGTCTACACAATTCACAATCTGGACTATCAGGGGCGATTCACCGCCGGTCAGGCTGCTGAACTGGGGCTCGATGCCGGGCTGATGCAGCCGGCGTTCCTCGAGTTTTTTGGCGACATCAACTTCATGAAGGGCGGCATCATTTTCGGCGACGCGGTGACTACGGTCAGCCCGCGGTACGCCCGCGAAATCCAGACACCCGAATTTGGCTCTGGCCTCGACGGGCTTTTGCGCGCCAACGCACATAAGCTCTCCGGCATCCTCAATGGCTGCGACTATGACGAGTGGGACCCGCGCAACGACATTCTCATCGCGCGCCGCTTTGACGAAAATCATCTGGAAGGAAAGCGCGACTGCAAACTCGATCTGCTCTTCAGCCTCGGGCTCGAGGAGGAGAACATGGACCGGCCGTTGCTCGGCATGGTGACGCGGCTGGCCCATCAGAAAGGGATCGATCTCTTCATGGAGATCGCCGGGGACCTACTGACCGAAGACGGCGTGTGCCTGGCGGTGTTGGGCTCCGGGGACCCGGCTCATGAAGACTTTATTCGGCGCTTGGCCGTGGATTTCCCGGGCCGCGTAGCGGGCCATATCGGCTACAACAACAAACTCGCGCACCAGATTGAAGCCGGCGCCGATATATTTCTGATGCCGAGCCGGTTTGAACCCTGCGGGTTGAACCAGATGTACAGTTTGCGATACGGCACGGTCCCGGTAGTCAGGGCCACCGGCGGGCTCGATGACACCGTCGATACCAAGACCGGGTACAAGTTTTCCGGTTACGAGGCAAGAGATTTTCTTGCCGCAATCCGGCTGGCGCTCGACGAATTCCGCCTGGATTCAAAGGCTTGGAAGCGGCGTATGCGGCTCGGCATGGCGCAAGATTTTTCCTGGAGCGCTTCGGCCGCCAGTTATTCCGAGTTGTACCGGAGCTTGTTGGGTTAGTATAGGAACATGATTCGAACCGCCCAGTTCTCCCCGTTCGCTTTCGTTATCTTCAGCAGCTATCTCTTCGCCGCCGAGCCGCTCCCGCAGTTAGGCCTCACCGAAGTTGTAAACGGACTCCAACGGCCCACTTCGCTTACACATGCCGGCGATGGGTCTAAGCGCATGTTTGTCACCGAGCAAACCGGAAGGATCCGTATCATTGCGGAGGGAAAATTACTAGCCGAGCCGTTTCTGGATATTTCAGAAAAGATGTCGAAGCTGGATCCGATCTGCTGCGATGAGCGCGGCTTGTTGAGCGTGGCCTTTGCTCCGGACTTTTCCAAGTCGCAGCGCTTTTACGTTTACTACACCGGAGACCGCAATCAGATCCATATCGCGCGCTTCAAAGTGAGTGCAACGAATCCCAATCGGGCCGATCCCGAGAGCGAAGAAGTCCTTTTCCGGGTGGAGCACTTCTACGAGAACCATTTTGGCGGCCAGTTGGCTTTTCATCCGCTCGATCACAAGTTGTACGTGAGTCTGGGAGACGGAGCCGGCGGCGCCAATCCTTTGCGGTCGGCGCAGGATCCGGCCAGTCCCTTCGGTAAGGTGTGGCGCTGGGATGCCGAAGGCGGCGCCACCGAGTGGGAACTTTATTCGTTGGGTCTGCGCAATCCTTGGCGTTTTTCTTTTGACCGGCTCACGGGAGACCTGTTTATCGGAGATGTGGGCGAGAATACCTGGGAAGAAGTCAACTACCAGCCCAACGGCATGGTGAAGGCCAATTTCGGCTGGAGCGTCCTTGAAGCCAATGACTGCTTCGACAACAAGCTGGAATGTTCCACCGAAGGCTTGCGCGCCCCGGCAATCGCCTACCATCACGACACTGAAGGTTGTTCGGTCACCAGCGGCTACGTTTATCGCGGGAAAGAATTGGCCCCGCTCCAAGGCGCGTATTTATACGGAGATTTCTGCCTCGGCCGGATTTGGGGAGCTGTGAAGGATCAGGATCAGCAGTGGGCGCAACAGTTACTCTTCGAAGACGATCAACGCAACTGGTCCGCCTTCGGCGAGGATGAGGCCGGCGAAGTCTACGCCATCGACTATCTGCCCGGAACGGTCTACCGCCTCGGCTCTGCCGTAGACCATCCCGAATAACTTTACTCTACTTGGCGAACGTGAAGCCGAGACCGGTTGTATAGAGGAAGTCGTTCTTCAACCGCCCGGCCACCGGCAGATTCAGGAACCGATCGCTAATGGCCAAGTTCCACGTCAGCCACTTGGTCAACTGCGTGTTGGCTCCCGCATCGAAGTTCATGCGCCACCGATTGCTGTTCTGCAGGTTGTTGAACATGCGAAAACCCTGAAAAAACGAAGTGCGGCTGTTCAACTTGTAGTTGAAGTCATCGCCCCAGTACGCGTCGGCGCCATTCCTGGTGAAGGGCTTCAACGGCAGACCGGGGTCAAACTTCTCACGGTTGTAAGCCATACCACCCAAGACGTCAAGGCGACCGCGTTCGCCCTTCCAGGCGTTGAAGCCAAGGCCTGCGCCCAGAACCATGCGCAGGTCCAGGCTTTGGAACTTGTCGTATTCCCAATCGTTGAAGCCGTTGAAGAAAACGCGCGGCTTCAGATTCCGGTTATAGCCCCAACCGCCACGCACGGCCTGCGCGGTCTGCGAACTGACTTTGTTCAGCGACGCCGAAGCCCGGATCGAGTTGAAATAAGTGAACAGCTTGTCGGTATTGGTGACGCGAGCTGCATTCATGCCAATCGCGAACGTGGCGGTCTTGGCGTTGCCGCTCGTGCCCGCCCAGCCCACCGTCGCGCCACCCGCCCACAGATCCGCCAGTCTAGGCGCTTGCAGGCGCTCGTACGCCTTTTGCTCGTCGCCGTTGCGTAGCGCGACAATGTCTCCGGCCGCTACTTGGCGCTTGTCGGCGCCTGCCGCCACCACGTCTACCTTGTCGCCCGCTGTGGCCAAAGTGGCCTTCACGGTCTGATTGCCCGGCAGCACGACATTGATGGGGGTGTCAGCCTTGACGGTTTCAATCTGGTCCCATGGCAAGGTCACGACCCCGAAGAACTCACTCTTAATGGTAAGAGTCGTGGCGTCCTTCTTGACGAAGGCGCCTGAAACCTTGTCCCCGTTCTTCATGACGACCTGGTCACCCAAAGCGACAGTCGCCAGTGTAAGTATGCCTACACAGATAGCGCCAAGTTGATGGACTCGCATGTTCTGGTTATTTTCTCCCGGAAGATTTAAATGGGTCCACAAAAAACGCGCGCAGGGAGCTTACTCCACCGCGACAACGGGACCTCCTACTACTATTCCCACAATTGAGACGGGGAGTCCATACCTTGCCGGGGGGGGAAATCGATTAGCGCCTCACGCAGAAAAGCGTGGAATGACTTCGCAAATACATGCTGTCGCCAGAGACGGCGGGACTCGCCATGAACATATGGTTAGGGAATGAATTGGTGGCCAGAACCTCAAAGGTCTCACCCATTTTCACCACCACCACGTCACCATTCTCCGCAGACAGAAACAGCTTGCCATTCACAGCCACGGGCGAAGCCTTGAAGTTATAGGGGGTCGCAAACCGCTGTTGGGCGTAATAGGGCTTGCCGGTAGTCGCCTCAAGGCAGCTCAACATTCCATTGTCGGTGAGCATATAGAACTTGCCCTCATGCAGCACCGGCGAAGGAGTGTAAGAGTTGCCACGCTGATTGGTCCAGAGAACGGACTCGGTGCCAGTCAGATCCCCCTTGCCACCCAGCTTGATCGCCAGCAAATTCGGCTCGCGATGGCCGCTCATGACGATGACAATCTTGTCGTCCACGAGAACCGGCGATGGGATCACGTTGGAGCCCAGCCCCTTGCACTCCCAGATCAACTCGCCGTTCGCGAGATCATAAGAACGGACCTTCCCGGACGCCGGCAGAATCACCTCATCGCGGCCGTTGAACCTCACCACGAACGGCGGGGCCCAGGAACTGACCTCCTCCCGCTCCTTCTTCCAAAGCTCTTTGCCCGTAGTCTTGTCCAGCGCCACGATGAATGAGCCGGATTCCTGATCGAAGTTGAGCAGCACCGTGTTGCCGTGCAGCACGGCCGCCGAGCCCTCGCCGAACTCCAGACGCATGTGCATCGGGCTGAACTGTTTCTCCCAGATCAGTTTGCCGTCGAGGTCATAGCAATACAGACCACGCGATCCGAAGAACGCGATCAGATACTTGCCGTCGGTGATCGGGCTGTTGGAGGCAAAGCTCCCGTAGCGGCCGTGGTGGCCCTCGTGCGGTGTGGCGGTTTTAGCCACCCGCTCCCAGATCGGCTTGCCGGTTTTCGCGTTGATCGCCATCACCACGAACTTGTGTTCCCTGCCGGCCCCAGCCCCTCCGCCCGGCCCACCGCGGCGCGCGCCCGCTTCCGGGGCCGGGGCTTCCGCCGTCGGGATCGCCGTCGTGAGAAAAAGCTTGTCGCCCCACATGACCGGCGATGAGAATCCGCGGCCCGCAATATCGAGCCGCCAGGCAATATTCTTGCCCTCGCCAAACTCGGTGGGCACATCGCCACCCCGGGCTACGCCGTTGTTGGATGGGCCTCGCCAACGGGGCCAATCGTCCGCATCGCCCGCCGCCAGCAACAAGGGAAACAAGAGAAACAGGTGCCGCATGTTTATTCTTATTAATGACGGTAGCGCGTCCGGGAAGGTAACTGCAATCGCAATGGATGTTCAATTCGTCACCTCCACATTGTCGGCGGACATGCTGGAAGCGTACTACCCGCGCGGGCTCTTTCCGATGGCCAACCCGGGCCGCGACGAGATCACATGGCATAGGCCGAGCCGGCGCGCGATCATTCCTTTGAACGCCTTTCATGTGTCACGGTCCCTGGCGCGCACGCTGCGGCAGGGTTGCTTCAGCGTAACGGTGAACGAAGACTTCGCCGGGGTAATGCGAGCCTGCGCCAACCGGCCGGGGGAGGGCACTTGGATCGATAGCCGCATCCTGGCCGCCTACGGTGACCTGCATCGGCGGGGCAAGGCCCATTCGGTGGAGATCAGAGTGGATGGCGCGCTGGCGGGCGGAGTCTATGGGGTGCAAATCGGCGGCGCGTTTTTCGCCGAATCAAAATTCCACACCGTGCGCGATATGTCCAAGGTGGCTCTGGCGGAATTGGTGTTTCGCCTGCGCGAGCGCGGCTTTGCGCTGCTGGAGGTGCAGTACCTCACCGATCATCTGGCGCAGTTCGGGGCTACCGAGATCGGCGGCCGGCAATACGACCGGGAACTGCACGCGGCCCTAGCCCTGGCTTGCAGTTTCGCGTGATGCCCCCCGGCCTCAGTTCACCGGGCCGCCGCGCAATCGCGCTGCCTCCCCCGCGATTTGCGCCCAATCCTCGTCGCTTGATGACGCCATCGCCAGATAGACCTCAAAGTCCTCCAGCGCTCCAGACGCGTCTCCGCCTTCGAGCCGCAAGACGCCGCGTTGTTTCCGCTCCAGCGCCGATTGCGGCATCGCGTCAATCAGGCGATTGAGAACCCACAGCGCTCGCGGCCAGTCCCGTTTTTGAAAGTAGACGTTCCGGAGATTATTCAGCATGCGGACCACGAACTGCCACTTCGTTACCGGCACTAGCGCCGACGGCAAAGTCAGGATGTCGATCCGGGCCGTTTCCAGCGCTAGCGCGCGGCACTCTTCAAACGACACTTCACGTCCTTGAAAGCAATCGACCCACGTCGTATACGAGTCGTCCTGATACCGAACCAGGAAATGGCCTGGCAAGCCGATGCCCACAACCGGCCGGTGGAGCCGCCGGGCGATCTCAATGTACGCTAAGGATAAGGTAATGGGAATTCCGGTACGGTTCAGCAGCACCTGGTTCAGGCAGCTGTTGTGTGCGTGATAATAGTCTTGCTGGTTTCCCTGAAAACCTAACGTCTCGAAAAAGTATTGGTTGGCGGCGCGGATGAACTCCCATCCAGTGGATCGCTCGATGAACCGTTGCAGTTCGCGGGCATGGGAGTCCAGGAGAGCCACGTACGGCTCAGGCTCCAGATCTGGAAATTCTACCCGCGCTATTTCGAGGGCAGCCAGATCCAGTTGTGCAGTTTCGTCCCGATGAATCAGCAGCCGCTTCAATTCGCGCACGTTCGCCCAGCATACCAGCGCGGGCTGGCACTAGTCTTGCTGCCGGCGCTAATGATGCTATCGCCGTTGATAGTCGCGCAGGAGCGGATTGGTTTCCGCCGCACTCAGATGGTGGACTTTGAAGGCGCGACATTCGCCGGAGCCGCGCTGATCCCGGGTGACAAAGCCTCTCGACGCGTCCTCGCGTGGGGCAACGCTGTGGTTTCCATTGCTTTCCCAAGCGGCAAAGAGACTCGCATTTCCGCCGGCGGTGGATTCGGGACCGGGGGCTGTGTGCTCGACGTCAACTCCGATGGCCAGCCTGACCTGCTGCTCTTTGAAAAGGGGCCGCCGGGCGAGACCGGCCGCATGGTGTGGCTGGAAGCGCCCAAGGGCGAGCTGCACGTGATCGACACCGACGCCGACTTCACCGACTGCCTCCCGACACAGATGTTCGGGACGGCGGGCGTGGCGCTCCTGCATCGCCACTCGCAGTTGCGCTTTTACGAAATCCCGGCCGACCCGAACGAAAAGTGGTCCTACCGCGAACTCTATTCGATCTACACGCCGTCGGCCCAGAGCGGACTGATCAGCTACGATGTCGACGGCAACGGGCAGCCCGATCTTTTCGGCGGGAACTATTGGTTCCAGGCGCCACCCTCGGCAGACAAGCCGTGGCACATTTTTGCGATCAACAAGTGGTGGGAAGATGCGCAATCGGCGATGCTCAAGCTGGCGCTGGTGCCCCATGCCGACAACCGGTTCCCTTCGCTGCTGGCAGCCGAGGCCACCGCCTCGCCCGCCCGGGTGGCGCTCTTCGATCCGGGGAAGGATCCCAAGCAGTTGTGGCAGCAATTGGTGGTCGAAGCGGTACCCCCGATTCGCCATCCCGAGGCGCTGGCGGCGGCCGATCTGAATGGCGACTCGCTCACCGACATCATCATCGGCGAGAACGCCGGCGATGGTTCACGCCTCCTGATCTACTGGGGCATGCCTGGCGGCACGTATCAGGGCACACGCATAGATCTGACCGGCGGGTTGATTGCGGTTTGGCCGGTCGATTACAACGGCGATGGCCGGATGGACCTCATCGGGCTGGGGCCGTCCACGTTCTATGTGTGGCGCAATCAGCCGCTCAAGAAGAAGCCTTAGTGGAGCCGCTCGCACCGCCCCCGCGCAAATAGGCGTCGTCGCCGCTCAGCCAGTCGGCGCGGACCGGCGCGAACAAATCATAGCCCTCGGTATCCTCCAGGGCGTCTACGCTGTGCGGCGCGTGCGAAGGGATCTGCATGCACTGCCCGGCCTCGATAATCACTTCCCGATCGTCAAAAACGAACTTGAGACGGCCCTTGTCCACCACCGAGACTTGCTCGTTTTCATGACTGTGCCGCGGGACCGTGGAGCCGGCGCGCAAGTACACGCGGGCGATGGTCATGCGGTCTGTATGGATCACCTGCCGCGCGAAATCGGGATTCAGTTGCTCGCGCGGGATATCGGACCATTGGTGTCGCTTCATCCCCGCGATTGTATCCCGCCGCGCAAGGCCCCGGCATGGGCTGACGCCGCCGCAGCGAGCCCGCTCAAGCTGTAGCCGCCTTCAAGCATGGACAACAGCCGCCCCTTGCAGTGTTGGTCAGCCAGCTCGAGCATCGTGTTGGTGAGGGTTGCGAAATCGGCGTCGGTAAGCTGAAAGCGGCCCAATGGATCGCCCTGGCGCGAGTCAAAGCCGGCCGAGAGAATCACGAACTCGGGCTTGAATGCGGCCATCGCGGGCACGAGTTGATCGCGGAACGCGCCCAGGATTTCGTCCGCGCCTGCACCGGCGGGAAACGGACAATTGAGTGTCGTGCCCTTGCCCACGCCCTCACCGGTCTCCTGACGCGCGCCCGTACCCGGATACCACGGCGATTGGTGCGTGCTGAAAAAGAAGACGCTGCCGTCCGAGTAGAACACGTCCTGTGTTCCGTTGCCGTGGTGCACATCCCAATCGGCGATCAAGACGCGCTTGACGCCGTACTTCTTCTGCGCGTACCGCGCCGCGATGGCGACATTGTTGAAGATGCAGAAGCCCATCCCGCGCCCCGGCGTCGCGTGATGCCCGGGCGGCCGCGCCACACAGAACGCATTGCCTACTTTGCCGGTGAAAATCGCGTCCACCGCTTGCAGAGCGCCGCCGGCGGCCCGCCGCGCCACTTCGAGCGACTTTGGTCCGATTTCGGTGTCCCCCGTGCTCAACGTGCCATGGCCCACGGCGATATCGCGCTCCACCATCTTCAGATACGGCGCAGTGTGGCACGCCAGCACCTCATCGTCGGTCACCACGCGGCTGGCGATGCGTTGCATAGCCTCCACATGCCCGCCGCCGGCGAGCGCCTTGGCCACCGCATCGAATCGCGCCGGACGCTCCGGGTGACCCTCGCCGGTGACGTGGTCCTTGGAGATGGCATCCATCATGAGTCCGGTCATCTTATGATTGTAGGGCGAACTCACTCTATGCAGGCTGCCGCACAACTACTCACTCTGCTGATCCCGCTGCTCGATTCGCCCGCGCACATCGACGGCGATCTGAACGAATGGAAGGATCGCGCCTTTCACGATGGCGTGTGGGACATCCACCGCGTGGCGCAAGCTCCCTGGTATGACGGCGGCAAGCGCAATCGGCTCACGCTGCACGGCCAGGAGACCGCGACGCCGGAAGATGACCTCTCGGCGCGCTACTACATGGCCTGGGACAGCAAGTATCTGTACCTCGGCGCTGAGGTGAAGGACAACGTCAACGATGTGGTGGACCCGGCGCACGAAGACAAGCGCTGGTATTTCAAGGACGCCATCTGCTGGTTCGTCGAAGCTCCGCGCGACGCCAAGGCCGAAAGCTTCGGCGAAGGCGACAATGCGTTCTGCTTCGTAATCGATCCGCGCAAACCAAAGCACGGCGCCTGGTGGCGGCATGGCGCCGCGCCGCGCACTTATATCGAAGAGCCGCTCAAAGCCGCGGACTACGCCATTCGCATGCACGGGAGCGGCGGAGATTTCACGCTCGAAGCACGCGTGGATATGGCTGCCACGCTCGGCAAGAGCAGCCCTGCCTGGCACGCGCCCAGGATTGGCGACGAGTATAGCGTGGAGGTCGTGCATACCGATCCCGACGGCGGCGGCTACGGCGGGCATCTTATGATCTGGGGCAATGGCGATGACGATTCCACGTGGAGCCCGATGCGGCTCACCGGTCCGCGGAAGCCAGTGGAACGGCTCCCGCAATGATCGCTACAATGGCTGAATGATGAAGCTTCCCGGTCTCGTTGTCCTGTTCGTTGGCCTGATCCTGGCGGGCTGCACCAACGATCGCAATGCAGTGAAGACGCCTGTCCCGCCAGCCCCGCCACGGACGAACTAAAACGTCAGCGCCTCCGAGCCGCAAGAGACCCCCCCTTGCCTCCAGCCGCTCAGCATGATATGAATACCGAACCACGTTGTCTCGGGTCGAGTCCCCAAGAATTGTTTTCACATACAGGAGAGGCTAATGCTGAACGCCCTTAGACTTATGGCCGCAACGATCGCCCTCGGCGGCCTGCTGCTTGGACAAGACTATCGCGCCCGCCTGCAAGGCACGATCACCGATTCCACCGGGGCCGCCGTCGCCGGCGCCAAGGTCACCCTGCGCAACATCAACACCGGCACCTCCGTCACCAAGGAGAGCATGGCCAACGGGCACTACATATTTGACTTCGTCGAACCGGGTACCTACAACCTCTCCGTCGAAATGTCGGGCTTTGCCAAGAATTCCAAAGAGAATGTGCTGGTACAAACCCGCGCCGACGTCACCGCCGACTTTGTCATCACGCCCGGCGCCGTGGTGGAGTCCGTCAACGTCACCACCACCACCGTCCAACTGCAGTTCAACACGTCCACCCGCGATTTGACGATCGACCGCAAGCAGCTTACCGATCTCCCGGTGAAGGCGCGTAATCCGTTCACGCTGGCGCTGCTTGATCCGGCGGTGGTGAACCGCTACGTGGGCTTTGACCGCAACCCGTACTTCATGTGGTCCTCGTCGTCAATCGATGTCGGCGGTAACACGTCGCGCAAGAATGACCTCCTGCTTGATGGCGCGCCCGTGCAAATAGGCCCGAAGGGCTCCTACGCGCCGCCCATGGACTCGGTGCAGGAGTTCACCGTGCAGCAGAATTCGGTGGACGCCGAGTTTGGCCACTCGGCCGGCGGCATCATGAGCCTGTCGATGAAGTCCGGCACCAACGACATTCACGGCACGGCTTCCTACTTTGGCCGTAACCCTAAGCTCAACGCGGTTTCAAATCCGCTGGCCCGCCGCCCTAACCTGATTCGCAATCACATTTACGGCGGCACATTCGGCGCGCCGATCATCAAGAACAAGCTCTTCACGTTTGGTGTATTCGAAGGCTGGCGCACCAAGGAGCCGCTCAACGCAGTTCGCACGCTACCCACGGACCTTGAGCGGAGCGGTAACTTCTCGGCTTCCCGCAACAACCGCGGCGGCCTGCGCACGATCTTTGACCCTAGCACCACGGAGCTCATCAATAACGGCGCGGCGGCCCAGCGCATGCCATTTCCGAACAACATCATTCCCGCCAACCGGATTGATGCCACATCGGCGCGCATCATGAAAGACATCTGGTCGCCCAACAATCCCGGTGACGACGCCACTGGTGTCAACAATTTCCGGCTCGGCTACTTCTGGTTTGTGAACAACTGGAACTTCTCCAATCGCACGGACTACAACATCAGCGACAAGCTCAAAGTGTTCGGACGGTATTCGCAATTCAAGACTACGCTCGACCAGATCAACTACACTCCTAACAACTCGGCGGCCATGCCGAACGACAACGGTGGTGTGATGAATTCGCGCAACCTCGCGGGCGAAATGGTCTACTCGATGAACGCCACCACGGTGCTCAACCTCCGCGGCAGTTTCGTCGAATTCCAGGACAACTACAACGCTCCGGCGCAGGCGGTTGGTCTCAAGGGTCTCGAGGCGTTCTGGCCCAACAATCCCTGGTATGCCAACTACAAAGGTGAGCAGCCGGCTATCTACTATCCCGGTGTCAACATCACCACCGTCGGCGGCTCCTCGGCATACGGCAAGGCAGGCTACTGGTTCCAGGAACCGTCAAGCCTCAACTTCAGCGGGAAGATGTCCAAGTTCATGGGCAAGCACTACTTGAAGGCTGGCTCGGACTACCGGCGTCATGAAGCGCACGGCCAGTCCTTCAATTTTATGAATTTCCAATTCCAGCCGGGCCCGACGTCAAGCACTCATCTGGTGGGCGATCCATTGAGCGGCGACGGCCACGCCACGTTCCTGCTCGGCGCGTTGGATAATAACTCCGCCGTTTCGAGCCAACCGCTGCAGCACCTGCGACTCAACTATTACTCAGCGTTTGTTCACGACGACATCAAGCTGAGCCGTAACATCACGATCAACGCCGGCCTGCGCTGGGAATACGAAACCGGTCCCTGGGACACCGGCAATCGCCTCTCGCGGATTCTCGATCTCACCAAAGCTAACCCCGTCCTGCAAGCCGCTCCCCCAAATTTTCCGGCGGAACTGACGGCGCTCAGCAAGCCGAATTTCAACGGCCAGTGGATTTTCGGCGATGACAAAAACAACCGCTGGTTTAACCCCATCAAGCACGTGTTTCTCCCGCGTCTGGGCACCGCCATTCGTTTGAATGATCGCAGCGTGCTTCAGTTCGGCTGGGGCCGCTACATGGTGCCGGTCCAGACCACGGCGGTCACGATTAGCCGCATCGCCAACTTCGACGGCTATAGCGCCTCCACCACCGGCCTACCGCAAGTGAACGGCATCCCGCAAAACAGCTTCTCCGATCCCTTCCCGGCCGGGCGGAACCCGCTCGTCCCGGTGGTGGGCCGCGGCTTCGGCGTCAACACGAATCTCGGCGGCGCCAGCACCTTCGCTTATCAGAACTACCGGCCCGGCATCAATGACCGTTTCAATTTCTCGCTCCAGCGCCAGCTGCCATTCAACTTCAAGGGCGACTTCACTTACTTCATGAACCTGGGCCGCGACCTGGAGTACACACGTGATCTCAATCAGATCGATCCGCAGTATCGGTACGGCTCGCAAGCCGCCTTCTTGAGTCAGGCTGTGCCGAACCCATTCGCCGGATACTCGACACCCGCCAACTTCCCCGGCCAACTGCGCAGCCAAGCCAACGTATCGCGCGTCAGCCTCCTGCGGCCCTATCCGCAGTACAGCTCCATCCAGCAACAGTTCACTCCGGGAGTCAAGAACTTCTACCGGGCGCTCCAGGTTCGCATGCAGCGCGCCTATACCAACGGCTTCAGCTTCCTGATGGCGTACAACTATAACCGGGAGCGGACCACTAACTACGGCGGATCGGCGGGAGCCTTCTTCAATGAGGTGGATCAATACAACGACAAGTTCACGTGGCTGAACTCGAACAACCCGCGCCACCGTTTGACGCTGTCGGGCACCTACGATGTGCCCATCGGCAAAGGCCGGCGCTTCGGCAACTCGCTGCACCCCGTGCTCAACGCCATCGTGGGCGGCTGGTCAACCAGCAACATCTACTACTTCCGTTCCGGCGAATTCCTCCGCTTCCCGCAGGCGCTGGTGGAGGGGGACCCGAAGACCTCCAACGCCGGCCCCGCCGCCTGGTTCAACCAGTCCGCTTTCAAGCAACTGCCTGCCTTCACGGTACGCGGCAATCCTTACCAATACGAAGGCATCACTGGCCCCGGATATTGGCTGCTTGACTCCACTCTGGCCAAGGAATTCAAGATCACCGAAACCAAGCGGCTCGAGTTCAAGATGGAGTCCTACAACCTCACCAACAGCTTCTGGTGGGGCAATCCGACCATGTCCGCGGGCTCCATTGGAACCTCGCAGTTCGGCCGGTCCTTCATTCAGAATCCGGAGACCCGCGGCCGAGAGTTCCAATATTGCATGAAGTTCATCTTTTGAGAACCTACTCGCGCCGGACGCTGCTGTTTCAATCCACGCTGGCCGCGGCGTGGGGGCAGAATCCGCAAGCGCCGTATGACCTACTGGTGAGGGGCGGCCATGTCGTCGACCCCTCGCAGAATCTGTCAGCCGTCCGCGACATCGCCATCGCGCGCGGCAAGGTGGCGCGCATCGCCGAGGGGATCCCCGAGTCTCAGGCGCGCCAAGTGGTGGACGCCCGCGGCAAACTCGTTACACCCGGGCTCATAGACATCCACGTGCATGTCTACGATGGCGTGGCCCCGCTCGGGATTCCGGCTGATCCCAATTGCATCGCCAAAGGCGTCACCACGGTGGTGGACGCCGGATCAGCGGGCGCGCACACTTTCCCGGGACTCCGCAAGTACGTCATCAACGTGGTGGACACGCGAGTCTTTGCGCTGCTCAATATCTCCGTGGTGGGGCAATCCACGCTGTCGCCAGACAATCCATGGGGCGAGTTGATTGACCTGCGGCTGGCCAATCCGAAGCTCGCCATCAAGACCATCGAGCAAAACCGCGACGTGATTCTCGGCCTCAAGATTAGGCTGACCGAGAACATCGCCGGGCGGCACGACCTGGACGCGCTGAAGCTCGCGCGCGAGGCATCTGATGCCGTCGGGTTGCCGATCATGGTCCATATCGGCGGGACGTTTTCTTCGCTTCCGAAGATCCTTGACCTGCTCCGCAAGGGCGACGTGATCACCCACACCTATCGCGCGGGCGAGGGCGGCATCCTGGACGCCAACATGCGCGTGCTGCCGGAAGTGCGCAAGGTGGTGGCGAACGGCGTGAGGCTCGACGTAGGCCACGGCGCGGGCTCCTTCGGCTGGGGCATTGCCGAAGCGGCGCTGAAGCAGGACCTGGCGCCCGGAACCATCTCGAGCGATGTGCATCAGTACAACGTCCATGGCCCGGTGCTGGACTTGGCGACGACGCTGTCGAAGTTCCTGCATCTCGGCATGAAACTCGAAGACGTGATTGCGCGCGCCACCGTGAATGCGGCCAACACGTTCGGCTTCCCCAAAGGCCTGGGCACGTTGCGCGAGGGGTCGGAAGGCGACGTGGCGGTGTTCCAGATAGCCGAAGGCGACTTTGTATTGAACGACTCGGTGCAGCAATCGCGCGTGGTTCATCGCCGCCTGCTGCCCGTGGCGACGATCAAAGGGGGGCGCGTGTACGGCTCCGCCTCGATTCCGGTGGTGACTCTGTGATTACGTGATTTTATCACACTAGAGGCAATTCTAAGACTGGACAACGGTCTTGAAATGGTGCAACACTGCGATTGAATCACAGTACCATGCTTGTATCATTTTCGGTCTCCAATCTTCTGTCTTTCTCGTCCGAGGCAACGTTTTCACTGGTCGCCAGCAACCGGCTGACGGCAAGCCACGAAGACCACGCGGTCCCAATCCCTGACTCTGACCAGAGAGTGCTGCGAGCCGCCGTCCTTTACGGCGCAAACGGAGCGGGAAAGTCGAACCTCTTCAAAGCCATTCGGTTTCTCAAGCACATCGCCTTACGAACGCGGCAGAAGAACAGCGGGACCAGCCGTGCCCCGTTTCGGTTCGGGGACTGGCCGAAGCGGGCGACCGAATTGGATCTGCAGTTCATCGCTGAGGGCAAGCTGTACCGCTTTGGGGTCAAGCTTGATGACGACCGGATTCTGGAGGAATGGCTGGTTCAGGTTGTCGGAGGGCGAGAGAAGGTACTCTATGAGCGGACCACCGACGCCAGTGGAGAGGTGGTAATTGAAATTGGCGAGTGGCTCAAAGGCGCAGACGAAAAGCTTCGCGCTCTGGCGAAAGTAGGGGGGCCGCAGAACCAGTCGTTCCTAGCCACGGTCCAGGCTACGCTTGAAGCTTCGCACATCGGCAAAGATTTCGGCGCTATTCTGGCGTGGTTCAACACTGGTCTCAATCTGATTGCGCCGAATCAGCCCTTTAGGGGGCTTGGGCAAGCCCTGGCAACCGAACCGGAGTTGAAGGAGTTCGCGGGTGCCTATCTCAAATCCTCGTCAACGGGAGTGGATCACCTTGACATCCGCAAGCAGGAGATGTCAGAAGACGATGTGCGTCGATTGCTTCCCGAGGACTTGGTGTCGAGATTGCAGGACGACGCCAGGGCGAACAAGAAATCACTCGTCCCGTTGCCCGATGGCACGGAGCTACTGGTAGAGGGGAAGCGCGGGGGGCTTTTCAATCGGATCGACATTCGTGCCGCTCATAAAGACTCCGATGAGCACACGATATTATCCGATCTGGCTGAGGAATCCGATGGTACCAGGCGTCTGCTCCAATTGGTTCCAGCCCTTCACCGCCTGCAGAAAGACGGCGGTTTGTGTTTTATCGATGAAATAGATCGCAGCCTGCATCCGATGCTGGTCTTGAAGTTTTTGGAATTTTTTCTGCGTTCATGCGTGGGCAGGCAAGGGCAGATTATCGTGACGTCCCACGAGTCGAATCTGTTGGATCTAACGCTGTTGAGGCGCGACGAGATTTGGTTTGCCGAAAAGGACCCTGAGTCGGCGACACGGCTCTACTCGCTGCTGGACTTCAAAGTGCGAAACGATCTCGAGATCCGGAAGCATTACCTGCAAGGCCGTTTTGGAGCGATTCCGTTCCTGGGCGATCTGGACCGGCTCAGGGAAGCCCAAGAGCATTCGTGATGCCGCTCCAACGCCGATCCAGGCCGCTGGTCCGCGACTCGAAAAGCCTCCGGGACGACCGGCTTTTTATCGTGGGGTGTGACGACACTTATGCTCCGCAGCAGTACTTTGGCTTCTTCCGGATTTTGCGCCGTCGAAAGGAGCCTACTTCAACCGGGCGGTTCGCGGTCGCTTCGAACACGTCCTTATAGCCGACTCCTTATCTTAGCGCTTATGGGGTCTGGCCGTGTCCGCCTTCGGCCTGTGAGCCTGCGCGGCGGCGAGCGAGTCGGTCTCGGGGAGATTGACCGAACCGCAAGCCGTCAGCTAGCGGTCCACCCACTTCATCTCGGCATCGGCGCGGCGGACGTAGTTGGCATCGGTGAGCGCCGGGTCAACCGCCGCTCCAGCCAGCGCCTGCGCCCGCGCAATCCAAGCCACTCCACGCGCCAGCAGCTCTGGCTGCACGACGCGTACAGGATGCGCCAACGCGCGGCCGGCCAACAACTCCGGAGCAGCGGTCACGATCTCCACCTCTCCGGCAGGCAGCGACGCCAGCCAAGGCTCGAGCGTAGTAACGATCTCCGCCTGGACCGGTTCAAGCCGCTCATTGAAGACCGCCGCGTAGATCCCGCCGCGACGCGCATCGAGCAACACGGCGCGCAACGGAGCTTCCCCAAACCACGCCAGCGCCTGAAGGTTGGATACCGCCACCATCGGCTTGCCCATCACCGCGGCGAGCCCTTTGGCCGCCGACAATGCCACGCGGACTCCAGTGAATGAGCCTGGCCCGGCGGCCGCGGCAAAGCAATCCAGATCTTCCATCCGCACGCTGGCGCGCCGCAGCAAAGACTGGATCTCGCCGAACAGCAGCGAGGAATGTCCCTCGGGCGAATGCCGCGCAGATTCGGTGAGTTGTCCCGCGCGATCAAGCACCGCCAGACTCGCGTACTCGCCGCTCGTCTCGATCGCCAGGATGTTCATCCCTGCCGCCGCCGTCACTCGGTGGCCTTTAGCACGCGGTCCAGCGAGTAGAGCTTGCCGTTGCCATTCATGCCGAAAACCCGCAGATTGATGACGGCCGGATAAGTGCGCGCAATGCCGCGCGGGATGGTGAATTCGCCCTTCTGCGTCGTGCCCAACACCCGGTAACCTTGCTGGTCATTCGTGGCTTCGATGGTCCACAAGTAGATCATCGCCTTGGAAGCGCGTGTCTCTTTGGTGAGCTTCACCGCAAACCGCACCGGCTTGCCCACCGGCAGCGAGTCAGCCGTGGGAGCCTCGATTTCAAAAGGGATCTTCGCTGGACTACGTTCGATCTCCTGCAGCACGACGTCTCGCGACTCAAACTTCCAGCTCTTGGCCATGCCCTCTTTGCGACCGTCGCGTGAGAGGTGCAACACCCAATCGGATTTGTTATCCGGCGGCTGCCCAATGAACTTCTCGCCCTTGAATTCCTTCTTTTCCTGTACGATTTCGCCGGTGCCGGGGCGGAACCAATAAACCTCGTACTTCTTCTTTTCCGTCACCACTTCCACCGGCCCGGGCTGCTCGAGATAGACGATATATTCGATCCCACCCAGCGCCAGTGCACGGCCAGCGGTGATCTCAAAATACGGCTCCAGTTCCCAGAATCGCGTCTTGGAGAACAGCTCAAACCATGCGGTCATGGCTTTGGTTCCCGGCGACTCGAGATACTTGGCGTCGACCGCGAACTTGCTCCCGCCGTAAGTGCCCGTATTGCCGAAAGTGGGATACTGCCCGTCCATGGTCGTGTTCCACAGGCGCTTGTGGAACGTGTCGGCGTCAACGTGATGCGGATGAGACTTGCCCGCGCCGGAATCTTCATAGGCGAACTCGGCGTTGACCATCGGCACGGCGTAGATCTGACGTTCCACCGCGCCCAACCCGCTGGCCGAACTCTGGTACATCGCGTGCGTCATCCAGCCATCTTCCAGCAGCGGCGCCGACGTGGCCGTGGTGTGCGTCGAGCGCGGATGCTTGTAAGGATCGTGCTTCATGATCGCCACGTTCAACTCTTTGAGCAGCGCGCGGCCGTTGTCATACTCTTCAAACTCCTGCACGCCCTGCCAAGTGATCATCATGGCGGCGTAACGCGCAGCCAGGTACTTGATGTAGCGGTCGCGCTGATCGCGTTCCGGGAAGACGCGCGTTAGGTGATTGCGGTCACCGGCGAGGATGAGGTCGGCGAAAATGCCCTTCTGGTTCATCGAGCGGATGCGGCGGTCAAGCTGCTGGAAGTGCTCGACGTTAGGGCGGTCCGGCGAGAGGTAGGCTTTGCGGTACTGATCTTCGTCATGCATGACGAGCCCGCGAATGTGATTGAACTTCTGCGCGGCGCGCGCGGTGACCATCTGCTCAAACAGCGCGTCGTCCATCCACGCGAACCGGTAGGAGGTGTCACCCATCCAAAGATGCGGCGATCGTGTCTCGGTGGTGGACCACGCGCGCTTGTTATCGACGCGCAGAAATCCGGGATGGCCGGATTCCGGTGCGGCGATCTGACCTGCCTTGCCATTGATGGAGGCGACGTTGGAAGTGACGCGGTAGGCCCAGTCGCCCGGGTCGATCGGCGTCATCCGGATCACCATGCGCCGGCCGCCGTCCCAGAATCCCGGCATCATGATGGTTCGATGGCGCGGCGAGCGAAATTCGGCATGAAGCTGCACGGTGAGATATGGGTTGGGATGCTGCGCGGCTTCAGCCTCGGTCATTTCGTACACGAGGTCACACGGCGTGTAGGTGGGCGTAGAGGCACAGTTCTGCGCGATGGCCAAAGGGATAAGAGCGAGCGCGAGGAGGAGACCGAGTGAACGAACGACCATATTTATAGCTTCAGAGGGCGAGAGGATTCCAAATCGCGCCGAGTTCCAGGACGAAACCGGCGACCGGCCCTTCGCCTGCAATCGACTCAACGCCGGTCAGCGTTTCCATTTCGCGATCCGCGCGGAAGATGGCGATGGAGCGGGTCTCGGGATCGATCAGCCAGCCCAATTTCGCGCCGTTGGCCAGATACTCCTGCATTTTGTTGCGTAGCGCGGGCAGCCGGTCAGAGGCGGATTTGAGTTCAATGACAAAGTCTGGGCACAGATGCCAGTAACGTTCCCGGCTGGCGGGATCGAGTTGCTCGATGCGGGCCTTCTGCGTCCACGCGGCATCGGGAGAGCGCCGGGCGCCGTTCGGCAGCACGAAGCCGGTGGAGGAATCGCTTGCCAGGCCGCGGCCGTCCGTCCTCGCCCAATTCCGAAGCTGCGCTCCAATCTCCTGATTTCGAATGCCCGTCAAGGAATACGTGGGCGGCATGACGACAATCTCTCCCTCTGCCGTCATCTCGAAAGAAAGATCCGGGTGCTCGCCGCAGAACAGGGCAAACTCGTCGTCGGTCATCGGGTGAGCCGTCAACGTGGCAGGCAGAAACGCG